>NZ_JBLRVZ010000037.1:0-92747 GCF_048159505.1 Streptomyces sp. T028
CTGCAGATCGGTGCGTGGGACGCCGACCCCGAACCGCCGGAACCCCCGGGTGACTTCACCGAGCCGGCCGACGCCGAGAGCGGTCGCGGCTTCGCCCTCGTACGCGCCTGCGCCGACCTGTGGGGATGGCAGCCCCTCTCCCGCCTCGGACTGCCCGGCAAGCTCGTGTGGTGCGAACTTCCGGCGGCGTAGCTCGTTGATCACGTCAGGCAGAAAGACAGGAGAGCTGATGGTCACCTCGTCCCACGAGGCGCTGCACCGCATCTTCCAGAAGGACCCCGCACTCCTCACCCGGGCCCTTCAGCAGGTGCTGCACGTCCCCTTCCCGGAGCCGCACGACTTCGCCGCCATGAACATCGACCTCACCGAAGTCGAGCCGATCGAGCGACGCGTGGACACGCTGTTACGGGCCGAGACCGACGAGGGCACCTACCTCCTCGTCGTGGAGTCGCAGACCGACCCGGACGCCAGGAAGCACCGCAGCTGGCCGTACTACCTCGCCTACCTGCTGGAGAAGTACCACTGCGACCCCGTCCTGATCGTCGTCACCCAGAACAGTGCCACGGCCCGCTGGGCGGCCCAGCCCATCCAGGTCGGGGTGCGAGGCATGCCCTCCATGACTGTCCGGCCATTCGTCCTCGGGCCGGGGAACGTCCCGGTGATCTCGGACGAGGCGGAAGCGGTGCGGGACCCCGCCCTCGCGGTGCTTTCGGCGATGACGCACGGCCGGGGGCCGCAGGCCGCGGGCATACTGGAATCGCTGGTAGTCGCCCTGAAGTCCATCGACGCGGACAGTGCCGCGGTGTTCGTGCAATTCGTCGACTCGTGCCTGGCAGACCCCCAGGCCCAGCAGATGTGGAGGGACCTGATGACGGCAATGCAGTACTTCTGGCGGCACCCGCTCGCCGAGGAAGTGCGGGAAGAAGGACGGGAAGAAGGACGAGAGCAAGGCAGGGCCCAGGAGCGGGCCGAGATGGTCCTGAACATCCTGCGCTGGCGCGGCATCGACGTTCCCGACTCCGTGCGCGACCGCGTCGAGGCCTGCACCGACCTCGACCAGCTCACCACCTGGTCCGAGCGCGCCGTCCACGCCACCACCGCCGACGACCTCTTCACCACCGCTGCCGGCTAACCAGCCCCGCCAGGGCCCCGCTCGCCCGGGGCCCCGCTCACCCGGGAGCACTGAGGTGAATCCGGCTGACCGCCGAGGAGTGGTGATCGAGTCTCAGCGACACGCCGTGTGCACGGCGTGTCGCTGAGACCGAGCACACACAACCGCCGCCCATCACCTCTCCGGTCAATTCCCGCCCGCCCCATTGACGCGCGTCACAGCCGCCCCCTACCTTCCCCCGTCGAAGCGCTTCGACGTCACGCATCGAAACGGTTCGACGACCTCGTCGAACGCCGCGTGATGGCTGTTCCTGCCCGAAAGAGCCCGAAAGAACCATCCCGAACTCCCCTGGAGGCACAGGATGTTGACGGCGAGAAGGCGTGCGGTGGCGAGTGTGGCGGCGGCCCTGGCGGGTGCCCTGCTGCTGGCCTCCTGCGGCGGCACGAACAACAGCGGCAGCTCCGATCCCAAGACCCTGCGACTGTGGCACTACGAAGGCCCCACCAGCGCGATGGGCGTCGCCTGGGCCGAGGCGATCAAGGAGTTCGAGGCCCAACACCCCGGCGTGAAGGTGAAGTTCGAGGAGAAGAGCTTCGAGCAGATCCAGAAGACCGCCCCGATGGTCCTCAACTCCTCCGACGCGCCCGACCTCATGGAGTACAACAAGGGCAACGCGACGGCGGGGCTGCTGTCGAAGCAGGGGCTGCTCACCGATCTGTCCGCGGAGGCGGCGGAGCGCGGCTGGGACAAGCTGCTGAGCCCGGGTGTGCGCACCACCAGCCAGTACGACGACAACGGTGTCATGGGTTCCGGCAAGTGGTACGGCGTGCCGGACTACGCCGAGTACACGATGGTCTACTTCAACAAGGACCTGTTCGCGAAGTACGGGCTCGCCGAGCCGGCCACGTTCGACGACCTGGTCACGGCGATGGACACCTTCGTCGAGCACGACATCACCCCGCTCGCCAACTCCGGCGCCGAGTACCTCGCCCAGCAGTACCTCTACCAGCTCGCCCTGTCCAAGGCCGACCGCTCCTGGGTCGACTCCTACGAGCTGTACCGGGGGAAGACCGACTTCCACGACGCGGCCTGGACGTAC
The DNA here is from genome assembly GCF_048159505.1 of Streptomyces sp. T028. NCBI lineage: Bacteria > Bacillati > Actinomycetota > Actinomycetes > Kitasatosporales > Streptomycetaceae > Streptomyces > Streptomyces sp. T028. The sequence goes on from NZ_JBLRVZ010000037.1 coordinate 2,211, forward strand.
GCGGCCGAGACCTTCGCCGACTGGGTGGAGAAGGGCTACCTCGGCGAGAAGTCCAGCGGCACCAAGGCCGAGGAGGCCGGCGTCTCCTTCATCCAGGGCAAGGCGCCCATCCTGTTCTCCGGGAGCTGGTGGTACGGCCGCTTCCAGGCGGAGGCGACGGCGTTCGACTGGGGCACCACCCTGTGGCCCGGCTCCGACCTCACACTCGGCTCCGGAGGGAATCTGTGGGTCGTCCCGAAGAGCGCCGGGAACAAGGAACTCGCCTACGACTTCATCGACATCACCCTGTCGAAGAAGATCCAGAACCTGCTCGGCAACAAGGGCGGGGTGCCTGTCGCGGCCGACCCCGCCGCGATCACCGACCCGAAGGCCAAGGAACTCATCGCCCACTTCAACACGCTGAGCGGGCGGGACGGCCTGGCCTTCTACCCCGACTGGCCGGTCCCCGGCTTCTACGACGTCCTCGTCTCCGAGACCCAGAAGCTGATCACCGGCAGTGAGGAACCGGACGCCTACCTGGACGCGTTGCAGAAGGCGTACGACAACGGCGTGCCTCAGCGATGAAGGTGCCCCTCCCCCGCGACAGCCCCCGCAGCAGCCCCCGCGACTCCTACGCCCTGTTCCTGCTCCCCGGTGTCCTCGCCTTCCTCGCCGTGATCGTCGTGCCGTTCCTGATGAACACCGGCGTGAGCTTCACGGACTGGCAGGGCGTGGGCAGCCCGTCCTGGGCCGGGTTCGGCAACTACCGGGAGCTGCTCGACGACGCGGGCTTCTGGGCGTCGTTCCGGCACAGCCTGTTCATGGTCGTCGCCATGGCGGCCATGCCGACCGCGCTCGGACTGGTCCTGGCCGCCGCCCTGTTCGACTACGTCGGCAAGCACTTCGGCAGCAAGGTGACGTCCGTCCTGCGCGCCTGCTTCTACCTCCCGCAGGTGCTGCCGATCGCGGTCGCGGGGATCGTGTGGAGCTGGATCCTCGCCCCCGAGAACGGCTCCCTCAACGCGTTCCTCCAAGCGATCGGGCTCGGCGGCCGGCAGCGGGACTGGCTGGGCGACCCCGACTTCGCGCTGTACAGCGTGATGGGCGTGCTGGTGTGGGTGCAGATCGGCTTCCCGCTGGTGGTCTTCATGGCGGGTCTGCAGCGCGTCGACCCCGAGCTGCACGAGGCGGCCGAACTGGACGGCGCCGGCTGGTGGCGCCGCTTCCGGCACATCACGCTGCCGCAGCTGCGCCCGGAGATCCATGTCGTGCTGACCTGGTGCACGATCGCCGCGCTGAAGGTGTTCGGCGCGGTGTACGTCCTGACCAAGGGCGGCCCGGGCGGCGCGACGGACGTGCCCTCCTACTTCTCCTTCACCACCTTCTTCGAGAAGACCCAGGTCGGCTACGGCGCCGCGATCTCCACCGTGCTGACCGTGATCATCCTCGCCCTCTCCCTGGTCGGCCTGCGGCTGCAGACCCGGGCGGAGGGTGCGGAGGAGGGGGTGCGCGCATGACGAACGCCCTGCGCCGCTACCCGGTCCTGGTCGCCCTCTGCCTCGCCGCGCTCCTCATGGTCGTGCCGTTCCTGATCGTCGCCGTGAACGCGGTCAAGTCCCCGGCGGAGTACTCGGCGAACGGCCCGCTGAGCCTGCCCGACGGCCTCTACCTGGACGGCCTGAAGGATTTCTGGGAGCGGGTCGACTACAGCCAGAAGCTCATCAACTCGGTCCTGATCAGCAGCTCGGTGGCGGTCGGCGCGGTCGTGCTGTCGGTGCTCAACGCCTACGCGATCGGCATCGGCCGGGTCCGCGGCCGCACCTGGCTGCTGGCCTTCTTCGTGCTGGCGAACATGCTGCCGCAGGAGGCGCTGGTCTACCCGCTCTACTACCTCAGCAAGGAGGTGGGCCTCTACGACACCCGGCTCAGCGTGATCATCGTCTTCACGGTGGTCCAGTCGGCGTTCGGCACGTTCCTGCTGTCCTCCGTCCTCGCCCGGTTCCCCCGGGAGATCATCGAGGCGGCCCGCATCGACGGGGCGAGCACCTGGCAGGTGCTGTGGCGGATCGTCGTCCCGGTCAGCCGGCCCACCCTCGGCGTGCTGCTCGTGCTGTTCTTCGTGTGGACGTGGAACGAGTTCCTGCTGCCGCTGGTCATGCTGATCTCCAACGACAACCAGACGGTGTCGGTGGCCCTCGGCGTCCTGCAGGGCCAGCGGCTGATGGACGCCACCATGACCAACGCGGCCGCCCTGCTCGGCGTCCTGCCCGCGCTCGTCTTCTTCCTCGTCTTCCAGCGCACGCTCACCCGCGGCATCGCGGTGGGCGCCGTGAAGTAAGGAGACCCCCCACCCATGAAGTTCTCCGACGGTTACTGGCTGCTGCGCGAGGGCGTCACCGCCGCGTACCCGGCCGAGGTCCTCGACGTCACCGAGCCCGAGGGCGTCGGCGCCGGCACCCTGGAGATCCACGCCCCGACCCGGCCCATCCGCAGCCGCGGCGACCTGATGACGGGACCGGTCCTGACGCTCACCGTCCACACCCCGATGCCGGACGTCATCGGCCTGACCCTGCGCCACTTCACGGGCGAGCGGCCGCGCGAGCCCGTCTTCGACCTCGCCGGGACCGAGGCCTCCCCGCTCCTCTCGTACGACGACGACCACGCGACGCTCACCTCCGGCGCGCTGTCGGTGCGGGTGGCCCGCTCCGGTCCCTGGCGGGTGGAGTTCCTCGCCCACGGCCGCACCCTCACCGCCAGCGGCCCCAAGGGCATGGCCATCCTGCGGGACGCGGCCACCGGCGGCCACTACCTGCGCGAACAGCTCGACCTCGGGGTCGGCACCTCCGTGTACGGCCTCGGCGAACGCTTCGGCCCGCTCGTCAGGAACGGCCAGGTCGTGGACATCTGGAACGCCGACGGCGGCACGGCCACCGAACAGGCATACAAGAACGTGCCGTTCTACCTCACCGACGCCGGCTACGGCGTCTTCGTCGACCACCCCGGCAAGGTGAGCTTCGAGGTCGGCTCGGAGACTGTCTCCCGGGTCCAGTTCAGCGCGGAGACGCAGGAGTTGACGTACTACGTCGTCCACGGGCCCACCCCGAAGGACGTCCTCCGCCGGTACACCGCGCTCACCGGGCGCCCTGCGCTCCCGCCCGCCTGGTCCTTCGGGCTGTGGCTGTCGACCTCCTTCACCACCTCCTACGACGAGGAGACGGTCACCTCCTTCATCGAGGGCATGCGGGAACGCGAACTGCCGCTGTCCGTCTTCCACTTCGACTGTTTCTGGATGCGGGAGTTCCACTGGTGCGACTTCCGCTGGGACCCCCGGGTCTTCCCCGACCCGGAGGGCATGCTGGCCCGGCTGAAGGCCAAGGGCCTGCACGTCTGCGTGTGGATCAACCCGTACATCGCCCAGCGCTCCCCGCTGTTCGCCGAGGGGAAGGCACTCGGCCATCTGCTGCGCCGCCCCGACGGCAGTGTCTGGCAGTGGGACATGTGGCAGCCCGGCATGGCCCTGGTCGACTTCACCAGCCCGGCCGCCCGCGAGTGGTACGCGTCGAAGCTGGAGGCGCTGCTCGCACAGGGCGTCGACTGCTTCAAGACCGACTTCGGAGAGCGGGTGCCGCTCGACGTGGAGTGGTCCGACGGCTCCGACCCGGAGCGGATGCACAACTACTACACGTACCTCTACAACCGCACGGTCTTCGACGTCCTGCGCAAACACCGGGGTGAGGGGGAGGCGGTCCTCTTCGCCCGCTCGGCGACGGCCGGCAGTCAGAAGTTCCCCGTCCACTGGGGCGGCGACTGCGAGGCGACGTACGCGTCGATGGCGGAGTCCCTGCGCGGCGGGCTGTCGCTCGGCCTGTCGGGCTTCGGCTTCTGGAGCCACGACATCGGCGGCTTCGAGGGCACACCGACCCCGGCGCTGTTCAAGCGCTGGCTGGCGTTCGGGCTGCTGTCCTCGCACAGCCGGCTGCACGGCAGCTCCTCGTACCGCGTCCCCTGGCTGTTCGACGAGGAAGCGGTGGACGTCCTGCGGCACTTCACCCGACTGAAGCTGCGGCTCATGCCGTACCTGTACGACGTGGCGCGCGTCGCCCACGAGGAGGGGCTGCCGGTGATGCGGGCGATGGTGCTGGAGTTCCCGCAGGACCCGGGGTGCGCGCAGGTGGAGCGGCAGTACATGCTCGGCCCGGATCTGCTGGTCGCCCCCGTCTTCAACGACGAGGGGGACGTCACCTACTACGTCCCCGAGGGCACCTGGACCCACTTCCTCACCGGACGCACGGTGACCGGTCCGCGCTGGGTGCGCGAACGGCACGGGTTCCGCAGCGTGCCGCTGCTGGTGCGGCCGGGCGCGGTGCTCCCGGTGGGCGCGCACGCCGACCGGCCCGACTATCCGCACGCCGACGGGGTGACCCTGCGGACGTACGGCCTGGAGCGGGGGACGGAGGTGACGGTACGGGCCGGGGACACGGTCTTCACCGTCGTACGGGAAAGGGACACCCTGCGGGCTTCGGCGAGCGACGCCTCGGCACCCTGGGCGCTCGCCTCCGGGGACCGGGTGGCCCGGGCCGAGGCGGGCACCGGCTTCCTGACGCTGGAGCTCGGGTGATGGTGAAGATCACGGATGTGGCACGGCGCGCCGGGGTCTCCGCCAGCACGGTGTCGTACGCCCTCAGTGGCAAACGCCCGATCTCGACGGCGACCCGGCAGCGCGTCGAGGCGGCCGCCCGCGAGCTGGGCTACCGGCCGCACGCGGGCGCCCGGGCCCTGGCCGGCCGACGCTCCAACGTGCTGGCGCTGGTCGCCCCGCTGCGGGCCGGCATCCATGTCCCGGTCGTCATGCAGTTCGTGGCGTCGGTGGTGACGGCGGCCAGACGCCACGACCACGACGTCCTTCTCCTCACCCAGGAGGAGGGCGAGGACGGTCTGCGCCGGGTCGCGGACACGGCCCTGGTCGACGCGCTGATCCTGATGGACGTGCAGCTGCACGATCCCCGGCTGCCGCTGCTGCGCACCCTGGACCGGCCGTCCGTGATGATCGGCTTCCCGCGCGACTGTGCCGGGCTGACCTGCATCGACCTCGACTTCCGCGGCGCGGGCGAGCGGTGCGTGGAGCATCTGGCCCAGCTGGGGCACCGGGTGGTGGCGCTCGTCGGGTCGCCGCCGGAGGTGTACGTGCGCGGGACGGCGTTCGCCCAGCGTGTCGTCCAGGGCTTCACCGCGGCCGCCGACCGCGGCGGGCTCGCCTCGGCCGTCCACCCCTGCGAGGCGACCCCGGCGGCGGCCCGGCAGGTGGCCGAGCGACTGCTCCGGGACCAGCCGGCCCTCACGGGCGTGGTCGTCCACAACGAGGCGGTCCTGGAGCCCCTCGTCACCGCCTTCGAACAGCTCGGGCTCCGCGTGCCCGGCGATCTGTCGGTGACGGCGATCTGCCCGGACGAACTGGCCGAGTCCCTGGGGGTCACCTCGGTCGCGCTGCCGTCTGCTGAGGTCGGGGATCGGGCTGTGGGGCTGCTGATGGAGAAGCTGGCGGGTGGTCTGGTACCGGAGGCGACGCTGATCCAGCCGACCCTGACACGGCGGGCGAGCACGGCGGCGCGGGCTATCGGCTGACAGGAGGCTCCAGTTCCCGGCGGACATGGTCCGCGCCGCAGCCCAGCCGCTCACCGAGCCGTTCGTAGCGGGCGTACTGGGCCGCGGTGACCGTGATGCCGTAGCCGTCGATGAAGCGGAGCAAGAAACGGAAGCCGAGCTCCGGATCGGCTTCCGTCGTCACCTGTGCGAGCGCCTTCACCGCCTCGCGCACCATGGCGTCACCGGTCGCCTCCAGGGCCGGTCCGATCAGCCGGAGTTCGGACAGCACCTCCTCCGCGAGCCCGGTACGCGCGGGCCGCAGGACGAGGGTGTACGCGGGGTCGACCTCGGCGAGATACTCCCGGCAGTCCTCGGCGACCTGCCGCAGCCAGACCCGTCCGTCGGCGTCGAAGTCCTCACTCGCGCCGCAGCGACGAGAGGCCGCCCGCCACAGCGCGGTGATCCGCCCGTCGCCGAGCGGGGAGTCCAGCAGACGGACGGCGTCCTCCAGCAGCACGGCAGCCTGGGCGCCCGGCACGAGGCCGCTGTCGGCGCGGACGAACCCGGCGGCGTAGCCCTGCGGCGTGCCCGTGCCCTCGTACCGCCAGGCGTTCCACTCCCCGTCGAGGAGCCGGGAGAGCTTCGGCAGTCCGAAGCCGAACTCGAAGTCCCGCGGTGCCGAGGCGAGGGGCGGCCAGTGCACGCTCAGCTCCTCGAAGACGGCGGCGAGCGGGTAGTCGAGCCGTTCGCCGAGGCCCAGGAAGCGGTGGTATTGCTCGTCCGTCACCCGCACCGCGTACGCCTTCAGGGCCCTCAGCAGGAGCCGGAACCCCAGATCCGCGTCGGCCTCCCGTACCACCCGCTCCAGTGCGGGGACGAGGTCCGGCACCGCAACGGCGGTGGTCAGGGCGGGCGCGAGCAGGCGCAGCTCCGCCGCCACCGCCTCGCGCAGTTCCTCCTCCGTCACCGTCGGGCCGGAGGTCTCCGCCCCCGCCGCGCGGACCGGGCCCGCGTCGGAGACCCGGCGCAGCCACGCCCGGATGTCCGAACCATGGTCGGCCGGGTCGAAGCAGCGCCGCGTGGCGGCCAGCCATACGGCGTGCAGGACGCCGTCGGGCAGCGGGGACTCCAGCAGCAGCCGCGCATCCCTGACGAGCTGCTCGTCCTCGTCGTCATGGACCGCCCGGTCGATCAGCGCCGCCACCGTGGGCTCGTCGAGCCGGAGCGTGGTACGGCGGCACAGGACCCCGGCCAGACCACTGAGGCCGAAGTCCGCGTCGTGGTCGACGAAGTACGCCTTGCGGTGCGCCATCACAGAACCTTTCACGGCCACGGGCCCCTTCGTCGTGCGAAGGGGCCCGTGACCTTGCTCGTACGCGCTCCTACGACTGCTTCGGGAGCGGATAGGACGTGTAGACGACGAAGTTCGTCGGCTTGTGCGGCTGCACGGGGTCCTTCTTCGCCACGTACCTCAGCACGATCCGGACCGTCTTGCTGGACTCCTCACCGGCCCGGGGACCGTTCTTGGTGAACACCGTTCCGAGCGCGTCCTTCTCGCCGCGGACCTCCCAGTCGAAGGTGAGCGTGTCCCGCTTGGCGTCGAAGATGTATCCCGGCTTGCCCTGCTTCTTGGCCTCCTTGATCTTCCAGTCCGCCAGCTTCTGCGCGTTGTCGCCGTTCTTCTCCCACTGGCGGAACGCCTCGTCGACGACACGCGCGGCCGTCGCCTCGTCCTTCCATTTGCCCACGGTGCCACCGGGCTCGGTCTGGGCCCGGTTCCAGGCGTCCGAGTCGGAGACGTCGATGTGCTTCTCCTTGGTGTGCGCCCCGGCGATCCCCTCGTCCTCCAGGATCTTCGTGCAATTGTGGACGAGGACGTCCGTGGCACGGCCGCCCTGCGGGCGCACGAAGAAGGTGTGGGTCTCGTCGACGGTGAGGTCGTACACCTCGCGGGGCGCGAGGCCCTCGCGGTCCCGCAGCGCGGTCACCGTGCGGACGGTCCCGTCCGAGCCGCGCAGCGCGTCCCCGGCGCGCAGGTCGGAGACCGTCGTCCAGCCGCGTTCGGTGACGTACACCCGGTGCCCGGCCGTGCTGGTCAGCACGCCGCCGGCCACGGTGACGTCGATCAGGTGATCCGTGTCGTGCCGGAAGGTGTCGGTGACCGGCCGCGGGGTCAGCGCGCCGGTGCCCGGGTCGCCGGCCAGGACCAGGTCGCCGACCCGCACGTCCCGGATCGGCCGACGCGTTCCGTCGCCCATCAGCACCATGGTGTCGCCGGTGAAGCTGTTGACCTTGCAGGCCGTGACGATCTCGTCGTACGTGCGGACCGTCTCCTCGATCCGGGCGATCGTCGCCGGGTCCACGTCCAGCGCCTTCAGCGCCTTGAACGCGTCGGTGACGCCGATCCCGGTCGTCATCGCGGCGTGGAGGGCACGGATCCCCTCGGCCACCTTCTCGAAGGCCTTGCCCGGGATGAAGTTGGACGCGAACCAGGCGCAGCCGGCCTTGTCGCCGTGGTAGCAGCGGACCGCGTCGCCCAGCACGACCTCGTACAGGACCGCGCCGAGCGTGTCCCCGAACAGGGCCTGCCAGCCGAGGCGGGTGATGTCACCGGCGCTGAAGTGGTGGGTCCACTCCTGCTTCTGGTTCCTGAGGACCTCCGTCTTGAGGAAGACCGTGTTCGCCGCCGGGCAGCCCGACTCGGTCGCCGGGACGTCGGGGTTGGTGCAGAAGTAGTAGCTGACCGTGAGGTCGAGGTGCAGTTCGTACGTCACCGTGCAGCCCTGGAGCGTGTAGTCGCACGGGTTGAGCTGCTTGGCCGGGGCCGCGTCGGTCATCTTCTCGATGACGTAGAAGACACCGTTGACGCCGGTTCCGGCGCCCGTCTGCACCTGGCCGTTGGCCTCCTTGCGCTCGGCCGAGTCGGCCGCCTGCTGGGCCGAGTCGGCGTACTTCTGGGCGTCCTTCGCCGCCTGTTCGGCGAGGGTGGCCTCGGCGTCGGCGCGGTCGGCCGCCGCTCGGGCGTCCTTCGCGGCCTGCTCGGCCTGCGAGGCCGCCGTGCGCGCCGCTGCCGCGTCCAGGGCGGCCTGGTCGGCCGAGGCGCGGGCGTCGGCCGCGTAGCCCTCGGCCCGGCCTGCCGCCTTGTCGGCGGCTGCCGCGTCGGCGGTGGCCTGCTGGTCGTACTCGATGGTGCGGGCCAGTGAGGCCTGCGCGTCGGCGGCGTACTTGGCGGCCTCGGCGGCGTAACCGAGCGCCTCCTTCGCCGACTTGCGGGCGGTCGCGGCGAAGCCGGCGGCTTCGGCGGCCAGCGTGTACGCCGCCTTCGCGTCGCCCGTCGCCGCCGCGGCGAGGCTCGCCGCCTGGTCGGCGTTCTTCTGGGCGTTGGCGGCGTGCGCGTCGGCCACCGCCTTCTGCTGCTCGGCGATCGTCTTCGACGACTGGCCCGTCAGGACCACCAGCCCCGCGGTGGCGTCGGTGTCGACGTACGGGGAACCGAGCTGGACGGCGTCGTTGGCGGGCGCGGCGACCTGCTGCGCCGAGGCTCCGGCGTCCGCCGCGGCCTGTGCGGTGGTGTAGGCGTGACCGGCCGCGTCGGCCGCCGAGGCGACCGCCTTGACGGACTCGGCCTTGGCCGCGTCGGCCTGGGCCTTCGCGTCGGCCGCGTGCTTGTCCGCCTCGTCGGCCAGTTCCACGGCCGTGCGGGCGGCGGAGGCCGCGGTCTCGGAGGCCTTGATGGCGTCGGCGGCGGCGCTGGTCGCCGTACGGACGGCGGCGTCCGCCCTCAGCTTCGCGGCCTGGGCCGCGTCGGCGTTGGACCGGGCACGCTTGGCGGCGGCCTCCGCGCGGGTGGCGGCGGCGTCCGCGTCGGCGGCGGCCTGGGTCGCCGCGTTCGCCTCGGCGCGGGCCGAGGTCGCCGCGGACTCCGCGTCGTCGGCCGCCGCGTCGGCGGCGTCGGCCGCGGCCCTGGAGTCCTTGGCGTCGGCGTCGGAGGCATGGGCCTCGGCGTAGGCGTCCTTGGCGTCGGCCTTGGCGCGGGAGGCGTTCGCCTTGCTCTCCGCGTCCCACGCGTCGTCGCGCTTGCCCTTGGCCCGGTCGCGGGCGGCCTCGGCGTCCTGGCGCTTGGTGCGCGCGGTGGACTCGGAGGTCTCCGCGCGGCCCTTGGCCTCGTTCGCGGTCGTCGCGTAGCCCTCGGCGTTCCTCTTGTGCTGGGCGGCCTCGGCCTGCTTGGCGGCGGCGGTCTCCTTCTCCGCCTTCGCCGTGGCCTCCTCGGCCTCCGCCGCGAGCCGCTTGGCGTGCGCGTCGGCCGCCGCGGCCTTGGCGTCGGCCTCGGCCTTCTGCGTCTCGGCGAGCTTCGCCTTCGCGAGGTCCCGGGCGGCCTTGGCGTTCTGCGCCTGGACGGCGGCCGCGTCGGCGGCGGCCTTCGCCTGGGCACGGGCCTCGTTCGCGGCGGCCGTACGGAACGCCGCCTTCGACTGGGCGGCCTGGGTCAGCGCGCGGGCGGCGATGGTCTCGCTGTCCCCGACGGCCGCCCTGGTGGCGGCGTACGCCGTGTCACCGGCCTTCGACAGTGCTTCGAGCGCGGCGGCCGAGGCCTTGGTGACCTGGGCCTTCTGCTGGGCGACGAGCAGACCTCGGCCGCGCGGGGCGCCCGCCTTGTCGGCGATGGCGTAGGCGGCCTGGGTCGCGGTGTCCGTGTCGGCGGCGGCCTTCTTCGCGGCGGCGGCCTTCGCCTTCAACAGGTCCAGCTGCTTCTTCGACGCGGCCTGGGCGTCCGTGACGCCCTTCTTCGCCTTGTCGAACTGCGCCTTGGTCGGGTAGTCGAGGTCGTCGGTGCCGTTGTGGCCGGACGGGACGACGTCGAACTGCTGCGGGGCCTTGCCGGTGCAGTCCCACATGCGGCCGTCGCGGCTGTTGGTGTAGTCGGCGAGGTCGAGGCAGTTGCCGGTCGCCGGGTGGTACAGCCGCGTGGTGCCGTGGGTGCCGTACTCCCAGTTCTGGGAGGTGCTGTTGGAGCAGGTGGAGATCTGCACGGCGGTGCCGTTGGCGCTCGCGCCGCCCTTGACGGTCAGGCACTTGCCCGAGTTGGGGTTGACCAGGTGGTCGCCGGAGATCTGCCACTTCTGCCCGGCGCCGCCGTTGCAGGTGTAGAGCTGTACGGCCGTGCCGTTGTCCTTCTTGGCGCCCGCCACCTCCAGGCACTTGTCGGTGGCGCCGTGGGCGTGGACGACGAACGGGCTGTCGCCGATCCAGCCGGGGCCGCCGGCCGACCAGTAGTCCTGCCAGCGGGCGAGGTGGTCGGCGATCCAGGACTGGCCCAGCATCTCGCCCAGCGCGGAGGCGCCGTCGGCGAGGGACCTGGTGGCCTCACGGCTCGCGCCCAGGATCTGGTTGCGCTGGGTCGCCTGGGCGGCGATCTCCTGCTGCCACTCCGCCGACGCGGCCGCGACCTCCTTGCCGAGGACCTTGCTCGGGTCGGCCGGGCTGTGCCAGTCGCAGGAGGCGAACCGGGCCTTCAGGTCCTCGACGGCGATGCGGTACTCGACGCTGCCCGGCTCGGGCGCGGTGCGCGGGAAGCCGCCGGAGGAGAGGAAGATGCGGGCGTCGTCGGCCCACTGCTTGTGCATGAAGACGCGGTCTTCCCAGGCCCGCTGCTCGGCCAGGGCCCGGTTCCACTCGTCACGCGGAAGGCTCGGGTCCGGGTCCTTGCCGTAGAGCGGGGTGCCGAGGTCGGTGACCGCCTTCGCCGTCGCCTCGTCGGCCTCGGGGGTCGGGTCCTCGTAGTAGTCGCCCTCGCTCTTCCACCACTGGGCTCCGAGCCACGGGGTGATGCCGACCTGCTCGAAGTAGTCCTTGCCGCCCCCGGGCAGCCCCGGAGGGTCCTGGAAGTCGGCGACGCTCTTGAAGCCGCCGGGGTAGGAGAGCCCGGACAGCGGCTTCTTCCACACCTGGAGCCGCCCGTACAGGTCGATCTTGTCGATGTCGTCGCGGTCCTTCTGGAACGCGGTGCTCAGCGGGGTGGTGTTCCAGTACTGCCGGTCGGCCGCCGTGTGCAGCTTGTCCGGTGTCTGGTTCAGGCCGTCCTGGGCGACGCCGTACATGGCCGGGCCGCCCATCCGCAGCACCTCGGTCATGAGGCACTGGTCCTGGCGGAGCTGTTCGGCCGCCTTGGCGTCGAAGCCGTCGTAGCTGTCGGCCACGGGGGCCATGTCGTCGGCCGCGTACCGGCCGAGCAGCGACGGCTGTACGGCGAGGCCGCCGAGCACGGCGGCCGCGACGGTGGCCGTAAGCAGTGTGGTGAGTGGCCCGGACCGTGGTGATCCGGGCCTGATGAACCCTCGTACGGGGCGCAAGAGGCATCCCTTCATCGCATGACGGAGACCGGGGTCGCCCGTGTGGAAGGGCATGCGTGAAGAGCCGGCTCGCGGCATACGAACGGTCTGTCTCTCCCCGTGGCGACGGACATCCCCCCGGTCGCCTTTCGTCGCGCACGATGACGGAGTGGTCGGCTCCGTCGGGCGCGGCGATCACCATACGCAGATGTGACGGGTTCAGGACAAGGGTTTATGAGAGGTGTGTGAGAAACGTGATCCTGGCTGGGTGGAGCGGGGCTGGGCGTCGGGCCCAGCCACTGTTGTCCTCCGTCCTCGCCCTGTTCCCCCGGGAGATCGCCGGGCCGCCCGTATCGACGGCGCGAGCACCTGGCAGGTGCTGTGGCGAGGCTGATCCGGGGCTGCATGGTGGGGGTTGTGAGCAGTTGGCGTTGGACGGCGGTTGAGTGCGTTCTGGTGCGTTTGAGTGAGCCCCCGGGCAGCGGCGGGATCGCGCGCCGGGTGGGGAACGGGGGTTCTCGCGTCGAATGCGTGACCCTTGCTGGTGGTGGTCGTTGGGTGTGGTGACGGATCTCTGCGGCACCGAGAGGTGGGGGGTGAGGGGGTTGGGTGGGCTGCGGGAGGTTGCGGCGTCGTTCGTGGTGCCGGGCCCCTCGGGGGTGGCGATCCGTACCCGCCTCAAGCACCTGACCGCAGCGGACGAGCAAGTGCTGCGCCTGGTCGGGGATCTGCTGGGTTCGCTGGCCTCCCGCGATCTGAGGGCACGGTGTGCGGCCGGGCTGGAGCACGACAGTGAGCGGTGGGCCGAGCGCAAGCGCGTCCTGACCCGGGAGTCGTCCGCCCGTTGGGCCGGGTCGATCACGAAGGCCACCCACGATCAGTGGGCGCTGGCCCGGCGTGGCCAGTTCGCGCACATGCAGAGCCTTCAGGCCGGGATCGACACGATCACCCACAGGCTGTCCCGGCCCGTGGGCGCCAGGGGTACCAAGCGGGCACCGGGCGGCTACCGCAGCAGGCGAGAGTGGCACGTGAAGTCCCGTCGCCTGCACGTGCTCGAAGAGCGGCTTGAGGCGGTGCGGGCGGACCGCGAGTCTGGGGTCGTGCGTGTGGTGCGTGGCGGGAAACGGCTGCTGAACACCCGCCACCACCTGAAAGAGGCGCAGCTCACCGAGGAGCAGTGGCGCACACGGTGGCGGGCCGGGCGCCGGTTCCTCCAGGCGGACGGCGAGTCCGGCAAACGCTTCGGCAACGAGACCATCCGCGTCACCGCCGACGGCGAGGTCTCCCTCAAACTCCCCGCGCCGCTCGCGCACCTGGCGAACGCCCCGCACGGCCGGTACGTCCTCACCGCGAAGGTGTCGTTCGCGCACCGGGGTGAGCAGTGGGCCGACCGCGTGGCAGCCAACCGGGCCGTCGCCTACCGCATCCACGAAGACACAGTCCGGGGCCGCTGGTATGTGACCGCGTCCTGGACGATCCCCCCGGTCCAGACCGTGCCGCTTCAGGCGGCCCGCGCGAGGGGCATGGCCGGTGTCGACACCAACGCCGATCACCTGGCTGCCTGGCGCCTCGACACCCACGGCAACCCCACCGGCCATCCCCGACGCTTCGACTACGACCTGTCCGGCACCGCCGCCCACCGCGACGCCCAGGTCAGGCACGCGCTGATCCGCCTGCTGCACTGGGCCGCCCGGCACGGCCTCGCGATCGCGATCGAGGACCTGGACTTCACCGCCGAGACCACCCGCGAGAAGCACGGCCGCAAGAAGCGCTTCCGCAACCTCATCTCCGGCATGCCCGTCAGCAAGCTGCGGGCCCGGCTGGTGTCCATGGCGGCCGAACTCGGCATCACCCTCGTCGCCGTCGACCCCGCCTACACCAGCCGCTGGGGCGCCCAGCACTGGCAAAGACCCCTCACCACCACAACCAGGAAGACCACCCGCCACGACGCAGCCGCCGTGGCCATCGGCAGGCGCGCCCTGGGGCACCCGGTCCGGCGACGGACGGCACCGCCCCCGCACGACCGGAGTGATCGTGCGGGGCATCGGACCGTCCAGGCCGAACCGGCGGCCCCGGGGCGTGAGGGAAACCGCCCCCGCATCCCCGGACCACGGACACGATCCGTGCGCGCCGGACGCGGAGCGAACGCGGTGGACCAGAACGCCCAACACCGTTCGGGGCGTCCGGCTGAGCATGAGCGCTGGAAACAGCACTCACTCCCGCTCAGTTTCTAGGAACGGTACCGTCTGAGTGTTGCCGCAGAACGGAGTTCGCCGTGTCGCAGAGCATCGAGGAGCACGTCGGCGCTCGGATCGCCCGCATTCGCAAGCAGCGCGGCCTGACGCAGCAGGGGCTGGCAATGCGGGCGCACGTCTCGAAGTCGCTGCTGTCGAAGGTGGAATGCGGGCAGAAGCCCGCCTCTCCGGCTCTTGTTGCTGCCTGTGCCCGCGCCCTGGGGGTCTCCACCTCGGATCTGCTGGGACAGCCGTATGCCGAGGAACTGCGCCGGGACCGGATGGACGCGCTGATCCAGCCGATCCGTGAGGGGCTGGAGAACTGGGACATCCCTCTGGACTGGGAGACGGCTCCGCGCCCGGCTGTCTTGATCCGAGCCGATGTCCAGTGCGCCTTGGTGCAGCGCCGTCAGGCGCAGTACACGGACATGGTGCGCGCCTTACCAGCGCTGATCAACGAGTCCGTGCAGGCGGTGCACACCAGCATCGGGGAGGAGCAGCGGCTGGCCTATGAGTGCCTGGCAGGGACCTTCCGGTGTGTGTTTACCGTGGCGTGGAACTTCGGCTACATCGACCTGGCGACCGTCGCGCTGGACCGTCTGGCGTGGACGGCACCGCGCGCTGATGAGCCGGGCTTGGCCGCCATGTACGCCTACCTTCGTGCGCAAACGACGATGTCGTCCGGCCGCTATGACCTGGGCATCCAGGTGATCGACCGGGCTCTGCACGATCTCGATGGTCAGGATGCGCGTCGCCTGACAGGCGTTGAGGCGATGCGGGGCGTGATGCAACTGCGGGCTGCGGTGATCGCGGGACGCATGAAAGACCGGGACCATGCCCACGCCCGCCTGGCCGAAGCCCGGGCTCTCGCACGGGCCACGGGGGAACTGCCCGACTTCGGCGTCACCTGGGGGCCGACCAATGTCGGTGTGCACGCGGTGGCCATCGCCTCCGAGATGGACGACTTCGGGCGGGCGATCGAACTCGCCGAGGATGTACGCATTCCGCGCGGCTGGACCCGTTCCCGGGCCGGGCACCACTGGATGGACCTCGGCCGGGCCCATGCCTGGTCAGGCCACCCGGAGCAGGCGCTGGACTGCCTTCATCAGGCCAGGCGCATCGCACCCCAGCAGACCCGCTACCACCCGACCGTGCGGGAGACGGTCCTGGCTCTCAAGCGACAGGAGCGGGCGCGTAGTAGCTCGCTGGCACGCTACGCGGAGTGGGTCGGGATATAGCGGATTCGATGCAAGGGCAGTTGCACTTCTTGGTGCAACTGCCGTGCATCGCCGGTCGGCAGGCTGACGTCTCGTCAGGACCCCCGCGACCGGGCGAACGGTCCGGGGGCATGGCCAACGCTGACAAGGAGCGTCGACATGCCGCACTGTATCGTCCACATCTTCGAGCCGCTGCTACGGCTGCTGTTGCCCGCACCGGGCCGCCATCGCAGACCAGATCAGCAGTCCGCCGGCCTCTGCGCGGAGACATCGACCGCAGGTCCGCCCCCAGCATCGGCTCTCCCGGTACTGCGCGGTGAGGAGAATCGGCTGGTCCGTCCGTACCTGGTCGCGCACGAACGCCGGGAGCAACGGCGCCGACGGGCACGGCGACGCGTGCTGTGGCTGGCCGTGCACGGCGTCAACATCGATGCCCGGCTGGTCGGCGGAGTGGAGGTACCGGCATGAGCCCGACGGGTCAGCTGCGTCTACTGCCCTGGGCGGGTCCGGAGGGCAAGCCTTGTTATCTCGCGGGCGAGGGAACCGGATACCTGTCCAGGCTCGCGGACAACATGGAGTCGGCTCAGCTCGGTCTGGCCGGTGAACTCCTCCACGAGGCGCAGCGCGTTCTGGCCGGGCGTCAGTGGACTCAGGGTGAACTCCACCTGCTTGCAGTCCGGTTGACCGCGGCGCTGACCAATGCGCACCGGATCGCAGTCAGTCGAGGCGAGCGCCTGCCTGCACCAGCGTATGAGGATCTCGATCCCATCGACTACGAGGGCGAGGAACTGGAGGCCCCAAAACCCACGCAGCTCACCTGACCTCCGCACCGCCATACGCGTCTTGTCTCGGCCGGGCAGCCCTCACGGCCCGGCCGGAGCGGGCCACGCCCCATGAGCCCCCGGAACCTACGCCACTCCGAGGACTCGTCATGCCGCCGGAGCGCACCTCAGTCGGTGTTGCGCTCATGGCCGCCGCGTTCCAGTCGTTCGACGTGCTCTTCCAGCGCGCCGTCCGGGAGGACGATTTTCCCCGCAGCATCGCCCGCAACGACAAGACCACCGTGCCCCGTCAGTTACTCAACGGTATGGTTCCCACCTTGCCAGAAAGTCTTGACGGACACTATGTCACAAGCTGCTCTTTGGGTGCGGCCGTACAGGAACCCTCGTTGACGTCCATGCCGGGCCGGTCACGACTAGTCCGGCGTGGACAGCCACCTCGTCGAGTCAGCCAGCTTTACGAATCGCCGCCCCGAAAAATATGCCTCCCACGAAATATGGGATCGCCCACCGCGCGACACCCAGAACTCCAGAACAGGCAACGAGAACGATAACGAAGGCCGCTATGGCTATACACACCCGGACACTCTGAGGCAACTGCAGATACCGGTCAAACTGACACCTCAGCCACGCGAGTATTGATCTCATTTGTATTTCTCCACGAGTTTAATTACCTCGAGTTCCATGCGCGTAACTTCCATCTGAAGCTCTGTGTATCTAACCATGAGCGAACCACCCTTCGCTGCTGACGCGACACCTCCTGGCCCCATAGACACGGGCCGGGACGCAGCGACTACCCTTGCAGCACCACGAGCCGCCAAAAAGGCTGGCACAGCATTGCCCAGACCACCAGCCACCGTATTCACCATGAAGCCCCGTGTATCCCATGAATCCGTTCCGGCACTCGCAACCACTTGGGAACTAGCAGCAGCGGCGAGACCGACGGCAGCCGAGCACGTAACTCCCCCTGTCTCAGGACAGGTGACGACCATGCTCGCAACCCCTACATACACGAGCGCGCCCATGACAACACGATCAACGGGACCACTTTGCGGGCGCACACTAGAGGATTCTTGCATGCAATCCGTTTGCTCCCCGCCGAGCAACAAGCAGGTATACAGATGAGCCGCATAGCCGTACTTCGGGTCCTCCATCCAGGTAGCAGCCTCCTGGAGGGTAAAATCCTGCGAACCCTGATATCCCTGCCTTTTAAACTGCTCGTATTCCTCATCAGTCAGGCCGGAGTCCACCACCCTGATATCTGACGATGTCACGTTTCCACTATCATCGCTCCCTGGATCGCCCGTTTGTACGGTGCCGTTCTTGCTGGCCGTGCTACCGCAGCTGTAATAGCAACCATCAGCACCGGTTCCACCGGGAGGGATGCCCTGGTTCTTCTTCTTTCCCGTGGATTTGGGGTGCGACTCGCTGTGCCCCGTTCCGTCGTCGATCCACAGGCCGGTCGGGTCGCTGTTGGTGACGGGGTTGTTGTTGGCGTATGCGTAACCGTTCAGGGACTGGGACTGGGCCGCGTCCAGGACAGGGTCGACGCTGATGAACTGGCCGGTCGCGGGGTCGTATTCGCGGGCGCCGACGTGCGTCAGGCCGGTGGTGGTGTCCCGTGTCTTTCCGAGGAAGCCCTTGTCGTCGGGCCAGGGGCCGTACAGCGTTGTGCCGCGGTCGGCGCCGAAGGGGGTCGTGTAGCGCTTGGTGAAGGTCTGGTTGGTGTCCGGGTTGAGCGCCAGAGTTGAGGTGCTGTGTCGGTCGCCCGTGAGGTAGGTGAGTTTGTTCGTGCCTGACTGATTGGAGCGGACGGCGGCCGTGACGCCGCCAGCGCTGTAGTAACGCTGCGCCCACGTCGTACCGTCAGCACGTAGGTGCAGTTCGGTGGTTCCGGCGTACAGGACTCGTTCGCCGTTCTGCGTGTTGCGAATCAGCAGGGTGCCGTCGGCGGAGTACAGGTAGTCGGTCGACGTCCCGTTCTCCGTGAGCTTGCTCAGCTTGCCCTCGGGCGACCACTCCAGGGTCTGGGTCCCGTTCGCGCCCGGGCGGTGCAAGGTGTTGCCGGAGTCGTCGTAGTCGTACGCGCGCTCAGGGCTGGCGCAGTCGGTCTTGGTCGTGGTGCCGGTCAGGGTGTGCGGCTGATCGGTGAGGGTGGTGGGGTAGCAGTACGTCGTCTTCGTGTCGCCCGTGGTCTTGTGGACCGTCTCACTCGTCCGCTGGCCCGCGTCGTTGTACGAGTAGCTCGTCCAGTACGGGGCCGGGCCCGACAGGCTGGAGGCGCTCTGGGTGTCGGAGCATTTCTGGGAGGCAGGGGTCCAGGCCTCGATCAGGCGCTGGTGGCCGTCGTAGGCGAAGCACTGCGTATCCGCGGAGCTGGTGCCGCCCAGGGTGGTCGGGTCGCTGATCGCGGTGACGTTGCCGGTCTGGTCGTAGGTGTAGTTGAGGTCCTGGAGCATGTAGCCGTGGGTCTGGTCCGTTACATGGCTGCGGATCAGGCGGCCGGTGCCCTCTTCGAAGTCGTTGGCGACGTAGACGCTCTTGTTGCCGCTGCCGCCCGTGCCGAGGGTCAGCAGACGGGGCTGCGCGAGCGCCGAGTAGTCCACGTCCAGCAGATAGCCGGTCGCGCCGCCGATCGATGTCACGCTGCCCAGGCCGTTGTATCCGTATTCGGTGATCTCCGACGGCAGCCCTCCCATGGCGGGCTCGCTGTTGTACTGCAGGGTGCCGTCGATGTTGTAGTACGTCTCGTACGCCAGCGTGGAGGCTGCGCCGGCCTTGCGGAACGCATCTGTGTCCGGGAGCTGAAGCTCGGTGCCCGTGGGGCGGCTCAGGCTGTCGTAGGCGGTGACAGCTTGCGTGTACGCCGCGCCATCGACATAGCGGGTGGAGGACGTGGGCAGGCCCTTGAGGAGGGTGTCGTAGGTGTAACCGGTGAGCTGGTTGCCCTCTGTCTTGGAGTCCTGCCAGGTACCGGTGACGCGGCCCAGTTCGTCGTAGCCGGTCAGGATCGACTTGCCCCGCGAGTCCGTGGCTTTGACGGGACGGTCGAGGGCGTCGAACTCGGTGAGTGCTGTTCCCTTGTCGGGGTCGGTGGCGCTGGCCTGGCGGCCGAGCAGGTCGTAGACGTACGACCACACGGCGCCGTCGGGGCCGGTGAGCGTCAGCTGCTTGCCGTCCAGGGCGTAGGACGACTTCGTGGAGGTGTACGAGGCGCCGGTGCCGCCGCCGAAGGAGGCGTCGGCCGGGCTCGCGCTCGCGTACTCGCGGGTCTCCGTCGCTTGGCCGCGTACATCGTTGATCGTCCGCTTGGCCGAGCCGCCCTCCAGGGCCGTGGTAGCGACGGAGTCACCGGTGTAGCTGGTCGTGGTGGACCACTTGCTGACGCCGTAGACGTACAAAGTGCTGGTCGTCGGACGGGCAGCCCCGTCGAACACCGTCTGGGTCTGGGTGGGGGCCTCCCCGTATTCGGCCCTTGTGTAGGTCCCGTTCGGCGTGCTGGTCGTGTCGAAGATGTCCGCGTACGTCTCGTAGGCCAGGCCACGCGTGTCGTAGCGTGTGTCCGTCAGCAGACGGCCGCCCTGCGGTGTCGGAGACTGGGTCTGCAGGGGACGCAGAAGCGCGTCGTAGAGCGTGTAGCTGGTGTTGTAGGTCTCGCCGTCCTTCTTCAACGTCGAGGTCGACACCCAGGACGGCCCCGTGTCGTCCATGTGGTAGGCGTACTTCTGGTTGGGAACCTGGCTGCTGCTGGACCGGTTCGGCAGCCACACCTGGGTGAGCCGGCCGAGCGCGTCGTAGGCCGTCTCGGTCTTCTTCGAGTTGTTGTCATAGGTGCGTAGCGGCAGACCACGACGCGGGTCGAGGAAGCTGATCGTTCTGTAGGTCTTGGGGTCTGTGCTGATGGTCCTGGTGAGCGGCCCCGCGTCGGTCGGGGTGTAGGCGGTGGAGGTGGTGTTCCCTGCCGCGTCGGTGACGTTCAGGGGGCGGCCCAGGGTGTCGTACGTGGTGGTGGCGCCCGTCTGCCAGCCGGCCGGGATCCTTTCGCCGCCGGTGTCCGCGGTGGCGGTGTAGCCGGTGACACGGCCGGTCCAGGTGGCCAGACCCTTGGTGGGCTTCTGGGTCGCCGACCACGTCGTGGCGTTCGCGGTGTCGTAGACCATGCCCACGTCGGAGAGCACGTCGCCTCGGGCGGGCTTGGCCGGGTCCATGGTCGCGGGCAGCGACAGCGAGGTGTCCGGGGTCGCACAGGTGCGGGCGACCGTGCGGGTGCGGGAGACCGGGCTGATGATGCCGAGGTCGGTGTTGCGGGCGTACCAGGTGCGGGTGCAGGTCTCGTCCGAGGCCTTGCCGACCTGCCCGGAGTCGTCGACCGACACGGGCATGCCGTAGCTGTCGAAGGACGTGGCGGTCAGACGCTCACGCCACGTCTGGGACGCCGTCAGGTAGGTGTAGCTGTGCACCTTCTGCGTCCGTACGTAACGGGCGACGTGGTCACCGGCGCCAGGCACTGTCTGGCGGGCGGTCTCCTGCGACCAGGGGTCGTTCACCGTCGCCGAGATCGCGGTGGAGCCGTCGTAGGTGACCTGTTCGCGCAGTTGCCCGGCGTACTGCACGCTGTCGGTGAGGGAGGCGGCCCCGAGAGCCGGCGCCGACAGGGCGTCGACGGAGACCGACTTGGTGGTGCCGTCCTGATTCTTGTCTCCGTCCATGCCTTGCAGATAGAGGGAGACGGTCTTGGAACGGGTGACGTCCGTCGCGCCGGTCCATGCGGTGACCTGCTGGTAACCGCGCCAGTCCGACCAGGTCCGCTCGTCCTTCGGCGTGAGCGGCTCGTCGCTGTAGTGCCAGGCGGCACCGCTGTAGGAATAGGCCTGCTCGACCGTCTCGTTTTTACCGGTGGGGTCGGAGTCGAGGACCGCCAGCACCCGGTACTTGTGGAACCAGTCGATCGCTGCGTCCTCGGCACCATTGATGTGCCAGAACTGCGGATAGCAGGAACGCGTGTTGGTGTCGGGGGCCGCGCCCAGCACCTGGCTGCGCACACACTCCTCACCCGACAGTGTCACTGTGGTGATCGCGCCGGTCTCCGAGGTGACCGTGGAGATCCGGGGCCGGGTCAGGGGCAGGATGTTGTCCGTGGCGTCGACCCGGTTGGGCCGCATCTCGTAGGTGAACGTGACCGGGTTCACTGCGATGGTCGTGGTGCCCGCCTTGGCGGTGCGCTTGAGCGACTTCAGGGTCAGCGCCTGGTCGGAGGTGTCACCGATGTCCCCACCGTCCAGGTACTGCTCGGTCAGGTCCCAGGAGTCCACCGGGTCGTACGCGGCGCTGGTGGCGTTGTAGGAGAAGGTGTCGATCCCGGTCAGGCGCTTGCGGGAGAAGAAGGACGGGCCGGACGCGTTGCACTCGTCGTCGTCCTTGGAGCAGATCGCGTCGAACGGGACGTCCGGCCAGTTGTCCGAGGTGTCCTCGGTCAGGCTGGAGCAGTCCGAGGCTGTGCAGCGCTCGGCGTAGCCGAAGGTGACCTTCGCGTCTGCCTTGTCCGTGAACAGGGCGCCCTTGCGCAGGCCGTACTCGATGCGGTCCAGGTAACCGCCGCGTGTGTAGGAGGCGTTGGCGGTCTCGGACTCGTTCTTCTTGTAGTAGTTCGATTCCTTCGTGTACCAGTAGGTGGCCGCGTTGCCGCGGGTGTCCTCGACGTAGTCGAGGTTCCACCGCCAGGCCTGGGTCAGCACACGGTCGCCGAAGGCGTCGCCGCCGGAGTAGCCGGGCTCACCCGAGTCGTCGCCGAACACCGGCACCGTCGCCACGGAGTCGGTGCGCTGGGTGTCGGCGCCGTCCAGCTTGTTCAGGCCGAAAACGTACTTGGTGCCGTCGCCTGTGATGACCGTCCAGTACTCGCCGTCGTCGTCGCCGTTGTCCGCACCGGTGGACCGCGTCACCTTCGAGGCGTCGTCGTTCTCCAGCCGCCACTGGCCGTCGTCATCATCCTTGACCAGCCGCGTGGACTTACCGTTCAGCACCAAACGTGCGTTGTCGTACTTCCAGCACAGGTCGAAGAGGTCGTCGTGGCCGTCGTCGTCGCAGGAGCCGTAGGAGCGTTCGATGTAGGACTCGGTCAGCGTGAAGCCCTCACCGACCGACGTGCCCTGGTTGTTGGTGGTGGCGGTGCGGCCGTCGACGCTGCCCGAGTCGTAAGACAGTGACAGCGGCGGAACCGGGCCCGCCGCCGCGGGCGGCATCGTGAAGTCGTAGGACCACGTGAAGGAGCCCGAGCTGCCGCCCGCCTCCCAGGACGAGGATGCCGACAACGGGGTGGCCGAGTAGTTCCCGGTGCCCGTGGGTGACTCACCGGAACCGGCCGCGGCGGCGGTGACGGCCAGCACGGTGGCTGTCGAGGTGCTGTCCGCTGCCGACATGAGCTGCGAGGACGGGCCACCCGCGGACTCGGTGAGGTGGACCTTCGCCGTGACCGACTGGTGCGCAGTGTCATTGTCCGACGGGAGCGGACGCTGGGTGCGACAGTCGGCCTTCTGCGGAGTCGTCAGGGCGCAGGCAGGGAGTTGCACCACGTGCAGCCGCTGCGACCAGCCACCACCCACGGCAGAAGCGAAGCCGCCGTAGTCGACGCTCATCTCGGCGTTGCCTGCGGCATCCGCCTCGGCGGTCAGCAGCACGCCCGTGACCCCTGCCGCGCGGGCGGCCTTCTGGTCCAGCACGGTGACACGTGCCTTGCCGCCCGCTGCGGTCCCCTTTCCCGAGCGCGGTGCGATGGTGATGGGGACGCCGCTCGGCTCCGCGCCAACCTCCCTCCCGCCGGAGAGACCGAGCGTGGCCTCGCCCTCGGCGGGCCAGGTCGCCTGCTGCTCCGTCCGGGCCCGTTCGGCCTGGTCCTTGTTGGCCTTCTTGTCCTTGGCGACCTTCTGCCGGGCCTTCTTCGCCCCGGGGCCGTCATACTCCTTGACCTTGCTCGCCCGGGTCTTGGGCACGTCAGGCCGGCCCAGGCCACCCGACTCCGCGGCCTGCGCCACCTGAGCCGCCCCCAGGGGCACGACGAGCGCCAGGGCCAGGGACTGCACGAGCAGTCGGCCGGCGCGGTGCCGTGTGACACCTCGACGCTGTCTTGAGGTGCCTATGCCAAAAGCCATCGCTCTCGTCCCCGCCCAGTCCCTTGAGAAGAAGCTCGCCAGTCGTCCGCGGACTTCAGGTCCGCCGCCCATCAGGGATGAGGACAGCCACGTCCAAGGCTGTCCTCACCACTGCCCGTCAGTCGCCCACGGCCTCGTCGATCTGTGCGCTGCTGGCCATCGCGCCGGCCCAGACCCGGATCTCGTTGACCCGGGCCGGCAGATAGTGCTGCCAGGTGCTGTTGGTGAAGCCCTTGCCAACGGTGAAGTCGTCGGAGCCGAGCTGGACGGTGTAAGCCTTGTCGTCGCCGTTCTGGTTGTGGCCCACGTAGAGACTGATGGTCCCGGTCAGCGGGTCGTAGATGCCGGTGAGCCGAACGGGGCTGTCCACGTCGGCGACCGCGTCGGAGACCACCGACTCGAAGGCGCCTTGGTTGTTCAGACGCCCGAAGTGCCAGGTTCCGGCCAGCACGGTCTGCTCCTCCAGGGCCTCCTCGTTCCATACGGTCTCTTTGCCTGTCAGCTGGTACCAGAAGCCCCAGGACGAGCCGTCCACAGTCTGCTGACCGAGGACCTGGCCGGTGTAACCGATGTCCTTGGCGGCGAGTTTCGATCCGTCCAGCTGCACCAGGGTGGTCACGGTGAACGCGCCGTGCTCGTACACCAACGGCCCCGGCGCACTCGCCGCGCCGGCCGTGCCATCCAGGACGATCGACTCCCCGTCGAGCGATGCACCGCCGGACAGGGTCAGGGTCTTGCCGTAGCCGGAGGTGGTATCCGTGATGGTGGTGCCACTGCCCTGATCGGCTGACCAGTCCGCAACCAGCTCGGCGCCCGCGTACCCCTCGGAGGTCAGCAGCTGGGCCTCGTCCCTGATCTCCTTCGCGCCCAGCGCGCGCTGCCAGACGGCGACCTCGTCGATCGAGCCCTGGAAGTAGTACCCGCGGCCTGTGCTGAATTGGTGCAGACCGAAATTCAACGGCGCGGTCGACTCGTACGAACCCTGCACGGTCTGCCCCTGATACTGCATACGACCGTCCACATAGAGCATGAGCTTGCCGGTTGCCGGATCGTAGGTAGCGGCAAGGTGTGTCCATACGCCGATCTGCGCCGGGTAGGCCGCGTACTGGCCTGAGTACAAGTCGGTCTGGCCCGGCTGACGGATAGCGAAAGCCCAGGTCTTCTTGTTGGCCTCGTATTCCAGGAGGAACGGACTGCTGATGCTGTCCTTCGTGGAGAGCACCGCCGCATCGCGATCACCGCGCTCCAACCGTACCCACGCTGAGAGAGTGAAGGCCGACCGAGTCTCCAGCACCGGCCCACTGGTCGCCGCGTAGCCGTTGGTGCCATTCAGCGACATGCCCTTGTCCGTGACCGGGTTTTCCAGCTGCACGCCGGACGCGTCATGGGTGATCAGTCCGCGGCGACCGCGGTCATCGCGCGTGGCGCCCGCGGACAGCGTGGCATCGTCGGCCCCCTCCTCGGTCGCGGAGTCCACTGCGGCGCCGCTCGCCTCGTCGAAGTGCCATCGACCCACCGGGTCACTGCCCGCGGCGACGAGGAAATCGACCACGGACTCCGCGCCGTAGCGTCCGACTTCGTCCTTCGCCCGCACATACAGGCGGTACGTACCCGCGTGATCAGGTGTGATCTTGACCGTCGGCGGCGAGTCGGACAGATCTGCCGACCACTCGTCCTCCAAGGACAGCTTGTACTGGTAGGCGACGATGTTCGTGTCCTCCGCCGCCGGTGCGAACGTGAGGGTGCCCTCCTCTCCCGGTCCGCCGCGGGCCACGCAGTCGTTGGTCGTGCACTCCGTGTAAGTGGATCCGAAGGTCACCTGCGGCGCCTTCGGCGCCGTCGGGTCGACCTTGAAATAACAGGGCGTCGTGTAGCCAGTGTTCAGGCGGTTCTCGCCCGCTTCGTCATAGGAGAGAGTCAGCGCCTTCACGCGGTACAACACCCCCTCCGAGAGGGTGGCCAAGCTACGGGACCGCAGATCCAGGTTCCCGACGTAGCCGGAAGTGGGGCCGTCGATGTCGGTAGTGGCAAGTGCCCAGGTCGTTCCGTCGTACTTGTCGACCCTCCAGCGGATACGCAGGTGGGCGTACGACTCGCCGCCGGACGCGGTGCGCGGCCGCCCTTGCACGAGAGGAGTGGGGTCGGACACCACGGACGGGTCGGTGGAGCGGGTGGAGCACGCGTAGCCGGTGCCGGTGACCAGTCCGACCTCGGTCGGGACGGCGGGCACCGCCACGAACTTCACATCCAGCGTGGCGTCGTTCTTGAACCGCTTCCACGACGCGGTGTCCGTCTCGTCGTGCGCCTTGACCTCCAGCGTGAGACGGGAGAACTTGCCCGCCGCGAAGTTCGAGACCGTGGAGGTGAGGTTCTCGTTCGTCTCCGTCGCGCTGTCATTGAACTCAATGGGCGCGTCGGGTGAGTCGGGGTCGCACAGCGAGCCACGACCGGCCGAGACGCTCACGTCCACCATCAGGTCCAGTTCCGTCGGCCGCGAGGACCAGGTCGTGGCGGACGAGATGTTGTTCGTGCGGACGAGATCCACCGTGCGCGGGTCACACTGGAACGCCCATGGCTCAGTCACCCGGAACGTGGCGTCCAGGACTTTCTTGCCCTTCAGACTGGCCGGGGAGAACTCGAAGTACAGCTTCTGCACGTATCCCGGACCGCAGTAATAGCCATTCCAGCTACCGCACTTGCCCGCACCCTTGCCCTGGTCGTCGTCGCCGTTGTCCCAGCCGTAGGACTCGTAGCCATCACTGCGCAGCAAAGTGCGCTCCGACTCGCCCCAGGAGACCCTCGGGTCGATGAAGAGCGGGAAGTCGGAGGTGTCGCTTTTCGTGAGCATCGCTGTATCCGGGACAACCGACAGCGAGTCCTTGGTGACCGCGACGTCCATCTTCGCCACCTTGTCACCCTGGCCGGGCTCCAGCCCCGAACCGGACGGAGCGACCTCGGCCGGGTCGGAGGACTCGACGGCCTCCTCGGTGAGCGCCTGTGCGCGCATCAACTGCGCCTTTGTGCCGGACGTTTCGCCCGCCGAGTCCCACATCCGCGCGGGCGGCGCCTTGAACACAGTACGGCCGCTGCCGTCAACAGCCGCGAGATTGCCGGCCGCCCCCTCCCGGACATCCAGCCCCTGGGACTTGAGACCGAAGGTGAGCTTCTTCAGGTCGTCGTTCGCCGCGGCCTCGGGCGTCTTCACCACGAACACCGGCTGGAAGCTCTCGGGCGTCGCGGTCACCTGCAGGTCGACACCCGGCAGCACCTCGGCATACACGGCACTGGTGCCGTCCAACTGCGGCGCCGGAAGCTTGCCTGGCCACTCAAGCTCCAGCGAACGGCCCTGATCCTCGATCCGGGCCAGGGGCTCCTCGTCACCACCCCCGGAGAAGGCAATCGACACGGCCGCGGCTTTCGGCCCCACCGAGCCGTCGGAGCGCCTTTCCAGGGTGGCGTCGGGTGCCTGCCAACCACCGCCCGGCTTGGCCACCCGTACAGGGACGACCGACTCCTGAAGCGTGAAAGTGAAGCCGTCAGGGTTGGCGTAGATCGTGGTCCGATCCGTGCGCTCCCCGATCACCTCCACACGCTGACCGGACTCACGAGCCTCAGCCAGCGCCCGCTGTCCCTCGGACGTGGTGAGCGCCGAATCCGGCTCCGCCGGAGAGGCGGACGCCTGCTGTACAGGCGATACCAGCATCGTCAGCAGTACGGCGAACGCTGCTGCCGCAGCTCCAGGATCGCCAAGCCGGCCATGCCCATGACATCTTGCTCTCTACTCCCGCGCCCTGCTTGCACTGAACCCGCCCCCCGGCGTCACAAGAGCTTCAATAAGTGATCACATTCAAACCTCACCATCACCTTGCGTCAAGAGAGAATCACCCTACGCAGGACCCAGCCGACCCGCCGCCGACGCCGAACCCCTCCGGTGCGGCTCGGGGTCCCGTAAACAGCGAAGCGGCGTCCTCGTGACCGAAGACGCCGCTGCTACATGGGATGAGTGGAGATGGCGGGAATCGAACCCGCGTCCAACGGTGCGGAACCAGGGCTTCTCCGTGTGCAGTTCGCTGTGATTTTCTCGGCCCCGGCGATCACGCGAACAAGTCGCCGACGGGCCCAGTCACTGTTTGGTTTCCCTCTTCACCCCGTGACCGGGATCAAGGTTTAGTCCCCTAGCTGATGCCAGGAACCGGGTCGGGAACGAGCCCGGGCTGACACTCCCATGAAGGAGCTAAACGATCACTACCTGATCAGGCAGCGAGAGCGTAGAGCTCGGGAGAATCGCTCTTGGAATTGGCGATTATTTTTTTCGGCCTGTGGTTTACGAGATCATGGCCGCTTTCTCGACACGCTTCACCTGCTTCGACAGCCGCTGTCGAAACCGATCATCCCCATGTTGATTTTTCAAACCCTCCGGAGAGGGGGTTGCACCCTCTGTGGGGTGCGATGCCATCGTACGTGACCAACGCACGCGGATGCCACCGTATTCCGCCCGGGGTCAGACGCCCCGCTGTCGCCGCTTCGCCGCCGCGATCGCCCGGTCCGTCTCCCGGCGGTCCTGCTGCTCGCGCAGGGTCTGCCGCTTGTCGTACTCCTTCTTGCCGCGCGCGAGGGCGATCTCGGCCTTCGCCCGGCCGTCCTTGAAGTACAGGGCGAGCGGCACGATCGTGTGACCCGTCTCCTCCGCCTTGACCGCCAGCTTGTCGATCTCCTCGCGGTGCAGCAGCAGCTTGCGCTTGCGGCGCGCGGAGTGGTTGGTCCAGCTGCCCTGGCTGTACTCGGGGATGTGGGCGTTGTACAGCCACGCCTCACCGGCGTCGATCTGGACGAACCCGTCGGCCAGCGAGGTCCGCCCCTGACGCAGCGACTTCACCTCGGTGCCGGTGAGCACGAGCCCGGCCTCGTAGGTGTCGATGATCGCGTAGTCGTGGCGGGCCTTCTTGTTCTGGGCGACGATCTTGCGCTTGCCGCCCTTCTCGCCGTCCTTGGCCTTGGCGGCCGCCCCGCCCTGCTTGGGCTGGGACTCCTTCGGTACGTACATTCCCTTGCTCATAGTCCCGCCATTTTCGCACCTGGAGGGGGTCGGAGGGAAAGCCGATTACGCGCGGTCCGCAAACAGGTCCGCAAACAGCCCGCGAGACGCTCAGGACGGGTCCCCGAGGCCGCTGAGCACGGTCTCGGCCCGTTCCAGCGCGCCCTCGGTGACCTCCAGGTCGGGGGTGATGCCCGTGCCGTCGACCGTGCGGCCGGAGGGGGTGCGGTAGTGGCCGACGGTGAGCTCGGCGACGGAGCCGTCGGGCAGCTCGCTCGGCATCTGCACCGAGCCCTTGCCGAAGGTGCGCGCACCGACGACGACCGCGCGACCCCGGTCCTGAAGGGCGCCGGTGAGCAGCTCGGCCGCGCTCATGGTGCCGCCGTCGACGAGGGCGACGAGGGGGCGGTCGGTGTCGCCGCCGGGTTCGGCGTGCAGGGCGCGCTGGTCGCCGTCGACGTCGTACGTGGCGACCAGGCCGCCGTCGAGGAAGGCGGAGGCGGTGGCGGTGGCCTCGGCGACCAGCCCGCCGGAGTTGCCGCGCAGGTCCAGGACGATCCCGGCGCCGGGCGGGGCCGCGCGGACGGCGGAGCGGACGGCGTCGCCGACGCCCTTGGTGAACGCGGAGATCCTGATGACGGTGACGCCCCCGGAGACCCGGCGGACGGTGACGGAGTCCGTGGACAGCAGGGCCCGGCGCAGGGTCTCGCTCCACGCGCGCGTACCGCGTTGCAGGCCGAGCGTGACGGTCGTACCGGCGGCCGCGTCCGTGGCGTCACCGCGCAGTAAGGAGACGACCTCGGTGACCGGGCGGCCGTCGACCCCGTGTCCGTCGACACTGCGCAGCCGGTCGCCGGCGCGGATCCCGGCGCCGGCCGCGGGCGATCCGGGCCGCACCTCGGTGACCTCGATCCGCCCGTCCGCGTCACGCCGCGCCCACAGGCCGACGCCCGTGTAGCGGCCGTCGAGGGACTCCTCGAACTCCTCGTACTCGCCCGCGGAGTAGACGGCGGCCCAGCGGTCCCCGCTGCGGCTCACCGCGCGCTCCGCCGCCTCCAAGGGGGACTTGCCGACCGCGGCGGCCTCCTCGGCCGCGCGTGTCACGTCCTCCGCGTGCCTGGCGGGCGCCTCGCGCGTCTCGCCGGACGCGGTCCGCCGGCCGTCACCGGGCAGCGCCCCGGTCGCCGCACCGGCGACGAGCACGCTCGTGAACACCAATGTCAGGGCGGCCCCGCGGCCGAAACGGCGGGGCTGACAGAACAGGTCACGGCCTGACATGGCGGTGAGTCTAGGGGAACGCGAAGAGCCGTACGGTCGCTTGACCGTACGGCTCGCGGGGCGTGCGTCACACCTTCAGGTACTTGCGCAGCGCGAAGAACGCCGCCAGCGCCGGCATCAGCAGGCTCGTGGCGAGGATCAGCGGAAGCTTCGTCAGGACCGCGTCCCAGCCGATGAAGTTGATCAGGTTCAGCTTCTCGGACAGGGCCAGCCCGTGGTCGATGATGAAGTACCGGGCGATCACGAGGAAGCCGCAGGCGACCGTGCCGCCGATGAGTCCGGCGACCGCGGCCTCCGCGATGAACGGGGCCTGGATGTAGAAGCCGGAGGCGCCGACGAGGCGCATGATCCCGGTCTCCCGCCGGCGGCTGAACGCCGAGACCCGCACCGTGTTGACGATCAGCATCAGCGCGACCACCAGCATCAGCGCCATCACCGCGCGCGCGGCCCAGTTCATGCCGTTGAGCAGCCCGAAGAGGTTGTCCAGGATGCCCTTCTGGTCCTGCACCGACTGCACACCGTCCCGCCCGTCGAAGGCGGTCGCGATGACCTGGTACTTCTCCGGGTCCTTCAGCTTGATGCGGTACGACTCCTGCATCTGGTCCGGGGTGAGCGAGGCGGCCAGCGGCGAGTCGCCGAACTGCTCCTTGTAGTGCTTGTACGCGTCGTCCTGCGACTCGTACGACACCGTCTGGACCACCGACATCTTGCCGAGGTCGGTCTTGATCTGCTTCTTCTGGTCCTCGGTCACCGCGCCCTTGGCGCAGTTGGGGTCGGACTCGGCGTCGCTCTTGTTGCAGAGGAAGATCGAGACGTTGACCTTGTCGTACCAGTAGCCCTTCATGGTGCTGACCTGGTCGCTCATGAGCAGCGACCCGCCGAACAGGGCGAGCGACAGGGCCACGGACACGATGACGGCGAAGGTCATCGTCAGGTTGCGACGGAGACCGACGCCGATCTCGGAGAGTACGAACTGGGCACGCATGGCGTGTACTTGAGGCCTTTCCGGGAGCGTCTGCGGGGGCGGTCAGTGCTGGTAGCCGTAGACGCCGCGCGCCTGGTCACGGACGAGGCGGCCCTTCTCCAGCTCGATGACGCGCTTGCGCATCTGGTCCACGATGTTCTGGTCGTGCGTGGCCATCACGACGGTCGTGCCGGTCCGGTTGATCCGGTCGAGCAGCTTCATGATGCCGACGGAGGTCTGCGGGTCGAGGTTGCCGGTCGGCTCGTCGGCGATCAGCAGCTTGGGCCGGTTGACGAAGGCCCGCGCGATGGCGACGCGCTGCTGCTCACCGCCGGAGAGCTCACCGGGCCTGCGATCCTCCTTGCCGCCGAGCCCGACCAGGTCGAGCACCTGCGGCACGGACTTGCGGATCTCGCCCTTGGACTTGCCGATGACCTCCTGCGCGAAGGCGACGTTCTCCGCCACCGTCTTGTTCGGCAGCAGCCGGAAGTCCTGGAAGACGGTCCCCAGCTGGCGGCGCATCTGCGGCACCTTCCAGTTGGAGAGCCGTGCGAGGTCCTTGCCGAGAACGTGCACCTGGCCGTGGCTGCACCGCTCCTCGCGGAGGATCAGCCGCAGGAAGGTGGACTTTCCGGAGCCGGAGGACCCCACGAGGAAGACGAACTCGCCCTTCTCCACTTCCAGGGAGACATCCCTGAGTGCGGGGTGGGTCTGCTTGGGGTAGACCTTGGAGACGTTGTCGAATCGGATCACGGGTGCACCACGGGTCGCCGGGGGTAGATGAGCGTGACCATACGCGAACCGGGCGCGCGAGCGCAGGCGCCGGGAGGGGTTACGGCAGGCTTGTGCGTTTTTGTGCGGGACTTTGCCGCGGAGTTTGCCGGGCCCCCTTCCCGGCAGGGCCGCGCGACCCTGCCGGGAACCTGGCACAGTGGAGAGGGAACGTTCTCGGTTTCGTGAGCGTTGACGTACGTGGAACCGGTGCAAGGAGGGCGAGCGCATGACGTACGACCGGCTGGTGTGCGCTAACTGCGCGGCGCCCGTGAGCGAGGGCCGGTGCCCCGTGTGCCGTGCGAACCGCGAGCGGCTGCAGCAGGAGAACTTCTTCGCGGGGCTGAACCCCATGGCGCTGATCGCGCTGCTGGCGGTCCTGGTGGCGGCGGTGGCACTGCTGGCCCACCAGACCGCGTAGGCCGTCGACCGACTGGCTCTACGACGTCGAAGGGGCCCGGAGCTCAGCTGAGCTCCGGGCCCCTTCGCGCGTACGTCACGTCACCTCACGTCACGCACAGGTGCGACTGCCGTCAGGCGGCGGCCCCGCCGCGGCCCGCGACGAGACGCGGCAGCACGCGGAACGCGACACCGCCGGCGATCATGGTGGCGGCGCCGATGATCAGGAAGGTGGTCTGACCCGCACCGGTCTCGGCGAGCTCCCCGCCGCCGCCCTGGGCGGTGGTGTCGGAGGACGTGTCCGAGGTGTCGGTCAGGGCGGAGGTGCCCTCCTCCTGCGTGGAGGTGCCGTCGGTGTCGGTGCCACCGCTGGTGGTGGAGGAGCTGCCACCGTCGGTGGAGGAACCACCGGTGCTGGAGGAGCCGCCGGTGGAGCTGGAGCCGCCGGTGCTGCTGCTCGAGCCATTACTGCTCGAACCGCCGCTATTGCTGGAGCCGCCGTTGGACTGGTCGCCGGAGGACGACGAGGACGAGGACGAGTCCGACCCGCCGTTGGACTGGTCACCCGAGGACGACGAGGACGAGGAGGAATCCGACCCGCCGTTGGACTGGTCACCCGACGACGACGAGGACGAGTCCGACCCGCCGTTGCTCTGGTCACCCGAGGACGACGAGGAGGAATCCGACCCGCCGTTGGACTGGTCACCCGACGACGAGGACGAGTCCGACCCGCCGTTGCTCTGGTCACCCGAGGACGACGACGACGAGTCCGAACCACCGTCGGACGTGCCATCGTCCTCACAGCTGGGGTCGACGACGACGTCGCACGGGTCGTTGTCCGTCACGGTGAGTTCTTCGGTGGCCGTGGAGACGAGGTTCTCCTCGTTGCCGTCCACGGCCGAGGCGACGCCCGCCACGGTCAGTGAGGCGCCCGCGGCGATCACGGCGCTGGCGGCGAGGCGCGCGACCCGGATCCGCGTCTTCTTTGTCATAAAACTGCTACCCCCAGTAGCTGAATCGTCGATGAGGGCGCGCTCGGGGCGGTGATCGACGAGGGGTAGCTGAACTACTGGCTGAGACCCCCCGGTTCACATGCGCCCCGAAGATACGCATGCCACACTGCACCCTCCCGATTTTTCAAAGCAGCGTCAAGGTCGTTGCGGCCGCAATGTCCAAGTCGGGGGTCTTTGCGTCACGTTGGAGCTGTGAATGTGACGTAAAAGGCAACCGCCCCTGATTCAGGGGCGGTTGCCTTGTCGACAAACCTACTTCTCCTGCTGCTTGCGCCAGCGAATGCCGGCTTCCAGGAATCCGTCGAGCTCACCGTTGAAGACGGCCTCGGGGTTGCCGACCTCGTACTCGGTGCGGAGGTCCTTGACCATCTGGTACGGGTGCAGGACGTAGGACCGCATCTGGTTGCCCCAGGAGTTGCCCCCGTCGCCCTTCAGCGCGTCCATCTTGGCCTGCTCCTCCTGCCGACGCCGCTCGAGGAGCTTGGCCTGCAGAACGTTCATCGCGGTCGCCTTGTTCTGGATCTGCGAGCGCTCGTTCTGGCAGGAGACGACGATGCCGGTGGGGAGGTGGGTGAGCCGCACCGCGGAGTCCGTGGTGTTCACGCCCTGCCCGCCGGGCCCGGACGACCGGTAGACGTCCACCCGCAGCTCGGACTCGTCGATCTCGATGTGGTCGGTCTGCTCGACCACGGGAAGCACCTCGACACCGGCGAAGGAGGTCTGCCGACGCCCCTGGTTGTCGAAGGGCGAGATGCGCACGAGCCGGTGCGTGCCCTGCTCGACCGAGAGCGTCCCGTAGGCGTACGGCACCTGCACCGCGAAGGTGGTCGACTTGATGCCGGCCTCTTCCGCGTACGACGTCTCGATGAGCTCGGTCTTGTAGCCCTTCTGCTCCGCCCAGCGCAGGTACATGCGCTGGAGCTTCTCCGCGAAGTCCGCGGCGTCGACGCCACCGGCCTCGGCGCGGATGTTCACGAGCGCCTCCCGGGAGTCGTACTCCCCGCTGAGAAGCGTCCGCACCTCCATCTCGTCCAGTGCCTTGCGGACGGCGGCGAGCTCGGACTCGGCCTCGGCGCGGGTGTCCGGGTCGTCCTCCTCCTCGGCCATCTCGAAGAGCACGGCGAGATCATCGATCCGCCCGCGCAGGGCGTCGGCCTTGCGGACCTCCGCCTGCAGGTGACTCAGCTTGCTGGTGATCTTCTGCGCCTCGTCCGGGTTGTCCCACAGGGACGGCGCGGCCGCCTGCTCCTCGAGCACGGCGATGTCTGCCCTCAGCTTGTCGAGGTCCAGAACGGCCTCGATCGACTCCATGGTCGAGGAGAGGGACTTGAGCTCTTCGGATACATCGACGACTGCCACGCCCTCCAGCGTAACGGACCCGCCATCCGCTCCCCTCCGACGCCGGTCACGGCCAGACGCCGGTCACGGCCAAGGGGGCCCTACGGCGTCGACGGGGCCGAGGTTCCCGTGTCCTGGGGGGACGCTCCCGCGTCGTCGCCCGCGGTCGCCGCCCAGGTTCCGACTCCCACCGCCGCGACCAGGGCCACCGCCGCCGCGCCCAGGGTGATCCTGCGCCGCCGGGTGACCGCCCGGTTCCGCGCGGAGCCCGGCCGGGGAGCCCCCGCCGCCCGCGGCACCCGCGCCGTCCCGTGCGCCCCGCCCGCCAGCTCGTCGGCCGCCGGCACCCGCATCGACGTGTGCGTGTCCCGGTTGGAGTCCGGCCTGGCGCCGGGCACCAGCGGCACCGACCCCCGCCGTACCCGCCCGGAGGGCGCCGCCGGGGCGGGCGCATCCGTGTCGGCGCTCTCGCCGCCCTCCGCAACCGGCTCCGTGTCCGGCTCGTCCACGTCGAGCGGCGGCATCCCCGCCAGCGTCGGCAGCTGCTCCCGCAGCCGCGCCGCCACCTCGGACGCCCGCAGCCGTGACGCCGGCCCCTTCGCCAGGCACTGCACGATCAGCTGCCACAGCTCGTCCGGGATGCCGGGAAGCGGGGCGACCGTCTCCGTGACATGGCGCCGCAGCACGGCCCCCGGATGCCCCCCGCCGAACGGCGTGAACCCGGCCAGCAGCTCGTACAGCACGGTCGCGAGGGCGTAGATGTCCACGGAGGCCCGCGGCGGGAGGCCCTCCACGATCTCCGGCGCGAGATAGTCCGGCGTGCCGATGATCTTCGTGGCGCGGGTCCGCTTCGGGGTGTCGATGAGTTTCGCGACACCGAAGTCGGTCAGCAGCGCGCGGTGCGAGCCACCGGGGCCCAGCGGGCCCTGCATGTCGAGCAGGATGTTCTCCGGCTTGACGTCCCGGTGCACGACCCCGGCGGCGTGCGCCGCGGCCAGCCCCTCCGCGACGTCGGCGACGATCGCCACCGCGGCCTCGGGCGCGAGCCTGCGGTCCCGGTCGAGCCGGGTGCGCAGATCGGTGCCCCGGACCAGGTCCATGACGAGCGCCAGGTCGTTGCCGTCGACCACCAGGTCCCGTACGGAGACCACGTTCGGGTGTTCGAGCCCGAGCAGGGCCGTGCGCTCCTGCACGAAGCGGCCCACGAGCTCCTCGTCGGAGGCGAGGTCCTCGCGCAGCAGCTTGATGGCGACGGGCCCCTCGGGTCCCTCGCCCAGCCACACCGTGCCGGCGCTGCCCCGTCCCAGGATCTGGTGGGCGGTGTACCGGCTGCCGATCTTCCGTGCCAAGACTGCTCCTACAGACGCGTGTTGCCGAACAAAGTACGCGTCCTACGAGCCAACCTTCACCGCGGAGACGGAAATCACCCGCCAGATGTCGACAAGTCCACAGAGTCGCGGTCAGGGCTTGCCCGGACCGCCCGAGTCCCCGCCCAGTTCACCGACCCAGTTCGTGAACTGGTTGAACAGGTGAGTCAGCTCGCCCCACCAGGTGCGGCCCGTCCCGATCCACTCCTGGAGCGGGCTGAACTCCCAGATGAGCCAGCCGGCCACGAAGAAGATGACGATCGTGAACAGGCAGCCCTTCAGGCAGCCGAGCCCGGGGATCTTCATCGGGTTGGCGCTGCGCTGCCTCGGCTCACGAGGCTCCCGTGGCTGCCGCGGCTCGGGCGCGGGCCGCTGGGCCTGCCGCTGGGGCTGGGGCTGCGGAGCCGGGGCAGGGGCGTACCGCTGGGGCTGCTGCTGCGGGGGCGGCTGCGGCGGCGCGTACTGCTGCTGGGGCTGCTGCTGGTAGCCGTACCCGCCGCCCTGCTGGGGCCGCTGCTGCGGGCGCTGCGGCGGCTGCTGCGGGCGGGCGACCTGCCGCTGGGGGCGGCGGCGCAGCGGGTCCTCGCCGGGGTCGAGGTACTGCTGGACCTGCGTCTGCTCGTTGCGGTCGCGGGCCGCGCGCAGCTGGGTCTGCCAGGGGTGCGGCTGCTCGGGCTGCTGCTGTCCGGGCTGGTGCTGTCCGGGCTGGTGCTGTGGCACCGGCGGCAGGACGGCCGTCGGGTCGGCGGCGCCGCCCGGGCCGCTCGCGTGCGGCAGTACGGCGGTGGGGTCGGCGGCGCCGGCGGGGCCGCTGGTGTGCGGCAGCACGCTGGTCGCGGCGTTCGGGTCGTACGCCCCCTGGTGCGCGCCCGCACCGGCGCCCGCTCCCGCGCCCGCGCCCGGCACCTGGGCGGGCGCCGGGTCCGGGGCGAGGAGATGGACGACGCCCTCGGCGGCGGCGATCTGCATCGAGTTGGCGTGCACCCCGATGCCCTCGGCGACGATCCGCAGGCCGCGCGCGAGGTTCTGGGCGCTGGGCCGGCCCTCGGGGGTCTTGCTCAGGCAGCGCTCGATGACCGTCCACAGCGGGTCGGGGACGGTGGAGGGGCGGCGCGGTTCGGCGCTGAGGTGCTGGTGGAGCACTTCGAGCGCGGAGCCGCCGGAGAACGGCGGACGGCCGGTGACCAGTTCGTACAGCAGGATGCCGGCGCCGTAGATGTCGACCGCGGAGGTCTGCGGGCGCCCTTCCGCCGACTCGGGCGCCACGTACGCGGGCGT
This sequence comes from Streptomyces sp. T028, assembly GCF_048159505.1. NCBI lineage: Bacteria > Bacillati > Actinomycetota > Actinomycetes > Kitasatosporales > Streptomycetaceae > Streptomyces > Streptomyces sp. T028. The sequence continues at coordinate 38,923 of NZ_JBLRVZ010000037.1, forward strand.
GCCGACGAACTCGCTGGTGCGGGTCAGGCCCGGGGAGTCGGCGAGGCGGGCGATGCCGAAGTCGGTGAGCATCGGGTGCATCTGGCCGCCCTCCTGCATCAGCAGGACGTTGGCCGGCTTCAGGTCGCGGTGGACCACGCCGTCGGCGTGGCTCGCGGCGAGCGCGTCGGCGACCTGGGCGGTGAGCAGCGCGGCGGCGACGGGCGTCAGCGGCCCGTTCTCGCGCAGGTAGCGGTGCAGGTCGGGGCCGTCGACGAGGTCCATGACGAGCGCGAGCAGATCGCCCTCGACGACCAGGTCACGGACCCGGACGATGTTCGGGTGGGTCAGGCGCAGCAACACGGACCGCTCGCGCAGGAACCGCATCACGACGTCGGGGTCGCTCGCGAGCTCCTCCTTGAGGACCTTGATCGCGACGGTCTCTCCGGGCTGACCGGGCACGGCCGCCTCGGCGCCCGCGGTCTCGCGCTGGCGGGCTCGCCAGACGGTGCCCGTGGCGCCGCGTCCGAGCGGCTCCTCGAGCAGGTACTTGCTGCCGACTGGCCGCACGTCACGCGCTCCCTGCTGCTTGCTTGGCTGCTTGTTGCTTGCCTGTTCTGCCTGTGTTCCGACCCACTGTAGTGCCGTGGTCCTGGTACCGGGCTGTCCCCTTCCTATGGGCCCTGCGTACACGGTTACGTGCCTTCTTCCCTGCCCGTTCGAAGGGAAGACGCGCCCCCTGGTCCCCCGGTTGCCACGGCCCGGCGTGACCGATCTCAACTGATCGTCGTCCGATCGCCCGCGATGCAATGGTCAGGCACTTTTGCGGGCAGAGCCGACCAATCAAGATCACTTGCATACGGGCGGTGGGCGGATTGTCAGTGGCAGGTGCGAGGATGCCTGCAGTACTGGCCGATGTGCTCGTGTGGGGTGGGGGGTTGTCCGCGCCCGGGCAGAAGGGACCGCTGACGGCGATGCAGATCCGGCTGACCGTCGTAGACCCGCTGGGCGCGCCCGCCGACGCGCGGGGCCGCGCCGCGAGCCGCGACGTACTGGTCACGGCGCCCGCCGGCACGGCGCTGGCCGCGGTCGCGTCCGCCCTGGCCGCCGCCGTCTCCGGGGAGAGCGCGAGCGGCGCGCCCGTCGTCCTGTACGCGGGCGCGGAGCGCCTCGACAGCGGGCGCTGCACGCTCGGCGAGCCGCCGCTGACGGACGGCGCGGTCCTCGCCGTGGGCACCCCGGCCGACCCCGAGCCGCATCCCGAGGTCGACGACGCCCCGGCCCGGCTGCACGTGGTCGCGGGCCCGGACGCCGGCGGTGTGCATCTCCTGCACGGCGGTCAGGTCCGCGTGGGCCGCTCCGCCGAGGCCGACGTCCCGCTGGACGACCCGGACGTCTCCCGGCTGCACTGCGCGGTGACCCTCTCCCCCGACGGCCGCGCCACGGTCACCGACCTGGGCTCCACCAACGGCACCACGCTGGACGGCGACCGCGTCCAGGCCCGCCCCGTCCGGCTGGCCCCGGGCGCGCTGCTGAGGGTCGGCGAGTCGGCCCTGCGGCTCGCTCCCCCCGGCGGCCCGGGAGCCCGCGTGGCCACCACCCCGGACGGCGAGGGGCACGTACGCGTGCCGTGCGGCGGCGATACGACGGAGAGCGCGGCGCCGTCCTCGGCGGCGGCGCCCGGGGGCCGCACGGGCGGCGGGCACGCGCACGAGGCGGCCACCGCCGACCGGACCGGTCCCACCAGTGCGCCCCACGCGCGCGAGACGCCCGCCGGGAAACCGGGCGGCCCCGCAGCCGCCGCCGGAACGGCCCACGCACGCGTGCCGGGCGCGAGGACCGACGGCCCCGAGTCGGCCGGCACCCCCGCACCGCCCCACGGCCCAACCGGCCACGCCTACGGCACGGTCGACTGGACGGGCTCCGCGGACCCCCGCTCCGAGCGAGCCCACACCCCCGGCCCACCCCCCGGCCCGCCCTCCGGCGAGCCCCCGTTCGTCCCCGGCCAGGGCAACGCCCCGCACATCGAGAGCGACCGGGCCACCGGCGTGGCGCGCCCCGCGCCGCTTTCCGGCTCGTCGCACGACACCCACGCCGGCCGCGCCGGCCTGGGCTCCTTCACCGATCCGTACGACAGCGAGCCGTACATCGGCGAGCCGCACGACGGCGAGCCTCATGACGGCGCGAGGGGTCCGCACACCACCGACCCCCACGAGGACCCGCCCTCCGTCTCCCGCCGCAAAGGCACCCCCCTGCGCGGCACCGACGTCCCGCCCGGCATCCGCAAGCGCGGCGGTCTCTCCGCGTGGGCGCGGAGGCTGGCCGGCGGACGCGGCGGCGCGCAGGACGCCCCGGACACCGACGCGTACGACGACGTACCGGGCGCCGAGGCGCACTCCCCGGCCGTCCCCGCGCCCGCGCCGGAGACCTGGCCGGACCCGGCGGCGCTGCTGCTGACGGCCCTGGCCCCGGGACCCCGGCTGTGGGAGCGCGGCACCGGTCACCCGGAGGCGCTGACGGTCCGGCTCGGCACGGCGGACCGGGCGGCGCCGGACGGCTCGGGCCTGCTGCCCGCCGTACCGGTGACGGCGGGCCTGCGCGAGGCGGGGGCGCTGGGCCTGGCCGGGCCGCGCCCACGGCTGGCGGGGCTGGCCCGCGCGGTGCTGGCGCAGCTGGCCGCGCTGCACTCGCCGGACGCGCTGGAGATCGTCCTGATCAGCACGGACCGGTCGCGCGGCGAGCAGGAGCGCACCGCGGAGTGGTCCTGGCTCGGCTGGCTGCCCCATCTGCGTCCCGGCCACGGCCAGGACTGCCGTCTTCTCCTCGCCTACGACCACGACCAGGCCGCGGCCCGCACCGACGAGCTGCTGCGCCGCCTGGCGGACCGGCAGCAGGACGGCAGCGCCCCGGCCCCCGTCACCGCGCACCGCCCGACCTGGGCGCGGGCCGAGGACGGGGCGGGCTTCCCCGGCCCGTACACGGTGGTCGTCGTGGACGGCGACCCGGGCGGCGCCGATCTGCGGGAGGCCGTCACACGGCTGGCGGTGGCGGGGCCCCGGGCCGGCATCCATGTGCTGTGCCTGGCCGAGACGTCCGCCGTGTCGCCGGCCGCCCCGGTCACGCGGGCGTACGAGGCGGCCTGTGCGGCGGCGCCCGCGTTCCGCGCGTGCGGGGCGGTCGCCCTGCTGAGCGGGGACGTGGCGACGGCGCTCAGGCTGTTCAGGGTCGCGCCGGAGGGCGACGGCCGGTCCGGTCCGGTGGGCCAGGGCACGCTCGCCGCCGTGGACGCGGTCTCCGCCGCCTGGGCCGAGCGGTTCGCGCGTGCCCTGGCCCCCCTGCGCCCCGACGGCGGCGGCGAACGGCACACGCGCGTGTCGGCCCCGCTCCCCCCGTCGGCGCGACTCCTCGACGAACTGGGCCTGGCCAGGGCCACCCCGGCGTCCCTGATGGCCCGCTGGGCGGACGCGGCCGACGACACCGAGGCGCTCGGCGGGCGGGCCTGGGCCGTGCTGGGCGCGGGCCCGCGCGGCCCGGTCGCGGTGGACCTCGCCGCCGAGGGCCCCCATCTGCTGATCGAGGGCCCGTCCGGCAGCGGCCGTACGGAGCTGTTGCGGGCGGTCGTCGCCTCGCTGGCCGCCGCCGAGCGCCCGGACCGGCTGAGCGTGCTGCTGCTGGACGGCCGCGACACCGTCGGCAAGGGCACCGGCGGCCAGGGCGACGGCCTGCGCGTCTGTACGGACGTTCCGCATGTGACCGGCCATCTGACCGCCAACGACCCGGTCCGGATGCGGGAGTTCGCGCAGTCGCTGAGCGCCGAGCTGAAACGGCGGGCCGAGCTGCTCGGTCTCTCCGACTTCGCCGAGTGGCACACGCACCGCGAGGTCTCCGGCCGGATCGTCCCGCAGCGCGCCCCGGCCTCCCCGGCGCCCTCGGCCTCCGGCGCCGCCGACCTCGACACCCCGCCCAGCTCCACCCTCCGTCTGCGCCCCTCCGCCGCCGCCCGCCGCCAGACCGGGACACCGGCGGCACCCCTCCCCCGGCTGGTGGTGGTCGTCGACGATCTCGACGCGCTCGTCTCCCCGGCCCTCGGTTCCCCCGGCCGCCCCGCCGCCGGCTCCGTCATGCGCGCCCTGGAGGCGGTGGCCCGCGAGGGCGACCGGCTCGGCGTGCACCTGGTGGCGGCGACGGCTCCCGACGCCCGTACGGCGGAGTCGGAACCGGCGCGCCGTTCCACCGTTCGGATCAACCTCGACCCACCGGGTTCCGGCACCGACGAACCGTCCCCCGGCCGGGGCCGCCTCAAGGGCGCGGACGGCCGCCTCACGCCCTTCCAGGGCGGTCGCGTCACGGGCCGCATCCCCCGCACGGCCACCCTGCGCCCCACGGTCGTCCCCCTGGAATGGCACCGCATGGGCGACCCGCCCACCCGCCGCCCCATCCGCGAACTGGGCAACGGCCCGACGGACCTGGCCCTGCTGGCCAGCGCATTGGAGCGAGCCTCACGACAACTCAGCCCGTCCGGCGTCTGAGGACGGGGCCCGTTCAGGGCCGAAGCGGGGCCCGGGGGCGGCAGCCCCAGGACGCCGACCGCGACGCCGTCCACCCGTTACGACGCGGTCACGATCCCCCGCTTGACAGCGCGGGCGCTCTTGCCGACCTCCGTCACTCGGCGTAGACACGTGCTCACGGGACAGCGCTCGACGTTCGACGAGATCCGATGAACGGGGTCGTGATGCGCAGGACGAGCAACACCATCCGGACACGCAGGACCGTGAAGACGGCCGCCGCGCTCGCGGCGGGAGCCCTCGCGCTCTCGCTCACGGCGTGCGGCGGGGACGACGAGAAGAGCAGCGGCAACGGGAGCGGCACCGGCACCGAGGACACCGGCAGCAGTCTCAACCTCCCCAAGCTGGAAGGCACCACGCTCGAGGTGGCCGCCGTATGGACCGGCGCGGAGCAGGCGAACTTCAAGAAGGTCCTGGCGGAGTTCGAGGACCTCACCGGCGCGAAGGTGACCTTCGTGCCCGCGCAGGACCCGATCATCAACTTCCTGGGGTCGAAGATCGCGGGTGGTTCGCCGCCGGACGTGGCGATGCTTCCGCAGCCCGGTGCGATCAAGCAGGCCGTGGACCAGGGCTGGGCGAAGCCGCTGGGCGCGGACGCCCTGAAGGAGCTGCAGAAGAACTACTCGCAGGGCTGGCAGGACATCGGCAAGGTCGACGGCAAGCAGTACGGCGTCTACTACAAGGCCGCCAACAAGTCGCTGATCTGGTACAACGCGCAGGTCTTCGAGAACGCGGGCGCGAAGGAGCCCGCGACGTGGGACGAGCTGCTGGACACGGCGCAGACGGTGTACGACTCGGGCGTCACCCCGTTCTCGATCGGCGGCGCGGACGGCTGGACGCTCACCGACTGGTTCGAGAACGTCTATCTGTCGCAGGCGGGCCCGGAGAAGTACGACCAGCTCGCCCGGCACGAGATCAAGTGGACGGATCCGTCGGTGACGGAGGCGCTGACCACGCTGGCCCAGATCTGGGGCAAGCAGGACTGGATCGCGGGCGGTGCGAGCGGCGCCCTGCAGACGGAGTTCCCGGCGTCGGTGACGCAGACGTTCACCGGCGGCGACCAGCCGAAGGCGGCCATGGTCTACGAGGGCGACTTCGTGCAGGTCAACATCGCGGACACCAAGGCGAAGGTCGGCACGGACGCGAAGGTGTTCCCGTTCCCGAAGGCCGGCGACACCGCGCCGGTGGTCTCGGGCGGTGACGCGGCGGTCATCCTGAAGGACTCCGAGGGCGCGCAGGCGCTGGCGACCTTCCTGGCCTCGCCGGACGCCGCGACGATCCAGGCCAAGCTGGGCGGCTATCTCTCACCGAACAAAAACGTCGCCATCTCGTCGTATCCGAACGAGGTCCAGCAGAAGATCGCCAAGGCGCTGATCGCGTCCGGCGACGACTTCCGCTTCGACATGTCCGACCAGGCCCCGCAGGCCTTCGGCGGCACACCCGGCAAGGGCGAGTGGAAGGCGCTGCAGGACTTCCTGAAGAACCCGACGGACGTGGCCGGCACCCAGAAGCAACTGGAGTCGGACGCGGCGGCGGCGTACGGGAACTGACCCGCCGATGAAGTCGGCCACGGCGCCGGCGGGGGCGCCCGCAGCCCCCGTCCCGCCCCGCCCGCGCAAGAGCGTGACCGGCACCCGCATCACCGTGGCGGCGCTGTTCCTGCTGCCCGCCCTGGTGCTGCTCGGCGCGCTCGTGGTCTACCCGATCGGGTACTCGGTCGTGCGCAGTTTCTACGACCAGTCCGGCGACGGTTTCGCCGGCGTCGACAACTACAAGGCCCTCTTCACGGACGACGGCATCCGCGCGGCCCTGAAGAACAACGTGATCTGGGTGGTGTTCGCGCCGACGGTCGCGACCGCCCTCGGTCTGATCTTCGCGGTGCTGACCGAGCGGGTGCGCTGGGGCACGGCGTTCAAGCTGGTCGTCTTCATGCCGATGGCGATCTCGATGCTCGCCGCCGGCATCATCTTCCGGCTGGTGTACGACCAGGACCCGGACAAGGGCGTCGCGAACGCGGTGTGGGTGGGCGTGCACGACACGTTCGTCCAGGCGTCCGCGTTCCCGAAGGCCCACCCGGGCCGTGACTCGCCCCTGACAACCGACGACGGCGGCTACCTCACCAGGGCGACCGTGCACACCGGCGAGACGGTTGCCCTGCCCCTGGTCGGAGTCGCGCCCGACCAGCTGCCCGACGACGCCAAGAAGGCCGTACCGGCCGAAGCCGACCCCGGAAAGATCACCGGCACCACCTGGCAGGACTTCACCCGGGGCAAGGGCGTCGGCACGCTCGGCGCCCCCGACCCCACCGAGCTGGGCTATGCCGGGATGAGGATCGAGGCGGTGAAGGACGGCAAGGTGGTCGCGTCCGCCGAAGCCGCCGACGACGGCACCTTCACGCTCCCCGCCGACGCGGACGGAGCCCGGCTGCGGCTGCCCGCGAGCAACTTCAAGGAGCCGTACAACGGCCTGGACTGGCTGGGCCCTTCGCTGGTCACGCCGGCGATCATCGGGTCGTACATCTGGATGTGGGCCGGTTTCGCGATGGTGCTGATCGCGGCCGGTCTCGCCGGTGTGCCGCGCGAGCTCCTGGAGGCGGCGCGCGTCGACGGGGCGAACGAGTGGCAGGTGTTCCGCCGGATCACCGTCCCGCTGCTCGCGCCCGTCCTGGCGGTCGTCACCGTCACCCTGATGATCAATGTGCTGAAGGTGTTCGACCTGGTGTTCATCATCGCCCCGGGCTCCTCGCAGGACGACGCGAACGTGCTGGCGCTGGAGCTGTACCGCAAGGGCTTCTCCGAGAACCAGCCCGGCGTCGCCAGCGCGATCGCGGTGTTCCTGCTGCTGCTGGTGATCCCGGTGATGTGGTTCAACGTACGCAGGCTCAGGCGGGAGGTGCGGCGATGACGACGGCGGGCAGGTGGCTGCTCGAGAAGGTCAACAGCGGTCTGGTCCGGGTCTTCCTCATCGTCGTCGGCCTGTTCTGGCTGGTGCCGACGATCGGTCTGCTGATCTCCTCGCTGCGCTCCCCCGAGGACCTGAGCGCCAGCGGGTGGTGGACGGTCTTCAGCAAGCCCTCCCAACTCACCTTCGACAGCTACCGGAAGCTCCTGGAGAACGGCGACATCACCGACTCCCTCGTCAACACGGTCCTGATCACCGTCCCGGCGACGCTCCTGGTCGTCTTCGTCGGCGCGCTCGCCGGATACGCCTTCGCGTGGATGGAGTTCCCGGGCCGCGACTGGTGGTTCCTGGCCGTCGTGGGCCTGTTGGTGGTGCCGGTGCAGGTGGCGCTGATCCCGATCGCCGAACTCTTCGGCAAGATCGGCCTGTTCGGGTCGGTCTTCGGGGTGATCCTGTTCCATGTCGGCTTCGGTCTGCCGTTCGCGGTGTTCCTGCTGCGGAACTTCTTCGCGGAGATCCCCCGCGAACTGCTGGAGGCGGCCCGGCTGGACGGGGCGGGTGAACTGCGCCTGTTCTTCCGGGTCGTGATGCCGCTCGCCGGACCGGCGATCGCGAGCCTGGCCATCTTCCAGTTCCTGTGGGTGTGGAACGACATGCTGGTGGCGCTGGTGTTCACCAACGCCGACAGCCAGCCGATCACGGTCGCCCTGCAGACACAGGTACGGCAGTTCGGCAACAACATCGACGTGCTCGCGCCCGGCGCGTTCATCTCGATGGTGATCCCGCTGGCCGTGTTCTTCGCGTTCCAGCGGCAGTTCGTGTCCGGGGTGATGGCGGGCGCCGTCAAATAGGCCCGGGAACAACGGACGGGAGGGGGCGGGACGTCACGGTCCCGCCCTCCTTCGTTCACCCGGAATCCCCCGAATGCCGTATGAACCGTAACCGATTCACTCCATCGGCCGTTCCCGGGCAAGGCCCTGTCCGCGCCGACCCATGGATGCCCGTTGCCCAGGTTCAGTGTCATCGTCCCCGCGTACAAGGTTCAGGCGTATCTGCACGAGTGCCTCGAATCGGTGCTGTCCCAGTCGTGGACCGATCTCGAACTGATCGCCGTCGACGACTGCTCGCCGGACGCCTGCGGCGAGATCATCGACGAGTTCGCCGTCCGCGATCCGCGGGTGCGCGCGGTGCACCTGCCGGAGAACGCCGGGCTGGGCCGGGCCCGCAACGCCGGTATGCGGGTGGCGGTCGGCGACTACCTGCTGTTCCTGGACTCCGACGACACCCTCACCCCGGACGCGCTGCGCGCGATCGCCGACCGGCTGAAGGAGACCGGCGAGCCGGACGTCCTGGTCTACGACTACGCGCGCACCTACTGGACCGGCGCGGCCGAGCGCAACCAGGTCGCGGCCCTGCTCAGCGAGGAAGGGCCGGCGCCGTTCCGGCTGGAGGACCGCCCGGGCCTGTTCCGGCTGCTGATGGTGGCCTGGAACAAGGCCTGCAAACGGGAGTTCGTCGAACGCGCGGGCCTGGCCTTCCCACCCGGCTACTACGAGGACACGCCGTGGACGTACCCGGCGCTGATGGCGGCGGAGTCGATCGCGACGCTCGACCGGGTCTGTGTGCACTACCGCCAGCGCCGCCGCGGCAACATCCTGTCCACCACCAGCCGCCGGCACTTCGACGTCTTCGAGCAGTACGACCGGGTCTTCGCGTTCGTCGAGGAGCGGCCCGAGCTCGCCCGGTGGCGGCCGGTGCTGTTCCGCCGCATGGTCGACCACTTCACGACGATCTTCACCAAACGGGACCGGCTGCCGCGCGCCGCCCGCGCCGAGTTCCTGCGCCGGGCCCGCGCCCACTACCGCCGCTATCTCACCCCGGGCGCCGGGGTCCCGCTGCGCTCCCGGCTGCGCCACGCCCTGGTCCACCTCGGCCTGCACCGCACCTACCAGGCGCTCCAGGCGGCGATGACCCTGCGCCGGCGCACTGTGAAGCTCGCGGTGAAGCTGGCCCGCGCGCTGCGCGCCGCCGTGCTCCAGGCGCACTACCGGGTCCAGTTGCGGCTGCCGCTGTGCGCCGACCGCGCGGTGTTCGGGGCGTACTGGGGGCGCGGGCACGGCTGCAACCCGGGCGCGCTGGAGGAGGCGTTCCGCGCGTTCGCGCCCGAGGTGCGCACGGCGTGGATCGCCCGCCCCGAGCACCAGCGGGCGATCCCGCCGGGCCCGCGCCCGCTCACCCCCGGCACGGCCGCCTATTGGACGGCGCTGGCCCGCTCCAAGTACCTCGTCAACAACGTCAACTTCGACCGCCGCCTGGTGAAGCGGCCGGGCCAGGTCTTCGTGCAGACCCAGCACGGCACCCCGCTCAAGCACATGGGCCTCGATCTCCAGGAGCGCCCGGCGGCCGCCCGTGACATGGACTTCGAGGAGCTGCTGCGCGGCGTCGACAAGTGGGACTACGTACTGTCCGCCAACCGTCACACCACCCTGACCTGGGAGCGCGTCTACCCCGGCCGGTACCGGACCCTGGAGTACGGCTATCCGCGCAACGACGTCTTCCAGCGGGCGACGGCGGCCGACGTGGCCCGGCTGCGCGAGTCGCTCGGCATCCCGCGCGACACGGTCGCGATCCTGTACGCGCCCACCCATCGCGACCACCGGCGCACCCAGCACCCCGCCCTGGACCTGGAGCGTGTGCTGCGCCGGCTGGGCCCGCGCTTCGTGGTGCTGGCCCGCGCGCACTACTGGCAGGGCGCCCTCCTCGCACGGCGCACGCCCGGTCTCATCGACGTCGGCGACCATCCCAGCGTCGAGTCGCTCTGTCTGGCCTCGGACGCCCTGGTCACGGACTACTCGTCGATCATGTTCGACTACGCCAACCTGGACCGGCCGATCGTGGTCCACGCCCCCGACGAGGACTGGGCGGCGTACCGGGCGGCCCGCGGCGTCTACTTCGACCTGCGCGCCCTCCCGCCGGGCGCGGTGGCCCGCAGCGAGGACGAGCTGATCGACATCTTCGCCACCGGCCACTGGCGCGGCTCCCGCTCGACACGGCTGCGCGCCGTGTTCCGTGAGCGGTACTGCCCGTACGACGACGGACGCGCCGCCGAGCGGGTCGTACGCCGGATCGTGCTGGGCGAGACGAACCTCCCGCCGGTCGTTCCGCTCGCCAAGCGCCGGCCCGTGCCGTCGGTCGCTCTCATCCCGTCACCGACGGCCGCCGAACACCGTTGAACACCGCAGCACACCACGGAAAGAGCAGTATGCCCCGCTTCAGCATCATCGTCCCGTCCCATGGGGTCGCGGGCCGGCTGTCCCTGGCGCTGGACTCCGTCCTCGCCCAGTCCTTCGGTGACTTCGAGCTGATCCCGGTCTGCGATGCGCCGGACGCCCCGGCCGCCGTCCTCGCCACGGGGTACGCCGAGCGGGACTCGCGGGTGACGCCGGTCGTCTCACCGCCGTCGGCGGGCCTGGCCGGGGCGCGCAACACCGGGTCGCGGGCGGCGCAGGGGGCGTATCTGCTGTTCCTCGACGGCGACGACACCCTCGCGCCGGGCGCGCTGGCGGCGCTGGACGCCCGGCTCGCCGTCACCGGTGACGTGGACGTCCTGTACTTCGAGCACGAGCGGACCCCGTGGTGGGAGGGCGAGCCGACCAACCCGGCGGCCCCGCTGCTGGCGAGGACCCCGAAGGGCGCCTTCACCCCGGCCGAGGCGCCCCGGGGCACCGGAGTGCAGCTGCCCGCCTGGAGCGCCGCGTACCGCCGTACCTTCCTCGCCGAAGGGCAACTCGCCTTTCCGGAGGGTCACTTCACCGACGTCGGCTTCGGTGGTCTGGTCACCCTGCGGGCGGGGCGGATCGCCGTGCTGCGGTCCGTCGTCGTACGGCATCTGCTGCGCCGGCAGGGCAGCCGGCTCAACCTGCCGGGCGAGCACCACACCGAACTGCTCGACCAGGCGGAGCTGGTGCTCACCCGGGCCCGTGAACTCGACGTGCCCGCCGACCGGTTGGGCCCGCTGTTCGAACAGCTCTTCGCCCTCGTCCTCAAGACGGCCGCGCACCCGAGGCGGCTGCCGACGAACCGGCGCCGGGCCTTCTTCCGGCGCGCGGGCCGGCTGTACCGCCGCCACCGCCCGGCCGGTTTCCGCAGTCCGGGCGGGAGCCTCGGGGTGCAGCACCGGCTGCTGGCGGCGGGCGCGTACACCGCGTTCCGCGCGTTGCGAAGCGCCAACCAGCGGCTGTCGGCCGCCGCCCAGCGCCTCCCGCGCCCCCGGGGCCTGCGCACCCGCCTGTTCTACCGGCGCCAGCTGCGCCGCCGTATCGACCCGAACCTGGCCGTGTACTGCGCCTACTGGGGCCGCGGATACGCCTGCAGCCCAGCCGCGATCCACGCCAGGGCCGCCGAACTCGCCCCGCACATCCGGTCGGTGTTCCTCGTCGAGCCCGACCAGGCGCACACCCTGCCCGAGGGCGTCGACCACGCGGTGATCGGCAGCCGCCGCTACTGGCAGGTCCTGGCCCGCGCCAAGTACCTCGTCAACAACGCCAACTTCGCGGAGGGCGTGGTCAAGCGGGAGGGCAGTGTGCATGTGCAGACGCAGCACGGCACCCCGCTGAAGAAGATGGGCGTCGACCAGTCGACGTACCCGGTGGTGGCGGCCGCGAGCGGCTCGTTCACCAAGCTGCTCGGGCGGGTGGACCGCTGGGACTTCAACCTCTCCTCCAACAGTCACTCCACGCAGATGTGGGAGCGCGCCTTCCCCGGCCGCTACGAGCAGCTGGAGTACGGCTATCCGCGCAACGACGTCTTCTACACGGCGACCGCCGAGGACGTGGCCCGCGTCCGGCGGGAGCTCGGGGTGCCCGAGGGGAAGACGGCCGTGCTGTACGCGCCGACCCACCGCGACTACCGGACCGGTTTCGACGGCGGCCTGGACCTGGAGGCGTTCTGCGAGGCGGCCGGCGAGGACGTCGTCGTCCTGCTGCGCGCCCACTACTTCTACGACGTGGGCCTCGCCCGGGGCACGGGCCGGATCCTCGACGTCACCGGCCACCGCTCCTCCGAGGACGTGTGCCTGGCCGCCGACGCGCTGGTCACCGACTACTCGTCGATCATGTTCGACTACGCCAACCTGGACCGGCCGATCGTCGTGTACGCCGACGACTGGGAGGTCTACACCGAGACGCGGGGCGTGTACTTCGACCTGATGGCGGCCCCGCCGGGACCGGTGGCCCGTACCCCGGAGGAACTGGCGCGGGTCTTCCGCGACGGCGCGTACGCCTCGGCCGGATCACGGGAGCTCAGGGCCGCGTTCCGGGCCCGTTTCTGCCAGTTCGACGACGGACGCGCCGCCGAGCGCGTGGTGCGCAGGGTGCTGCTCGGCGAGCCCCCGGAGGCGATCGAGCCCGTGCTGCCGCTCGCCGACCGCGTCCCGGCCCCCGCCGCCACCCCCGTAAGGAGCTGACCCCCGCAGTGCCCCGCTTCAGCGTCATCGTCCCCTGTTTCAAGGTGCAGGGCTTCCTGCGCGAGTGTCTCGACTCGCTCCTTTCGCAGTCGTACGCGGACTTCGAGGTGATCGCCGTCGACGACCGCTCGCCCGACGGCTGCGGCGCGATCCTCGACGAGTACGCGGCCCGCGACGAGCGGGTCCGGGTGCTGCATCTGCCGGAGAACGTGGGCCTCGGCCGCGCCCGCAACGCGGGAATGCCGCACGCCGCCGGCGACTACCTGTTCTTCCTCGACAGCGACGACACCCTCACCCCGGGCGCCCTGCGCGCGACGGCCGACCGGCTGGCCGAGGCCGAGGACCCGGACGTCCTCGTCTTCGACTACGCGCGCACGTACTGGTGGGGCGGCACCCGCCGCAACGCCCTCGCGCACCTCCTCGCGGAGGCCTCGGACGGCACCTTCACGGCCGCCGGGCGCCCCGAGATCCTCGACCTGCTGATGGTCGTCTGGAACAAGGTCTACCGGCGCGACTTCGTCGAGAGATACGGCTTCGCCTTCCCGCCCGGCTACTACGAGGACACGCCCTGGACGTTCCCGGTCATGCTCAGCGCGGAGCGGATCGCCACGCTGGACCGGATCTGCCTGAACTACCGTCAGCGCCGCCAGGGCAACATCCTGTCCACCACCAGCCGCAAGCACTTCGACATCCACGAGCAGTACGAGCGGGTCTTCGCCTTCGTCGACTCCCGCCCCGAACTGGCGGGCTGGCGGCCGTATCTGCACCGCAAGATGGGCGAGCACTGCCTGGACATCCTGGCCAAGCCGGACCGGCTGCCGCCGTCCGACAAGAAGGAGTTCTTCCGCCGCACGGCCGAGATGTTCCGCGCCCGCCGGCCCGACGGCGAACCGGTTCCGGCGGAACTGCGGGTTCTGGAGCACGGATACGCGGCCTACCGGGCGCGGCGCCAGGCCGAGCACGCGGGGCGGGAGCTGGCGCGGCGCGGGACGCTCGTACGCCGGGCGGCCGGGGCGCGTGTACGGCGCGCGGCGGACGGGGTGCACGCCCACCGGCCGATCGACCCGCGGCTGGTCGTGTACTCGGCGTTCTCGCACCGGGGCGTGCTGGGCGATCCGGGAGCGGTCTACCGCAAGGCGCTGGAGATCGCGCCGCAGTTGCGCGGGGTGTGGGTGGTGCGCGACGAGGAGACGGCCGCCCAACTCCCGGAGGGTGTCGAGCACGTCCTGCTCGACTCACCCGAGTACCGGCGGGTGACCGCGCGGGCCGGTTTCTTCGTCAACAACGTCAACTGGCCGGGCGCGCTGGCCAAACGCCCCGGCAGCGTCCACATCCACACCCACCAGGGCACCCCGCTGAAGTACATGGGCGCGGATCTGCTGGACCGGCCCGGCGCCCGGTTCGGGGTGGACGTACCGCAGATGCTGCGCCGCGCCGACCGGTGGGACCACAGCCTGGTCGCCAACCCGCACTCGGAGCTGGTGTGGGAGCGGGCCTACCCGTGCCATTTCGCCTCCGCGCGCACCGGCAGCCCCCGCAACGACGTGCTGGTCGGCGCGGACCCCGGGGCGGGCGCGGCGGTGCGGGCCCGGCTGGGCGTCCCGGCCGACCACACCGTGGTGCTGTACGCGCCGACCCGGCGGGAGTACGTCCGCGGCGGGCACGTCGACCGGATCGACCTGGCCCGGCTCGCCGCCGACCTGGGCGAGGGCCACACCCTCGTCGTACGGCTGCACCCCTCGCTGGCGACCGGGCACGCGCGCGGGATGGGCCTGGCGGACCTGCACCGGCGCGGTGTCCTCGTCGACGCGACGGACGAACCGCATGTGGAGGACGTGATGCTCGCCTCGGACGTGCTGGTGACCGACTACTCGGCCCTGATGTTCGACTACGCCACCCTGGACCGGCCGATCGTCGTGCACGCCGACGACTGGGAGGCGTACACGGCGAGCCGGGGCGCCTACTTCGACATCACCGCCGGCGCGCCGGGCCACGTCTCGCGCTCCTTTGACGAGCTGGTCCGGCTGCTGGCCTCCGGCAGCTGGCGGGACGAGGACTCCGCGCGGCTGCGGGCGGAGTTCCGGGCGCGTTTCTGCGCGTACGACGACGGGCGCGCCGCCGAGCGGGTCGTACGGCGGCTGCTGCTGGGCGAGGAGTTCCCGGACGTCGGCGCGGCGAGGGTGCCCGGGCCGAGCGCGGCGCACGAGGAGCTCGCGTCGACCTGAGCGACGGGCAGGGCCGGTCGGGTCCGTCGGACCGGGCCGCGTCGCGGGGGTGACTCCGATCGGGCTCACTCGCCGGGGTGACACGGGGCAAGGGCGTTGACGCGGGCGGGAAGATACAGTCAATGCCCTACATGCGCAACTCTGCCCCTGTTTGCCGCCTTCTGGTCTCCGCCCGGTGAGCGCCGGTGTCCTGATCCGGCGTCCGGTGCGCGGTGCCGGGGCGCTGCGCGGCCGGCGGGTGTGGCGTCCGAGCCCGTACCAGGTGTTCGGTTTCCTGTTCTGGATGGTGACGACGCTGGCGTTCTGGCGGGTGCCGCTGTGCTGTGACGCGGGGGTGCACGCGGCGGTCGTCGAGCGTCTGAAGGCCGAGCTGCTGCGTCCGCGGCATCCGATGGCCGATCTGCCGGGTGCGGGCAGCCCCTACTACTCGCCGTACGCGGTGGCCGAGGGCGTGTTCGCGCGGCTGACCGGGCTGACGGGGTGGGAGGTGCTGCGGGTCGCCGGGCCGGTGAACCTGATCGTGCTGCTGACCGGTGTCGGCCGGTTCGTGCGCGCGCTGACGCCGAGACAGTGGGCCCCGGTGCTGGCGCTGGCGGCGATGACGCTGCTGTGGGGCACGGAACGCGCCTGGTGGAGCGGCTATCTGGGCCTGATGTCGATGACCGGCAACCTCGGCTATCCGTCCACCGTCGCGATCGGGCTGACGTTCTGGGCGTGGTCCCTGACGGCGTCACGCGCGCGTGACGAACGTCTGGTCCGGTACGTCGGCCCGGACGGGCTGCGCGGCTTCACCGGGTACGCGGGGGTCGGAGCGCTGTACGGGGCGATCCTGCTGACGCATCCGATCACGGCGGTGGCGGCCGTGACGGGCGGTGTCGCGGTGGTCCTGGGCCTGCAGCGGGGCCGGCGGCCGGCGGTGGCGGCCCGCTGGACGGTGACGGCCGCCGCGGCGCTGCTGGTCGCGGCCGGCTGGCCGTACTTCGACGTGTTCGCGCTCGCCGGGGACAGCAGCGTGGACGGGATGCACCGGCGCCTGTACGACGATCTGACCGGCCATTTCTGGCTGGCGCTGCTGGGCCTGCCGGCGCTGTGGGCGCGGGCGCGGCGCTCGGCGCGCGATCCGCTGGTGCTGATGTTCGCCCTGGACTGCCTGGTGGTGGCGTACGGGTTCGTCAGCGGCCACTACACCTACGGGCGGATCCTCGGTCTGACGCTGGTGCCGCCGCAGTTCGCGCTGGCGGTGGAGCTGGCGGCGCCCCGGCCGTGGGGGGCGTGGCGGCGGGCGCTGGGCGCGCTGGCGGCCGCCGGGGCCTGTCTGGGGCTGCTGACCGTGCAGGCGGGGGCGGTCGTGCCGCGTTCACTGGATCCGGTGGGCTTCGACCAGCCGCCCCGCTGGCCGGCGTACGACTGGGCGGCACGGCACATCGGGCCCGGTGAGGTGGTGATCACCGACGGGTACTTCGCCGTCCACGCGATCGCCGGGTACGGCCCGAACCTCGCCGCGCCCGTCTGGCCGGACGCGGCACTGGACGAGCGGGCGAGGCTGCGCCGGATGGCGGACGTACGGGCGTATCTCGCGCCCGGCTCGACGCGCGCCGGGCGGACGGCGATCGCCCGCCGCTACCGCGTCCGCTGGCTGCTGCTGACGCGCTGGCACCCGGTGCCCGAGGAGGCCGTGGTGGTGGCGTGGAGCCGGCGGACGGGGGAGGTGCTGGCGCGGGTGGGTTGAGGTGGGGATGCGGGGGCGGTACCCGCGGGGGGGGTTACTCGATGACGAGGTCGACCTCGATGTTGCCGCGGGTGGCGTTGGAGTAGGGGCAGACCTGGTGGGCGGTCTCGACCAGCTTGCGGCCGGTCGCCTCGTCCACGGTGTCCGGGAGCTCGACGCGCAGCGTCACCTTCAGGCCGAAGCCCTCGCCCTGCTTGCCTATGCCGACCTCGGCGGTCACGGCGGCGTCGGAGACGTCGACCTTCGCCTGGCGGCCGACGAGGCCGAGAGCGCTGCCGAAGCAGGCCGCGTAACCGGCGGCGAACAGCTGCTCCGGGTTGGTGCCCTGACCGTTGCCGCCCAGCTCCACCGGCATGGCGAGCGCGAGGTCGATCTTGCCGTCGTTGGAGACGGCGCGGCCCTCGCGGCCGTGGGTGGCGGTGGCGACTGCGGTGTAGAGCGCGTCCATGGATGAACCATCCCTCTCGGAAGTCTGTGTCGGGGGGTGGCCGGCCCGGTCACTTCTCGCGTCCCGGCCGCTCACGGGGATAAGTAGAGCACACAATTCAGTTGTGCACAACTAAATGGCCCGCTGGAGCTACCCTGGAGGCATGACCCCGACGTCGACCCCGCTCTCCGCCCCCGTCCCCTCGGAGAACTGGCTGCACCTGGACAGCCAGATCTGCTTCTCCCTGCACGCCGCGTCGCGCGCCTTCAACGGCGTCTACCGCGTGATCCTCAAGGAACTCGGACTGACCTACCCCCAGTACCTGGTGATGCTGGTGCTGTGGGAGCGGGGCGAGCTGCCCGTGAAGAAGCTCGGCGAGCATCTGCGCCTGGACTCCGGCACACTCTCCCCGCTGCTCAAACGACTGGAGACGGCGGGCCTGGTACGCCGGGAGCGCAGCGCGCGCGACGAGCGCTCGGTGGAGATCGGGCTCACCGAGGAGGGCACGGCGCTCCGGGAGCGGGCGTTGCAGGTGCCCCGGCGGATCGTGTCGGCGACCGGGTTCGGACTGGAGGAGATCAGCGAGCTGAGGGAACGGCTCGACCAGCTCACCAGCGCGCTGGACGCGGCGGCACTGGAGGAGGAGCCGGGCGGCCCGCGGCGATAGGGCCTGTTGGGCGGCGGGTGTAGAGACGCAGGGTGACTCCGTTCCGGACGAACTCACGGCTCGGCTCGCTCGGCATGAACTCCTCCGTCACGACGGTCAGCTTGACCCGCTCGGTCGGGTTGCGCGGGTACCACGGGGAGCGCAGGGCGTACGGCTCGGCCAGCACCCAGAGCCGGTCCAGCGCGAGCAGCTCGCGGCGCAGCTCGGCGGCGTCCCGCTCACGGCCGTAGAGGGTGCCGGAGGCGGGCCCGGACGCCTGCAGCGCCACGTCGCGCACCCCCCGGAAGCCCTCCGGGTGCGCCACCTTCGCCCGCCGTCCGATGGTGGGCAGGAACACCACGGTCTCCCCCGGCCGCACCTCGCGCGCGGCCAGCACCGAGACGGCGGCGAGAGTGTCGGGGCGGCCGCGGAGGGTGCGGTCCTCGCGGTGCAGGGGCAGTTGTTGGGTGAACGCGAGGGCGACGGCGAGAGTTCCCGCCGGCGTGACCAGGGGCGACCTCGTCCCGAGCAGCCGGTCGGCGCCCGCCGCCACGAGCAGAGGCGCCCCCGCGAGGGCGTACAGCACATAGCGGTCGTCGTACATCGGGCGGAGCTGGGAGACCGTGAGCAGGGTCAGCGGGGGGACGACGGCCCAGGGCAGGGCCACCGAGGTGAGGGTGAGCCGGCGGGGGCCCGGCAGGGCGGCGAGCGCGAGGAGCAGGCAGGTCCAGAAGACCGGCCCGCCCGGCCCGAGGAACGCGTGCAGCAGCCGCTCCGCACCGCGCGTGTCCGGCCGGTGCAGCCAGGCGACCTGTCCGGCCTGGGCCTGCGACACGACGGCGAGCGGGACCAGCGCGAGGACCGCGGCACCGGCCGCCGCGGCCCACCGCACCCCGGCCCGTTTCCCCACGCGCGCGTACAGGAGCGTCACCGCGTGGGCGGGCACCAGCAGCACCGCGAGCTCGTGCAGCAGACAGGTCAGGGCGAGGACGACGCCGTACGGCCACCAGGAGCGCCCCTGGAGCGCCCGGACGAGCAGCAGGGTTGCCCAGGCCGCGCCCGCGCAGACGACGGCGTAGGAGCGGCCCTCCTGTGCGTAGTGACCGATGAGCGGGGTCACCGCGTACAGCAGGCCCGCCCACAGGCCGACGCGCGGCCGGGCCAGCCGGGCGCCGAGGGCCGCGACCAGGCCCGCCGCGAGGGCCGCCGCACCGACGGACGGCAGCCGCAGGGCGGTTTCGCCGGGGCGGACGGCGAGGACGGCGTGCATGAGGAGGTAGTACAGGCCGTGGACGGCGTCCACACCGTGCAGCAGCCGCCAGATCTGCGGCACCGAGCGCCGCGCCACCTCGAAGGTGACCGCCTCGTCACGCCACATCCCGCCCCGGTCGAGCCCCCACAGGCCGAGCGCGAGCATGACACCGGCGGGAACCGCCACCACCACGGCCACCCGCCTTCGCGCCCTCCCCTCCCCCGCGCTCCCGTGTCCCCCGTCCGCCGCGCTGCCCGTGTTCATGATGCCCACGGACCCCATTTTGTTGGATTTAGTACCGCTTCTTGGCTATTGACGGAGTATCTGAACTAAAGAGGCATTCGGGCGCCTTACGATCCGCCGTCATGAGACGTCGTCACCTTCTCGTCGCCCTCGCCGCCACCTGGCTGGCCTCCCGCGCCCTGATGCTGTGGCTGCTCGCCCACGACTCCCTCGGAATCCTGGGCGGCCGGGTGGGGCGGGAGGTGTGGCACCTGTACCACCACTGGTACGGCGTTCTCGCGCACGGCGCCTTCCCCGCGCACGACACCCTGTGGCAGTACCCGCCGGGCGCCGGCCTCGTGCTGCTGTCGCCGGGCGTGCTGCCGTGGTGGACGTATTTCCAGGCGTTCGTCGCCCTCACGGTCCTCTCGGACGCGGCGGTCGCGTACGCGCTCGCGCGCGCGGGCACCCTCCCCGGCCGCACCCTGGCCGGGGCGGCGGTCTGGGTCGGCGGGCTGCCCCTGCTGGTCCGCGTCCCGTTCGCCCGCTACGACGTGCAGGTCACGGCACTCGCGGTGATCTCCCTGCTGGCGCTCGCCCGCTCCACGCGCGCGTGCGGGGCGTTCGCGGCCGTGGGGGCGCTGGTGAAGGTGTGGCCGGCGCTGGTGCTGGTGGGGGTGCGGCGGGGGCGCGACTCCCGGTCGGTGTGGTCGTCGGTGGCGCTGACCGGGGCCTCGCTGTTCCTGCTCCTGGTGTTCGCGTTCCGCAATCCGCTCGCCTTCGTGCGCCAGCAGGGCGGCAGGGGTGTGCAGATCGAGTCCCTGGGCGGCACCGTGCTCTCGCTCGCGACCCACGCCGGCTGGGAGGGCAGGGTCCGCTACCGGTACGGCGCGATGGAGTTCACGGGGCCGTACGTCTCCAGCGTGGCGCACGCCTCGCTCGCCCTGGCCGCACTCGCGTTCGGTCTGCTGCTGCTGTGGCGGGTCCGCGCCCGGCACTGGACCGAAGCCGTGCCGTTCGACGCCGCGCTGAGCGCGGTCCTGCTGTTCACCGTGACCAGCCGGGTGATCAGCCCGCAGTACATGATCTGGCTGGTGGGCCTCGCCGCCGTGTGCCTCACCTCCCGGCACACCACCCAGCGCCCGGTGACGGCGCTGATCCTCGCGTCGACCGCGGTCAGCGCCGTGATCTTCCCGGTCGAGTACGGCAGGGTCATCGAGTGCACCTGGACCGGCACCGGCCTGATGGTCCTGCGCAACGGCATGCTGCTCGCGGCGGCCGTACTGTCCTACGTGCGCCTGTGGCGCGCGACCACGGCGCGCGCCCCCGAGCGCGCCGGGAGTTGTCCACAGGCTCTGCGGGAGAGCAGGACGCCTGCTTCACTGTGAGACGAACAGGCCGATCGCGGACGAAACGCACCGCGGCCGGCCATCCGACCCGGGGGAGTCCGACATGACCTGGCTGATCACCGGCGGCGCCGGCTACATCGGGGCGCACGTCGTCCGGGCGATGACCGCTGCGGGCGAGGGGGTGGTGGTGTACGACGACCTGTCGACCGGCATCGCCGCGCGCGTTCCGGCGGGGGTGCCGCTGGTGACGGGCTCGACGCTGGACGGAGAGCGGGTCGCCCGCGTCCTCGCCGAGCACGCGGTCACCGGCGTCGTCCATCTCGCGGCGAAGAAGCAGGTCGGCGAGTCGGTGGAGCGCCCGCTGCACTACTACCGGGAGAACGTGGAGGGCCTCAGAGTCCTCCTGGAGGCGGTCACCGAGGCGGGCGTCGGGTCCTTCGTGTTCTCCTCCTCGGCCGCCGTGTACGGCATGCCGGACGTCGGTCTCGTCACCGAGGACACCCCGTGCGTGCCGATGTCGCCGTACGGCGAGACGAAGCTGGCCGGCGAGTGGCTGGTCCGCGCGACCGGCCGCGCCACCGGCCTGGCCACGGCCTCCCTGCGCTACTTCAACGTGGCGGGCGCGGCCTCCCCCGACCTGGCGGACACCGGCGTCTTCAACCTCATCCCGATGATCTTCGAGAAACTCACGGACAACGCGCCCCCGCGCGTCTTCGGCGACGACTACCCCACCCCCGACGGCACCTGCGTCCGCGACTACATCCACGTGAGCGACCTGGCCGAGGCCCACGTGGCCGCCGCCCGCGCCCTGCGGGCCTCCCCCGGCCGCGACCTCACCCTCAACATCGGCCGCGGCGAGGGCGTCTCGGTCCGGGAGATGATCGACGTCGTCAACGCGGTCACCGGCCACGACCGGCCCCCCACGGTCACCCCGCGCCGCCCCGGCGACCCGGCCCGCGTGGTCGCCTCCGCCGACCGCATCGCCACCGAACTGGGCTGGAAGGCCCGACACGACGTCCAGGACATGATCACCTCGGCCTGGAAGGGGTGGCTACGCCTGCATCCGGAGGCAGCTCGGGCGTAAGCAGGCCGCGCGAAGTCCGCCGCGCCTGACCGCCGGATGAGCCGCGCCCCCAAAGGGGCGCGGGGCTGTATCGATATGCGGCTCCGCCGCGATGGGGGTCCCCCCGCTCGAGCGAAGCCGAGAGTGGGGGAGCGACCAGCCACGACGACGCCGCAGACGAACGACGGCACATCGCACCGCCCCCAGCGGAGCGCTCACGCGTTGTTGAGATACGCCAGTACCGCCAGCACCCGACGGTGCCCGCTGTCGCTCGGAGGCAGGCCCAGCTTCAGGAAGACGTTGCCGATGTGCTTGCTGACCGAGCGCTCGGTGATGACGAGGGTGGTGGCGATGGTGGTGTTGTCGTGACCCTCCGCCATCAGCTCGAGGACCTCGCGCTCGCGGGGCGTGAGCAGGTCCAGCGGGGAGTCCTTGCGGCGGGTGAGCAGTTCGGTGACGACCTCGGGGTCCAGGGCCGTACCGCCGTCGGCGACCCGTCGCAGGGCGTCGAGGAACTCGTCGACGCGGCCGACGCGGTCCTTGAGCAGATAACCGACGCCGTTCGCGCCGCCGCCGAGCAGTTCGGCCGCGTAGGACTCCTCGACGTACTGGGAGAGCACCAGCACCGGCAGGCCGGGGATCTTCTCGCGGGCCTCGAGCGCGGCCCGCAGCCCCTCGTCGCGGAAGCCCGGCGGCATCCGCACGTCGAGCACGGCCACGTCGGGGCGGTGCTCCAGCAGCGCCGGGAGGATCTCGGGGCCGGAGCCGGCGACGGCCGCCACCTCGTGCCCGGCCGACGTCAGCAACAGGACGAGGCCCTCCCTGAGCAGGGCGTTGTCCTCGGCCAACACGACTCTCATGCCACCTCGACTCTCATGCCACCTCGACTCTCACAGCGCCTTGATCGCCTCCGCGGTCGCCCGCGCCAGCGCGCCCAGATACCCCTTGGGCAGCTTCGGACTGCGGATCACCACCGAACGCCAGTAAAGCGGACCGGAGATCAGATCGAGCGCCAGCTCGTCGTCCAGGCCCATCCGGACCTCGCCGCGCTGCTCCGCCGCCGCCACGATCTTCAGCGCGACCCCCTCCTGCCCCTCCCGCAGCGTCTTCTGCAGCGCCTGGGCGATCTCGGGGTTGCGGGCCGCCTCGGCCTGCAGGTCCGGGATGATCTGCGAGGCCGCGGGATGCCGTAGCGCCCGGGACGTCACCTCGTACAGCATCCGCAGATCGCCCTCCAGGCTGCCCGTCTCCGGGACCGGCAGGCCCTGCACGGCGAGCGCCGAGACGAGGTCGAGGACCAGGTGCAGCTTGGAGCGCCAGCGCCGGTACACCGCGGTCTTGCCCACGCCGGCGCGCCGGGCGATGCCCTCGATGGACATCCGCGCGTAGCCGACGGTCGCGAGCTCCTCGAACACGGCCGCCCGGATGGCTTCCGTCACATCCTCACGGAGCACGGCCGCGCCCGCGGGAGCCCGGCGGCGCGGCTTCGCCTGCGGTTCGCCTGCGTTCGTCGCGTTCGTCGTCATGCCGTCCAGCATAGGCCGTTACGACGAAACGGTTGCGTTCCGACGTCGAACAGGCCTACGCTCACGTTGCGACGATACGGTCCCGTCCCGACGTAAGAAAACGTGAAGAGAAGCGTAAGAGAACGCCGGGCGACGGCAGAGTGCCGCCACAGCGGCCGCACACGCACCCCCACCCCCCGAGTGAAAGCAGCGGATGTGAGCCAGGTACTCCACACACCGCCCACAGCACAGGCCGTACCCCCCGACGACGACCTGGCGGCCCTCGCCGCCCGTCACGGCCTCGCGGTCAGCGGTGCACGCCCCTCCGTGCCCCAGTACATCCGTCAGCTGTGGGCGCGCCGCCACTTCATCACCGCGTTCGCCACCGCCAAACTCACCTCGCAGTA
Organism: Streptomyces sp. T028; assembly: GCF_048159505.1. Taxonomy (NCBI): domain Bacteria; kingdom Bacillati; phylum Actinomycetota; class Actinomycetes; order Kitasatosporales; family Streptomycetaceae; genus Streptomyces; species Streptomyces sp. T028. Next base: position 62,657 of record NZ_JBLRVZ010000037.1, read on the forward strand.
CAGCGACGCGAAGCTGGGCCAGGTCTGGCAGGTGATGACCCCCCTGCTGAACGCGGCGGTCTACTACTTCATCTTCGGTGTGCTGCTGCAGACCAAGAAGGGCGTCCCGGACTACATCCCCTTCCTGGTCACGGGCGTGTTCGTGTGGACGTTCACCCAGAGCTCGGTCCAGACGGGCACCCGGGCCATCTCCGGCAACATCGGCCTGGTGCGGGCCCTGCACTTCCCCCGGGCCGCGCTGCCGATCTCGTACTGTCTGCAGCAGCTCCAGCAACTGCTGTTCTCGATGGCCGCTCTGCTGGTCATCCTGTTCGTCATGGGCGTGCCGCCGGCGCCGTCCTGGGTGCTGGTCGTCCCGGTCCTGCTGCTCCAGTTCGTCTTCAACGCGGGCATCTCGCTGATCATGGCCCGGGCCGGCGCGAAGACCCCCGACATCGCCCAGCTGATGCCGTTCGTCCTGCGCACCTGGATGTACGTCTCGGGCGTGATGTGGAGCATCGACAACCTGCTCAGCAAGCACACCGACCTGCCGTCCTGGGTCGCGGACGTCCTGCGCGCCAACCCGGCCGCCGTCTACATCGACCTGATGCGCTTCTCGCTCATCGACAGCTTCCACGCCAGTCAGCTCCCGGCCCATGTGTGGGCGTGGGCGACGGGCTGGGCGCTGCTCGTCGGCGTCGGCGGCTTCATCTACTTCTGGAAGGCTGAGGAGACGTACGGCCGTGGCTGACAACACCCCCCGCACCGAGCCCTTCGCCCTCGCCGACGAGCGGGCACCCACCGTCATCGCCGACCACGTCGACATCGTCTACCGGGTCAACGGCACCGGCGGCGGCCGCGGCAGCGCCACCGCCGCCCTCAACCGCATCCTGCGGCGCAAGAAGGCCGAGCAGGCGGCCGGCACCCGGCTGGTGCACGCGGTCAGGGACGTCTCCTTCATCGCCTACAAGGGCGAGGCCATCGGCCTGATCGGCACCAACGGCTCCGGCAAGTCGACCCTGCTCAAGGCGGTCGCCGGTCTGCTGCCGGTGGAGCGCGGCCGGATCTACACCGACGGCCAGCCCTCCCTCCTCGGCGTCAACGCGGCCCTGATGGGCGATCTGACCGGCGAACGCAACGTCTACCTCGGCGGCCTGGCCATGGGCATGTCCAAGGAGCAGATCAGGGAGCGCTACCAGCAGATCGTCGAGTTCTCCGGCATCAACGACAAGGGCGACTTCATCTCCCTGCCCATGCGCACGTACTCCTCCGGCATGGGCTCCCGGCTGCGGTTCTCCATCGCCGCCGCCAAGGACCACGACGTCCTCCTCATCGACGAGGCCCTCGCCACCGGCGACGCGCTGTTCCGCAAGCGCTCGGCCGACCGCATCCGCGAGATGCGCGAGCACGCCGGCACCGTCTTCCTCGTCAGCCACAGCAACAGCTCCATCCGCGAGACCTGCGAACGCGTGCTGTGGCTGGAGCGCGGCGAGCTGAAGATGGACGGGCCGACGGAGGAGGTCATGGACGCCTACGAGGAGTTCAGCGGCGACCTGAAGGCCAAGAAGAAGCCGGCCCCGAAGAAGCCGGCGGCCAAGCCCGCTCCCAAGCCGGCTTCCAAGCCGGCCGCGACGGTCTGAGCGGACCCGCACGAACGTAAGGGGCGCCTCCCTGGGGAGGCGCCCCTTACCGCATGCCCTTACGCCGTGTCCCTCACGAATGCGTCCGCAGAAGCGTCCTCATCGTCCGCATCGCCACCGACAGGTTCGCCAGGTCGAACGTCTCCGAGCTCTGGATCTCCTCCAGCGTCGTCCGCGCCCGGCCCAGGATCGCCGCGTTCTTCTCCTCCCACGCCTTGAACCGCTGCTGGGGCGTCGAGGTGCCGTTGCCGACGGCCAGGACGTCCGCGGTCAGCGCCGCATGGGCCGCGTAGAGGTCCTCACGGATGGAGGCGCGGGCCATGGACTGCCAGCGGTCGGCCCGCGGCAGCTCGATGATGCGGTCCATGAGCTGGGTGATGTGCAGCCGGTCCGCGAGGTCGTAGTAGACCTCGGCGACGTCCAGCGGGTCCTTGCCCATCCGGTCGGCCACCGACACGATGTCCAGCGCCGGGAACACCGACGAGAACCCGGCCACCCGGGACGCCAGCACGTCCGTCACGCCGGCACCGCTCAGCTCGTCGTAGATCTTCTGCCACCACTCCAGGTCCGCGCCGCGCAGCAGCTTGGTCAGCTGCGACCAGACCTGCTCGACACGCTCGGCGAAGAACTCGACGGTCTCGGCGAGCTGCAGCGGCTGCGGCCGGTTGTTGAGCAGCCAGCGCGTGCCACGCTCGACGAGCCGGCGCGAGTGCAGCCGGATCCGGGTCTGCACGGCCGCCTCGACCGTGTTGTCCAGCTCCTCCACCGCGTCCCACACCGGCGCCGACCTGAAGATCGCCCGGGCCGCGGTCTGCGCCCGCACGATCTCCTCCAGCGAGGCCCCGGTCTCCTCGCGCAGCCGGTGCAGATACGTCGTACCGCCCGTGTTGACCGTGTCGTTGACCAGCACGGTCGTGGTGATCTCGCGGCGCAGCGGGTGGCTGTCGATGTGCTCCGGGAACTGCTCGCGCAGCGCGGTCGGGAAGTACGCGTCCAGCAGGCCGCGCAGGTAGGGGTCGTCCGGCAGGGAGGTCTGCAGCAGCTCGTCCGAGACGGTGATCTTCGTGTACGCCAGCAGAACGGCCGTCTCCGGGCCGGTCAGGCCGTGGCCGGTACCGAGGCGCTCGCGGATCTGCCGGTCGGTCGGCAGGAACTCCAGCGCCCGGTCCAGATGGCCCTCGCGCACCAGGTGGCGCAGGAAGCGCTGCTGGGCGTGGAGCATGTCCTTGGACTGGGCGAGGGCGTTGGCGATCGCCGTGTTCTGCGCGTAGTTGTTGCGCAGGACCAGCGCGCCGACCTCGTCGGTCATCTCGGCGAGCAGCTTGTTGCGCTGCTTGACGGTCATGTCACCGTCCGTGACCAGCCCGTTGAGCAGGATCTTGATGTTCACCTCGTGGTCGGAGGTGTCCACGCCCGCGCTGTTGTCGATGGCGTCGGTGTTGATCCGGCCGCCGTGGCGGGCGAACTCGATCCGGCCGAGCTGGGTCAGGCCCAGGTTGCCGCCCTCACCGACGACCCGGACCCGCAGGTCCTGGCCGTCGACGCGGATCGGGTCGTTGGCCTTGTCGCCGACGTCCGCGTTCGACTCGGTGCTTGCCTTGACGTACGTGCCGATGCCGCCGTTCCACAGCAGGTCGACCGGCGCGGACAGGATCGCCTTCATCAGGTCGGCCGGGGTCAGCTTGGTGACGCCCGCGTCGATGCCGAGGGCCTGCCGGACATGCGCGTTGACCGGGATCGCCTTGGCCGTACGGGGGTGGACGCCGCCGCCGGCGGAGATCAGGTCGGTGTTGTAGTCGGCCCAGGAGCTGCGCGGCAGCTCGAACAGGCGGCGCCGCTCGGCGTAGGAGGTCGCGGCGTCCGGGTTCGGGTCGAGGAAGATGTGCCGGTGGTCGAAGGCGGCGACCAGGCGGATGTGCTCGGACAGCAGCATGCCGTTGCCGAACACGTCACCGGACATGTCACCGATGCCGACGACCGTGAAGTCCTCGACCTGGGTGTCGACGCCCATGTCACGGAAGTGCCGCTTCACGGACTCCCAGGCGCCGCGGGCGGTGATGCCCATCGCCTTGTGGTCGTAACCGGCGCTGCCGCCGGAGGCGAAGGCGTCCCCCAGCCAGAAGCCGTACGACCCGGCGACCTCGTTGGCGATGTCGGAGAACGTCGCCGTGCCCTTGTCGGCCGCGACCACCAGGTAGGTGTCGTCCTCGTCGTGCCGTACGACGTCGGCCGGCGGCACGACCTCCCCGGCGACCATGTTGTCGGTGATGTCGAGCAGCGCCGAGATGAAGGTGCGGTAGCTGGCGATGCCCTCGGCGAGCCACGCGTCGCGGTCCACGCCCGGGTCGGGCAGTTGCTTGGCGACGAAGCCGCCCTTGGCGCCGACCGGCACGATGACGGTGTTCTTCACCATCTGCGCCTTGACCAGGCCGAGGATCTCGGTGCGGAAGTCCTCCCTCCGGTCCGACCAGCGCAGACCACCGCGCGCGACCTTCCCGAACCGCAGGTGCACACCCTCCACACGGGGCGAGTACACCCAGATCTCGAACGCCGGCCGCGGCGCCGGCAGGTCCGGGATGGCCTGCGGGTCGAACTTCATCGACACGTACGCGTGCGGCGCGCCGTCCTCGCCCGTCTGGAAGAAGTTGGTGCGCAGGGTCGCCTTGATGACGGTGAGGAAGGACCTGAGGATCCGGTCCTCGTCGAGCGAGGCCACCTGGTCGAGCGCCGCCTCGAGCTCCTCCAGAAGCGCGTCGACGATCTCCATCCCGGCCCGCTGCCGACCCGGCGACAGCCGCGCCTCGAACAGGGAGACGAGCAGCCGGGTCGTATGGACGTTCGTACGGAGGGTGTCCTCCATGTAGTCCTGGCTGAACGTGGACCCGGCCTGCCGCAGGTACTTGGCGTAGGCGCGCAGCACCATCGCCTGCCGCCAGTTCAGCGCGGCGCCCAGCACCAGGGCGTTGAACCCGTCGTTCTCCGCCTGACCGGTCCAGGTCGCGGCGAACGCCTCCTGGAACCGCTCACGCCCGTCGTCGCCGAGCAGATCGGTGGTCCCACCGCCCAGCGCCTTGGGGATGCGCAGTCCGAAGTCGTAGATCCAGGCCACCGACCGGTCCGTGCGGCGCAGCTCGTACGGCCGCTCGTCGATCACCTCGACACCGAGCCGGTTCAGCACCGGCAGCACCGCCGACAGGGAGATCGCGTCGCCCTTGCGGTAGATCTTGAAGCGGCGCTCGTCGGGCGCCGCGCCCACCGGCTCGTACAGGCTGAGCGAGAAACCCTGCTCCTCGGTGAGCCGTTCGAGATGGACGAGGTCGGCGACCGCGGCGCGCGGCGTGTGGTCGGCCTTGTAGCCCTCGGTGAAGGCGTTGTTGTAGCGCCGCAGCAGCTCGGCGGCCCGCTCCTCGCCGAGTTCGGCGGTGAGCGCCTCGGCGAACGCGTCGGCCCAGGACCGTGCCGCCTCGACGAGACGCGCCTCGATCCGGTCCTTGCCGGACTCGGACAGCTCCGGCAGCTCGGTGCCCGGCGCGACCCGGACCACGAAGTGCAGCCGGGACAGGATCGACTCGGTGTTCCAGGCGGTGAAGTCGACGCTCGTCCCGGCGAGCTCCTCCTTCAGGATGTCGATGATCCGCAGCCGTACACCGGTGGTGTAGCGGTCGCGGGGCAGGTAGACCAGCGCCGAGTAGTAGCGCCCGTACTCGTCCTGCCGCAGGTAGAGCCGCAGCCGGCGCCGCTCCTGCAGATACAGCACCGAGGTGACGATGGACTGCAGCTCGTCGACCCGGGTCTGGAAGAGCTCGTCGCGCGGGTACGTCTCCATGATCTGGAGGAGGTCGCGCCCGTCGTGGCTGTTGGGTGAGAACCCGGCGCCCGTCAGGACGGCCTCGACCTTGCGCCGCACGACCGGGACCCGCAGCACCGACTCGGTGTAGGCGGCGGAGGAGAACAGTCCGAGGAAGCGGCGCTCCCCGACGACGTTCCCCTCGGCGTCGAACTTCTTGACGCCGACATAGTCGAGGTACGACGGCCGGTGCACGGTGGACCGGCTGTTGGCCTTGGTCAGGACGAGGAGCTTGTGCTCACGCGCCTTGGCGCGGGCGTCGGCCGGCAGCCGCTCGAACGACGGACTGACGGGATGGGCCTCCTCGCCGGCGTGGTGCGGGTCGGCGCGCAGGATGCCGAGGCCGGTGCCGGGCACGGCCGCGAGGGAGTCGTCCTCGCGCAGCTGGTACTCGCGGTACCCCAGGAAGGTGAAGTGGTCGGCGGCGAGCCAGCGCAGCAGCTCACGCGCCTCCTCGACTTCGGCGGAGGGCAGATCGGCGGGCGTGGGCTCCGCGGGCAGACCGTCGGCGATCCGCAGCGCCGAGTCCCGCATCTTCTCCCAGTCCTCGACGGTCTCGCGGACGTCGGAGAGCACCCGCAGCAGATCGGCGGTGACCTGCTTCAGATCGGCGCGGTCGGTCTCGCGGTCCATCTCCACATGGATCCACGACTCGACGTGCGCGTCGTGCGGGAGACCGGCCGAGGGCGACACCGCCAGCACCTCGATCAGCTTGCCGGCCACATCGCGCCGCACCACGACCTGCGGATGGACGACCAGATGGATGCCCCGCCCCTGCCGGGTCAGCTCGTTGGTGACGGAGTCGACGAGGAACGGCATGTCGTCGGTGACGACCTCGACGACGGAGTGGCTGCAGGTCCAGCCGTTCTCCTCGACGGTCGGCGTGTGGACCCGGACGTTGGCGGTTCCCTGCGGCCGGTTCTCGGCGAGCCGGTAGTGGGAAAGAGCGGCTCCGAAGACATCGACCGGGTCGCGGTCCTTCAGGTCCTCCGGGGCGGTGTGCAGGTAGTAGCGCTGGAGGAACGCGAGGAGGGTGTCATGGTCCGTGGTGCCCGGAGCGCCTGGCGTGCCCTCGCCCGTCGTCCCAGTCGGTAGGTACCCCCCGACCGGGCTGTTCTCAGCGACCCGCGCCGCCCTCTCGAGCAGCTCGGCCTTGGCTTCGTCCAGCTTGGTCTGCATTGTCCTCTGACTCCTGTCGCGCGCCGTTGCGTGACGTAGAAGGAAGTACGGTCTCTTCCCTTGCGACTCGACGCCACAGTCCGGGGTCTCCGGTCCGCTCCGACGCTATGCCGCAAGGTGAGATGAGCGGGGGGTTATCAGCCATTCTCGACACCACCGCGAGGTGTGACGCTGCTCTCCGCGCCGCGCTTTCCCCGAGTGTGTACGGCGTCCCGGGGCCCCTTGCGCCCCTGTCCCGCCCGCAAGGACCAGCGTCCGCCGCCCGGCCGCGGAGATGGTCCGCACACACCGGGCGCAGGGCAGGGGCGACGAAACCCCCGCGAACTATCGCGCTGATCACGCCACTAAGGCTATCGCTCCGCACCGGGGGCCCGTCATGAGCCGTATGTGTACAAAACAGGGGGCAGAACTTTGACGTTCTGCACAGGGGCGGGGCGGCGCGGTCGAGGTGCGGGGGCGGCGCAGTCGACGCGGGTGCCGTCACCGAGGGACCCTGAGGCTGACAGCGCCCGCAAGAGAGGAGCCGCCACCATGACCGCGAAGATCCTCATCGTCACCGGCGACGCAGCGGAGTCCCTGGAAGTCCTCTACCCCTACCAGCGTCTGCTCGAGGAGGGCTATGAGGTCCACATCGCCGCCCCCACCCGCAAGAAGCTCCGGTTCGTCGTCCATGACTTCGAACCCGGCTTCGACACCTACACCGAGAAACCCGGCTACACCTGGCCCGCCGATCTCGCCTTCTCCGAGGTCGATCCCGGCCAGTACGCCGCCGTCGTCATCCCCGGCGGCCGCGCCCCCGAGTACCTGCGCAACGACCCCGAGCTGCGCAAGATCCTCAAGTCGTTCTTCGACGCCGACAAGCCCGTGGCCCAGATCTGTCACGGCCCCCTGCTCACCGCCGCGGCCGACGCGCTGAGCGGGCGCCGGGTCACCGCCTATCCCGCGCTGGAGATCGACATGCAGTCGGCCGGCGCCACCTACCAGGACACCGAGGCCGTGGTCGACGGCACCCTCGTCTCCTCCCGCGCCTGGCCCGACCACCCGGCCTGGATGCGCGAGTTCCTGAAGATACTGCGCGCGAAGACCCCGGCCGGCTGACCTCCCCACCGGTGCGGCGCCCCCGGACGCCGCACCTCAGGCGGCCAGCTCCCCGGCGACCTCCACCGCCTCCGCCAGGGAGTCCACCACCGGCACCCCCGCCCCCTCCAGACTGGCCCGGCTGTGCGACCCCCCGGTGTACAGCACGGCCCGCGCCCCCGCGTGCATGGCCGCCACCGCGTCGTCGGCCGCGTCCCCGATCACCACGGTCCGCGCCGGCTCCACCTTCCCCAGCGCGGCCAGATGCCGCACCATGTGCTCCGCCTTGCTGCCCCCGGACGGCCCCACCCGCCCGTCGACCCGCAGGAAATGCGGCTCTATCCCGAACCCCCGCACCAGCGGCACCAGTTCGTCATGCACGTACATGCTCAGCAGGGACTGGCTGTGCCCCGCCGAACGCCACCCCGCGAGCAGTTCCGCCGCCCCTTCGGTGAGCCCGCACCGCACCCGGTGCTCCGCGTAGTACCGGTGGAAGATCTCGTCCATGAGCTCCCACTCGGCGTCCGTCGGCAGCCGCCCCATGAGCCGCTCGTAGAACTTCGGCACCGGCACGCAGTACAGCGCCCGGTACCGCTCCAGCGTCAGCGGCTCCAGCCCGAGCTCCGCGAACGCCGCGTTCGTCGCCCCTATGATCGCGTCGTTGTCATTGAGCAGCGTCCCGTTCCAGTCCCAGACGATGTGCGCCGCCACCTGCTGCTTCCCCATGCAGCAAAAGTACCCGCCCCCACTGACAATCATGAGCGGAGACCACCCCGCGCCCCTCGGGCGCCGGCGCGCACCCCTGCGGCGGCCGTCCGGCTCAGCCTGCGGCGCCCACCAGGTTCGGGATCTCCTGCGTGGCGAACCACAGCAGCTCGTGGTCCTCGGCCCCGTCCACCACGAACTGCGCGTCGTCGTCCCCGCCGTCCGCCGCGCCGAGCGCCTCCGCCGCCGCGGCCACGTCCGCCTCCGCGTCCCCGGCGTCGACGTGCACCGAGGCCGCCTTGGCCAGCGGGACGGTCCCCGACACCCGCATCTCGCCGAGCGCCGCCGGATCCAGCCCCCGGTCGGGGTCCACCTCGGTCGCGCGGTCGGGTACGTCGACGGCGACCACGACCCGCCTGCGCGGTGCGCCCGGGTCCGCGGCGAGCAGCCGCAGCGAGGCGAGCGCGGCCCGGCTCAGCGCCGCGTACTCCAGTTCCTCGATGTCGTCGGACAGGTACCACTCGCGCAGGGCGGGCGTGACGGCGTAGGCGACGAGCGGTCCGGACCCCAGCTCCCCCGTCTTGTGCGCCTCGGCGAGGCCGGGGAGGGTCAGGGGGACGTAGACACGCATGGCTGGCCGCTCTTTCGTCGTCGGATTCCGCCCGGACGGTCCGCCCGGAAGACCTTCAGGATACGTGCGCCCGTCCCCTTTCGAGTCCCTCCCCGCACGCCGGAACGCGTCAACTCCGCGCCCCGATTTTCACCCCCCACACCGCCCCCACCGGGGCTTTCCCCTCCCCAGATCACCCTGATAGGTGAACCACCGTCCCCCTTGCCGCAAACTCTCCGCAGCCTTGCCATCACTGCCCGCAACCCCGTACAAGATCGACGACAGCAAGTTACCGACCGGTAAAAGGTCGGCCCCACCACCCCACCAAGCCGATCGAACGGGGACACGATGAACAAGGTCATGACAAGAAGGCCCACCGACGGCGCAGCACCCCCTGCCACCGACGCAGCTGCGGGCAGTCGTGCCGCTGGGGCGGCACGGGTGGGCGCAGCACCCCCTGCCACCGACGCAGCTGCGGGCAGTCGTGCCGCTGGGGCGGCACGGGTGGGCGCAGCGGCACCCGGCACCGCCGGCACGCGCCCGCCCACAGCAGCCCCCGGCAACGCCGGCACCCGCCCACCGGGCCGCCGCGACCCCCGCCGCCCCGCCGGCGCCCCACCCCGCACCCGCCAGACCCACCCGGCCCAAACCCCCACCACCGCCCGAGGCCCCCAGCACCCCACCCCACCCCAACCCCGCCCCACCGACCTCTTCGCCGACCGCCTCCTCGCCGTCCTCAGCGGCCGACGCCCCGTCCACTCGATGCTCCGCCACACCCTCGGCAGTGCCTACGACGACCTCTTCCACCTCGCCGAACACGGCCCCCTGCGCGGCAACCACGGCGTCCCCACCGTCCGGGACATCGGCTACTACGTCCCCCGCCCCGGCGCCATCGAGGCCTTCGCCCGCATCGGCACCGGCGACCGCCTGCGCGCCATGGCCTTCCGCCTGGAGCTCGGCACCGACCGCCGCTGGCGCTGCACAGCCGTGGAACTGGGCGGCCCCCGCAGGCCCCACACGGAGGACGACTGAGCCCGCTCCCCGTCCCTTACAGGCGGAACACGCCAAAGGGCCGGGCCACCCGAAGGTGACCCGGCCCTCAAAGCCCCACGCGGCTACTTCTTACGGCGTCCCCGGGCCTTCGCCTGCTTGCGGCGCTCCGCGCGCGTGAGGCCGTCGGCCTCCGAGCGCACCGGCTCGTCCTCGTCGTCGAATTCGCCCTCGATGGTGCCGCCCTCGCCGTCCACGGTCGGCGCGGAGAAGTGCAGGTTCCGCCGCTGCGGAGCGTCCAGCCCCTTGGCGCGGATCTCCGGACGGGCGCCCGCCTGGGCCGGCACCACGTCCTGCTTCTCCATGTCGACCGGCTCGGCGTCCTCGACCGGAACCTCCTCGACCTGCTGCTCGACCTGGACCTCCAGGTTGAACAGGTAGCCGACGGACTCCTCCTTGATGCCGTCCATCATCGCGGAGAACATGTCGAAGCCCTCGCGCTGGTACTCGACCAGCGGGTCCTTCTGCGCCATCGCGCGCAGGCCGATGCCCTCCTGGAGGTAGTCCATCTCGTAGAGGTGCTCACGCCACTTGCGGTCCAGCACCGACAGCACGACCCGGCGCTCCAGCTCACGCATGATCTCGGAGCCGAGCTGCGTCTCACGCCCCTCGTACTGCTCGTGGATGTCGTCCTTGATGGACTCGGAGATGAACTCGGCGGTCAGACCGGCCCGGTCACCGGCCGCCTCCTCCAACTCGTCCACAGTGATCTTCACCGGGTACAGCTGCTTGAAGGCGCCCCACAGCCGGTCCAGGTCCCAGTCCTCCGGGAAGCCCTCGGCGGTCTCCGCGGAGACGTACGCGTCGATCGTGTCGTCCATGAAGTGCTGCACCTGCTCGTGCAGGTCCTCGCCCTCCAGGACGCGGCGCCGCTCGCCGTAGATGACCTCACGCTGACGGTTGAGGACCTCGTCGTACTTCAGAACGTTCTTACGGGTCTCGAAGTTCTGCTGCTCGACCTGCGACTGCGCGGACGCGATCGCACGCGTGACCATCTTGTTCTCGATCGGCACGTCGTCCGGGACGTTCGCCATCGACATCACGCGCTCAACCATCTGCGCCTTGAACAGACGCATCAGGTCGTCACCCAGCGACAGGTAGAACCGCGACTCGCCCGGGTCGCCCTGACGGCCGCTGCGGCCGCGCAGCTGGTTGTCGATACGACGCGACTCGTGCCGCTCGGTGCCCAGCACGTACAGGCCGCCGAGCTCCTCGACCTCTTCCTTCTCCGCCTTGACGGCCTGCTCGGCCTTCTCCAGCGCGGCGGGGAGCGCCTGCGCCCACTCCTCGATGTGCTCCTCGGGGTCCAGGCCGCGCTGGCGCAGCTCCGCGTCCGCGAGGTCCTCGGGGTTGCCACCGAGCTTGATGTCCGTACCACGGCCGGCCATGTTGGTGGCCACCGTCACCGCGCCCCTGCGGCCCGCCTGGGCGACGATCGACGCCTCACGCTCGTGGTGCTTGGCGTTCAGCACCTCGTGCTGGATGCCGCGCTTGGAGAGCTGCTGCGAGAGGTACTCCGACTTCTCGACGGAGGTGGTGCCGACGAGGATCGGCTGCCCCTTCTCGTGCTTCTCCGCGATGTCGTCGACGACCGCCTCGAACTTGGCGACCTCGGTGCGGTAGATCAGGTCCGACTGGTCCTTGCGGATCATCGGCTTGTTCGTCGGGATCGGCACCACGCCGAGCTTGTAGATCTGGTGGAACTCGGCGGCCTCGGTCATCGCCGTACCGGTCATGCCGGACAGACCGGGTACGTCCTTGCCGTCGTGGTCCTGCCGCTTGTACAGGCGGAAGAAGTTCTGAAGGGTGATCGTGGCGAGCGTCTGGTTCTCGTCCTTGATGTCCACCCCCTCCTTCGCCTCGATCGCCTGGTGCATGCCCTCGTTGTAGCGGCGACCGGCGAGGATACGGCCGGTGTGCTCGTCGACGATCATGACTTCGCCGTCCATGACGACGTAGTCCTTGTCCTTCTTGAAGAGCTCCTTCGCCTTGATGGCGTTGTTCAGGTAGCCCACCAGAGGGGTGTTCACGGACTCGTACAGGTTGTCGATGCCCAGCCAGTCCTCGACCTTGCCGACACCGGCCTCGTGAATGGCGACCGTGCGCTTCTTCTCGTCGACGTCGTAGTCGCCGGTCTCCTCCAGGCCCTTCAGCGGGTTGCCCGCCTCGCCCTTCTTCAGACGCGTCACCAGCTTGGCGAAGTCGCCGTACCACTTCGTCGCCTGGTCGGCCGGACCGGAGATGATCAGCGGCGTACGCGCCTCGTCGACCAGGATGGAGTCGACCTCGTCGACGATGGCGAAGTTGTGGCCCCGCTGGACCAGCTCGTCCTTCGACCACGCCATGTTGTCACGCAGATAGTCGAAGCCGAACTCGTTGTTCGTGCCGTACGTGATGTCGCACGCGTACTGCTCGCGCCGCTGGGCCGGCGTCATGTTGGCCAGGATGCAGCCGACTTCCAGGCCCAGGAACTTGTGGACGCGGCCCATCATCTCGGAGTCGCGCTCGGCCAGGTAGTCGTTGACCGTGATCAGGTGCACGCCCTTGCCGGACAGCGCGTTCAGATACGCGGGCAGCGTGCCGACGAGGGTCTTGCCCTCACCGGTCTTCATCTCCGCCACATAGCCGAGGTGCAGGGCCGCGCCACCCATGATCTGCACGTCGTAGTGACGCTGGCCAAGAACACGCTTCGCGGCCTCACGCACCGTGGCGAACGCCTCGGGCAGCAGGTCGTCCAGGGACTCACCATCGGCGTACCGCTGCTTGTACTCCTCGGTGAGGGCCCGCAGCTCGGCGTCGGAGAGGTCGCCGAAGTCCTCTTCGATGGAGTTGACCTGGTCCGCGATGCGGTGCAGCTTGCGCAGGATCTTGCCTTCGCCTGCACGCATGATCTTCGAGAGGACGGACACGGGGGTTGGTCTCCTTGCCGGTCGGGCCTGGGACGGTCGGTTTCCATTTGACTTACTGAGCAACGGCCATCGTATGCGAGGACCCCGCCACGCCGGGAGGCCTGCCGTGACGAGGACCGCACACTGTCGCGCACACGCGCCAAAATCTTCTTCAAACAGGACAACGTCCGGCCCCGGCCGATAGTGCCGCCCCCAGGCCGCGAATTGCGCGAATCGTGATCACCCGCTCACGCCCCGCGAAACCACCCGGCCCGCACAGCCGATCACAGGATCGACCGGACACACGGACACGGACACGGACAACGGAACCGTACAACCGATCGAGTTCGCCACCCGCACGCCCTCAAACAGATGGCGCCCGTCCGCCGGCTCCACCACAATCTCCCGATGGAGCCCCTCACCCTCACCACCGACCGCCTGGTCCTGCGCCCCGTCGGCCCCCAGGACACCGACGCCGTGTACACCGCGGCCCAGGACCCCGACATCCAGCGCTGGACCACCATCCCCTCCCCCTACCTCCCCGAACACGCCCGCAGCTTCACCGAACAGGTCGCCCCCGACGGCTGGGCCGACGCCTCGATGTACACCTTCGGCGTCTTCCTCCCCGACGGGACCCTCACCGGCATGCTCGGCCTCACCATGCGCTCCCTCGGCACCGCCGAGATCGGCTTCTGGACCGCCAAGGAACACCGCGGCCGCGGCTACACCACCGAGGCCACCCTCACCGCCGCCCGCTGGGCCTTCACCCACCTCGCCGTCGACCGCGTCGAATGGCGCGCCGAAGTCGGCAACACCGCCTCCCTCGCGGTCGCCGAGCACACCGGCTTCACCCTGGAGGGCACCCTCCGCTCCGCCGTCAACAACAAAGGCGTACGGCGGGACTGCTGGGTCGGCTCCCTCCTCCCCTCCGACCTCGGCCTGCCCTCGGCGGCCCCCTACCTGCCCCCTCCGGCCCGACCGACCCCGTAGGAACACCCCCGCCGGGACGAATCCCCAGCTCACCCCACACTGTCAGTGCCACCGCCTATCGTGCGACGCATGACGACCCCGCGCCCCGCCACCGAGCTCTCCGCAGACGAAGCCCGCCGTATCGCCCTGCGCGCCCAGGGCTTCCTCGGCACCCCCGACCGCAGGGCCGGCGTCCGCGGAATCCTCCGCCACCTCGGCGCGGTGCAACTCGACACCATCTCCGTCCTCGCCCGCTCCCACGAACTGATCCCCTACGCCCGCCTCGGGCGCGTGGGCCGGACAACCGTCGAGGACGCCTACTGGAAGGACACCCACGCCTTCGAGTACTGGTCCCACGCCGCCTGCATCCTCCCCATCGAGGAATGGCCCCACTTCGCCTTCCGCCGCCGCGCCTACCGCAACCGCCCCCACTGGAACCACGACCTCCCCGAGGGCACCTACGACCAGGTCGTCAAACAGCTCCGCGCCGAAGGCCCCCTCACCGCCACCGAACTGGGCGGCGCGAAGAAGACCAGCGAGTGGTGGGACTGGTCCGGCACCAAGGTCGCCGTGGAACGCGCCCTCATGTACGGCGAAGTGGTCTGCGTGGAGCGCCGCGGCTGGAAACGCGTCTACGACCTCGCCGAGCGCGCCGTCCCCGCCGACCTGCTGCACGACGAACTCGACGACACCGAATGCCTGCGCCGCCTGGTCCGCCTCGCCGGACAGTCCCTGGGCGTCGGCACGCGCGCGGACCTCGCCGACTACCACCGCCTCAAGGGCGAACAGGTCGACGCCGTGATCGCCGACTCGGGCCTGGTCCCGGTCACGGTCGAGGGCTGGGGCAAACCGGCCTGGGCCGACCCTGCGGCCCTGGCGACACCCCCGCGCGGCCGCCACCGCACGACCCTGCTGTCCCCGTTCGACTCACTCATCTGGGAACGGGCACGCACCGAACGGATCTTCGGCTTCACCCACCGCCTGGAGGCCTACGTCCCCAAGGCCAAACGGGTCCACGGCTACTTCGCGATGCCGGTCCTCGCCGGCGGCCGGCTCGTGGGCCGCGTCGATCCGGCCCGCGAGGGCAGCACCCTGGTCGCCCGACAGGTCACCCTGGAGAGCCCCAAGGCGGTCCCCGCGGTGGCGGAGGCGCTGGTCGAGGCGGCAAGCTGGGTGGACTGCATGGACATACGTGTGGAACGGGTCGACGCCCCGGAGCTGCGCGACCCCCTCACCCAGGAAGTGACCCGCGCTCTGGTCACCGCCCTGCGCTGACCGGCTTCACCGGATCTCGAGGATCTTCTCCCGCATCGCGTACACGACCGCCTCCATCCTGGAGTGCAGCTGCAGCTTCTCCAGGATGTTGCGCACATGGTTCTTCACGGTGTTCTCGGAGATGAACAACTCCTTGGCGATGTCACGGTTGTTCATCCCCGTGGCCACCAGCTTGAGCACCTCCAGCTCACGGTCCGTCAGCCGGGGCGCGGGCACCAGCCGACGCTCGTCCGTGCGCTGGATCATCGACTTGAACTCGGTGAGCAGCTTCGACGCCATCGAAGGGCTGATCTGCGACTGCCCGTCCGCGACCGCCCGAATCGCGGTGGCGACCTCGTCCGTCGAGATCTCCTTCAGGAGATAGCCGGTCGCACCCGCCTTGATCGCGTCGTAGAGGTCCGCCTCCTCATCACTGATCGTCAGCATGATGATCTTCGCGCTGGGGGCCACCTCCTTGATGGAGGTGCACGCCTCGATACCGCCGCGCTTGGGCATCCGTACGTCCATCAGGATGATGTCCGGCAGCAGATCAGCCGCCTTGTCCACGGCCTCCGCCCCGTCGCCCGCCTCACCGACGACCTGGATGTCCTCCTCGGCCGCGAGCACGATCTCCAGTCCCCGGCGGAACAGGGCGTGGTCGTCCACCACAAGGACTCTGATCGGCTCCTTGCGGGAAGCACCCGCGTCCGGGCCCATGCCGGCGACGCCGTCGTCGGCATCCTCGTCCCGCATCGGTCCGAAGCTGTCCGCCATCGTTCCTCCCCCTGAAGGCTGCGGCTGTGGTCCTGAGCCATCGCCAACCCAAGGCTGCGGCCCACCGATTGGGCCACACCGGCCATGATTCCATGCCCGTACGACAACGCGGTGACAGAGCGCTGCCCCAAGGGGTCGCACACGGGTGCCCCTGGGGGCGCACACCGCGCTCCAGGGGCACACCGCGTCCTTCACAGTCACCGGGCAGGGTCAGCCGCCCAGCGCCCCGCCCGCCTCGGGGGAATGCGCCTGGGCGACCATCGGGTCCGTGTCGAGGTGGATCACGCCGTAGTCGTAGGCGTGGCGTCGGTACACGACGCTCGGCTGCTTGGTCTCGGAGTCGACGAACAGATAGAAGTCATGGCCGACCAGTTCCATCTCGTAGAGGGCCTGGTCGAGAGTCATCGGAGCGGCGACGTGGGTCTTCTCGCGGACCACGAGGGGGCCATCGCCCTGCACTTCCAGCGAACCGATCTTCTTCGTCGGCACGCTGTCCGACGCTTCGGACGGCACGGGGTGCCCGTTGCCGTTGAGCGTCGCCACACCCGGAACGTGGTCGGGAACCTCTGCCGCGCTGAGCCGGCGTGCGCCACGGCGCGTGTACCGCTTGTCGTGCTGCTTGCGCAGCTGGGCGTCCAGCTTCTCCGCCGCCAGGTCGAGTGCCGCATACGGGTCGCTTGCCGCGGCCTCCGCCCGGATCACAGGGCCACGGGAGCGGAGCGTGATCTCCACTCGGTCGCACCGGTCGGCCTGTCGGGGGTTGGGCTCCTTGGACACCTCGACGTCGAGGCTGATCACCTTGCCGTCGAGCTTCTGGATCTTCTCCAGGTTCAGCTTCTCGGCCACGTGCTTGCGGAACCGCTCGGGCACCTCGGTCTTGCGGCCCTTGACGACGATGTCCACGCAGAACTCCGTTCCCGGATCACTCCGCCTCAGTGCGGAGCGTCTCCCTTTTGCACCAGGCTCCGGTGAGCACCGGAACCTCGGACTTGGTGACTTCCACCTCCTCCTCCCCCATCGGCGAGATCTACACCCCAGGTGCCACGGACGATTACCAAAACCGCAGCACGGCATTCGGATATGAGAGGTGTGGCCTGCGGCTTTCCCTCACAACCGAACATATCTCGCTCGGACGGATGTCGTCACCCTCTACTGCGCCGTACCTCCGTTCAGGCGAATTGACCCTGTCATTACCTGCAACGACGCAAGTTCTCAGTCAGTTCCGGTTTATTCCGAAGGAATCCGGCGACGCCGCGACCACGGCCGCGCAGAGCACGTCACCACCGCCTCCACCTCCCACGCCCACACCTCCCTCCCCCGTCCGGGACCGCCGTACCCCTGTCCCTTCCCGAGCGACACCCGCGTACACGGCCGACACGCCACCGCCACCCCCTGGGACCCCTTCCACCCCCCGGTTCCCCGTCACCCCAACGGCCCCACCGGCCGTCCCGCAGTGCCCTTGGGCCCGCCCCGGGGGCTCCGTCGCCGCCGCCGTCGCCGCCCGTACCGCCCGCGCCGCCTCCGCGAGCGAGGCACCCGTCGTCACGAGGTCGTCGACCAACACCACCGGCCCACCGCGCAACAAGCGCCCTCCCCCGGGCAGCACCGCCAGCGCACCCACCAGGTTGTCCTGCCGCTCACGCGAGTTCAGACCCGCCTGATCGGCCACAGCCCTGCGCTGCCGCAGCACTGACGCCACCTGAGCCCGTACCCCGGCCCGCCTCAGCTCACCGGCCGCGGCGAGGGCGATACGGCGGGCGGGGTCGTGGCCGCGGGCGCGGGTGGTGGAGGGGGCTGAGGGGACGGGGACCAGGAGGGGCCCCTCCCCCTCCCCCTCCCCCGCCTCCCCCAACCCCACCCACACCGCCCCCGCCAACGCCACCCCCAGCACCCCCGCCAGCCCCAGCCCACCCCGTTCCTTGTGCGCCAGCAGCACCGCCCTGACCTCGTCCGCGTAAGGCGCTGCCGCGTGCACGGCGGGCAGCCCGGCCGGTTCAGGCACCGGCCGCACACGCTGGGGCGGATGTCCATGGAGTGCGCGCCGGCACTGTGGGCAGAGCACCGTACGGCTCCGCCCGCAGCCGGCGCAGTCGGCGGGCAGGACGAGGCCTGCGAGGTCCTGCCACCACCTGCGAACGCGTTCCATGTCCACCACTGTGCCGAGATGTGAAGGCCTCGGCCACCCCTGTGGAAAACTGTGGGCGCCCGCCTGTGGAAAACCGACCGGTAAGTCAGATAAACGTCGGCCGAGCCCGCCCGCAGGCAGCTCGACCGGCCAAATCGGAGGGCCGTCCGGGAAAGCGGACGGCTGCCGAAGAGATCACCCCGGATAAAACGCGACCGAGGCGGTTTCCTTCAGTGTGCGCCAGCCGCTCCCGCCGGGCAGCCACAGCAGTCCGTCCTTGGAGGTCGCGAAGAGTGGGGCCTCGCTGTCCTCGGAGGCGGCGATGCTGGTGACCTCGGTGAGGCCGGGCAGGGTGCCGGACTCGGGGATGGAGCCGTCGCACTGCACATACTGCACCTGTTCGACGCCGCCGGATTCCTGCCCGACCACGACGAGCCGGCTGTCCCCGGCCCAGGCCACGGCCGTGACCTGCTCCAACTCGGGTGTTGCGGAGCGCAGTTCCTGTACGGACACGGACGGCTGGTCCGCGCTGCCCGCGGCCCGTTCGATGCGCCCGATGAGCAGGGACTGTTTGCCGTCCTTGTCCACGACGAGCGCGATGCGTGCCCCGTCGGCGGCCACCCGTACGGCGTTGATACGGCCGTCCAGTCGTGGTGTGAGCACCTCGACGGGTTTGCCGCCGCCCTTCTGCAGCAGCAGGAGCCGGGGGTCGACGGGGTTGCGGTCGGCGACCCACAGGTCGCCCTGGGCGTCCCAGGTGGGGGTGGTGAGACGGTCGGCCTCGGTCCTGCCGGTGCTGGTCAGGACGGGGTCGCCGAGGGAGCTGCTGGCCACGGTGGAGGTGACGTACAGGTTCTTGCCGTCGAGGGTGACTCCGGCGGCGCTGTGTTCGTCGCGGGCCACGGCCACCGAGAGCAGTGGTTTGGTGCCGTCGCCGAGCGCTCCGGGGACGGGGTCGGCCTTGGCGTTGCCGCCGACGCTGCTCGGCATGCGGAGGAGCTGGTGGTGGCCGTCGATGAAGTACAGGTTTTCGGGGTGGATCTCGCTGCCGCGGGCTGCCACGGCGGCGGCATGGGTTTCCTTGAGCGTGCACAGTTGCCGGCCACCGGCGCGCAGGGCGATCTCCTCGACGGTGGGGGTGAGGCTCTGGAGGGTGTACAGCAGTTGGGCGGCCATTTCGGAGCACTTGCTCTGCCCGATGTTGGCCGCCTTGCCGTTGAGGGGCACGGTGACCTTGTTCTGGTCGTCGGGCGTGAGCGCGCTGACGCCCTTCTTCAGTGCCGTGCCGGTGGGGAAGCCGGACCGTACGACGGGGCGGAGCCAGCTGGTGGGGCCGCCGAGCAGGGAGCGGACCATCTGGGTCATGGGGTCGACACGTTCACGTACGTAGACGGGGTCTGCGACGGCCATGGGCTGTCCGGAGGTGGCGGAGGTGGTGTTGGAGGCGAAGTAGTACTTGTTGACGGACATGTAGTTGCGCTGGAAGTCCGATTTGCCCATGACGACGCCTTGGGGGAGCGCGTCGATGCGCCATTGTTCGGTCTTCTTGTCGCGGGTGAGGTGGACCGTCTGGTTGTAGTCGCCGGAGGCGGGGGTGTACGACTGCTGGGCGTCGACGGTGGCGACCTTGGTGCCGGTCAGGGTGAAGGAGTAGTAGTCGTCGCCGTCCTCCCGGCCGCCCCCGGGTTGCGCCTCGGCGCCGGGTCCGTCGGCGAGGACGGTGGTGGAGCGTTCGGGCTGCCAACTCTGGGCGGCCTTGGTGGTCAGGTACTGCCGTGCCGTCGCGTAGCTGGGGTCGTCGCTGGTCAGTGCCTCGAGGAAGCCCTGGACGATTTCCGGGGGCGGTGCGTCGTCGCGGGGCGGCATGGCGAACACCCGTACCTGGGTGTCCTGGCGCGGGGTGGATTCGACGTCGCGCAGATCGCCGCGGTCGGGCATGGAGGCGCATCCGGCCAGCAGTACGACGCCACAGGTGGCGTACGCCGCCGCACGCGCCGGTGTGCGCCGGTGGCGCCTCTGGCGGTCAGCGCCCACGGAATGCCTCCCCTTGCTCGTCCGGGCCCTGTGTTCCGGCGTCCGGCCGGTCCGGGGTGTCGTCCGGGGTGTCGCTGTGTGCAGTGTCGGTGTGTTCCGCGGCGGTGCCGCGGGCCGGTTCGTCGGGGTTCCGGGTGGCCGAGGCGGCGGGCCGGGGCACGACGCGTGCGCCGTTGCCGGGCAGGGCTGTCGGGTCGGCGGTGGGCGTGACCGTGGCCATGCGGGAGGTGAGCGGGGCGTGCGCGGGTGAGAGCGGTTCCCGGGCGGGCTGCACCGGCACGGTGGCGCTCTTCTCGCCGCCCCGGCCGCCCTGTCCGGAATCGTCGAGGCCGCGGTTGCGCCGTGAGTCCTTGGGTTCCAGGGGTATCGGCGAGCCCCGCAGCGGTTCGTCGGCGGTCCTGGGCAGGGTCAGGCGGAACTGTGAGCCTCCGCCGGGTTCGCCCCAGGCCTGCAGCCAGCCGCCGTGCAGCCGGGCGTCCTCGAGGGCGATGGAGAGTCCGAGGCCGGTGCCGCCGGTGGTACGCGCGCGTGCCGGGTCGGCGCGCCAGAAGCGGCTGAAGACGCGGGTGGCCTCGCCTGGCTTGAGTCCGACGCCGTAGTCGCGTACCGCGACGGCGACGGCTCCGCCGGCGGCGGCGAGCTTGACGACGACGTCCTTGCCCTCGCCGTGTTCGACGGCGTTGACGACGAGGTTGCGCAGTACGCGCTCGACGCGCCGGGCGTCGGCCTCGGCGACGACGGGCTGCTGGTCGCCGAGGACGCGTATGGTCGTGCCCTTGCGGTCGGCGAGCGGCGCGGCGCCGCTGGTGACGCGCCGTACGACCTCGCGCAGGTCGATGGGTTCGGCCTCCAGGGCGGCGGCGCCGGCGTCGAAGCGGCTGATCTCCAGCAGGTCGGCGAGCAGGGACTCGAACCGGTCGAGCTGGTCGGCGAGGAGTTCGGCGGACCGCGCGGTGACGGGGTCGAAGTCCTCCCGGGCCTCGTGGATGACGTCGGCGGCCATGCGTACGGTCGTCAGGGGTGTCCGTAGTTCGTGTGACACGTCGGACACGAACCGTCGCTGCATGCGTGAGAGGTCCTCCAGTTGCTGGATCTTGAGCTGGAGGTTCTGCGCCATCTTGTTGAAGGCTTCGCCGAGGCGGGCGATGTCGTCCTCGCCGGTGACCTTCATACGTTCCTGAAGGCGTCCGGCGGAGAGCCGTTCGGCGATCCCCGCGGCCATCCGCACCGGTGTGACGACCTGCCGTACGACGAGCCAGGCGATCGCGCCGAGGAGTACGACGACGAAGAGTCCGGCGGTCGCCAGGGTGCCCTTGACGAGGCTGAGGGACTTCTCCTCCTGGGTGAGCGGGAAGAGGTAGTACAGCTCGTAGGGGTCGCCGTTGGGGTCGTTGAGCTGTTTGCCGATGACGAGGGCCGGCTGGGAGTCCTTGTCGTTGCTGTAGAGGATGCGGGAGTAGCTCTGGGCCGCTCCGGCGTTGCTGTTGATGTGGTCGCGCAGGGCTTCGGGGACGCTCTTGTTGGGGTCGACGTAGCCGGAGGATCGGGGTCCGGGTCCGCCGCCGCTGTCGTCGCCCGGGGGGAGGGTGACGACGTCGAAGGCGCCCTGGCCGCCGCTGGAGAGCGACGACACGAGTTCGCTCATCCATTCGGTGACGTTCTGCGGGGAGCTTCTGTCGACGGCGTTCCCGTCGCCGCCGCCGGCGGCCACCGCCTCGTCGGCCTTCTGTTTGGCGACGGCGAATCCGCCGGTGGCCTGGCTCTGGGAGGCTTTGACCTTGGCGTCGAGCAGTCCGTTGCGGACCTGGCCGATGACGACGAAGCCGAGCAGCAGGACGACGCCCAGGGACATCAGCAGGGTGGTGGCGACGACCTTGAGCTGGATGTTGCGCCGCCACAGTCGCATGACGGGCAGCAGCGGCCGGCGTACCCAGCGCAGCAGCAGGCGCAGGACGGGGCTGCCCTGCAGCCCGCCCTGCAGCAGTCCGCCCTCGAGGAGGCGTCCGAAACGTGAACCCATGGTCTTCCGGCCGACAGGCCGCTCCGGTCGGACCCCGGACCGGCCGGGGGCCGAAGCGGCACTGTCCCCGGACATGTCAGCTCGGTCCCGCCTTGTAACCGACGCCTCGGACGGTCACCACGATCTCCGGCCGCTCCGGGTCCTTCTCGACCTTGGAGCGCAGCCGCTGGACGTGCACGTTGACCAGGCGGGTGTCGGCGGCGTGCCGGTAACCCCACACCTGTTCGAGGAGCACTTCGCGGGTGAACACCTGCCACGGTTTGCGCGCCAGCGCGACCAGGAGGTCGAACTCCAGCGGCGTCAGCGCGATGGACTGCCCGTCGCGCTTCACGGAGTGCCCGGCGACGTCGATCACGAGGTCACCGATCGCCAGTTGCTCCGGCGCCGGCTCCTCCGACCTGCGCAGCCGCGCCCGGATGCGGGCGACGAGCTCCTTCGGCTTGAACGGCTTGACGATGTAGTCGTCGGCGCCGGACTCCAGCCCGACGACCACGTCGACGGTGTCGCTCTTCGCCGTGAGCATCACGATCGGTACGCCGGACTCCGCCCGGATCAGACGGCACACCTCGATGCCGTCCCGTCCGGGCAGCATCAGGTCCAGCAGCACCAGATCGGGTTTCGCCTCCCGGAACGCGGCCAGCGCCTTGTCGCCGTCGGCTACGAAAGACGGCTCAAAACCTTCACCACGCAGCACGATGCCGAGCATCTCGGCCAGTGCGGTGTCGTCGTCGACGACAAGGACTCGTCCCTTCATAAACGACATCATCCCATTCTCATAACGGTGAAGGTGACGCAGGTGAGAAGCCTCACCGCCCGGTGACGATAGTCGTACGGGACCGTCACTGTCTGCCCTCAGCGGCAGACAGTGATCTCAGGGGCATCAGGCACCCGTCCCGGGACGCGCCCTCGCGCACAGTTCGGCCAGCCCTTCCGCCGTCACCGGCGACACCGCGCCCTCCTCCGTGACGATCGCCGTCACCAGTTCCGGCGGCGTCACGTCGAACGCCGGGTTGTACGCCTGCGTCCCCAGCGGCGCCACCGGAATCCCGCCTCCCGCTCCCGTCACCGGCACCTGCGGCGCCGTCACCTCGGTCACCTCGAACCCGGGGCGCTGCTCGACCTCGATCGCCGCCCCGTTCGGCGTGTGCGGATCCACCGTCGTCACCGGCGCGACCACGATGAACGGCACATGGTGGTACCGCGCGAGCACCGCGAGCGGATAGCTCCCCACCTTGTTGGCCACCGAACCGTCGGCCGCGATCCGGTCCGCCCCGATCAGCACCGCGTCCACCTCACCCGCCGCGAACAGCGAACCCGCCGCGTTGTCCGTGAGCAGGGTGTACGCCATGCCGCTGCGCGCCGCCTCGTACGCCGTCAGGCGGGCACCCTGCAGCAGCGGACGTGTCTCGTCCACCCACAGCCGCCGCAGCCGCCCCTTCCTGTGCGCCGCCAGCGCCACGGCGAACGCCGTGCCCTCCCCGCCGGACACCAGCGAGCCGGTGTTGCAGTGCGTGAGGATCCGATGCCCGCCGCCGGGCAGCAGCTCGTCCAGGAGCGCCTGCCCGTGCCCGGCCATCCGGGCGCTGGCCTCGGCGTCCTCCCGGTGCAGTCGCCTCGCCGCGGCCAGCGCGGCCTGCGCGCCCTGCGCCGGATCGCCTCCGCCTGCCAATTCCGCCCGGTACGCGGCCCGGGCCCGGCGCACGCCGAGGGACAGGTTCACCGCGGTGGGCCGTGCCCCGGCCAGCGCGGTGGCCGCCTCCTCCACGTCGAAGCCGCGTACGGCGGCGAGCGCGACGCCGTACGCCCCGGCGATGCCGAGCAGCGGCGCCCCCCGCACCGCGAGCGAACGGATCGCCTCCACCAGCGCCGACGCGTCCGTACAGACCAGCTCGACCTCCTCGGCCGGCAGTCTCGTCTGGTCCAGAAGCACCAGCACGGGGCCTTCGGGCGGCTCCTCCCAGCGGATCGCCGGTATCCCGGCCGGTCGCTCGCCCTCACCGGATTGCGCGTACTGATCAGCCATGCGGCCAGTCTGCCCTTAGTCCGGCGGACAATTGAAGGTGTGCAGCCCCTACCGCGGCCGGTCGCCTGGTGACCACCCCATGGCACGATGGCAGCCAACCTGCCGCCGCGCACGCGGACGGGCATCGTGAAGGAGCGACGATGAAAGACACTCCGGGCTGGGCCTCGCCCGGATCCGCCCCGTCCGACGGGCAGGAGCCCGGCGCGTCCGACCCCGCCGACCGACCTACCGAAGCACGGCCCGAGGACCAGCCGGCGAACCCCCCGGGCCCCGGCGCGAAGTGGTCCAAGGAGCAGCCGCCGCCCAGCCAGTGGTCCGCGCCCGCAGGCCCCCAGAACCCGGGCCAGACCCCGCCGCAGAACCCCGCACAGCCTCCGCCGCCCCCACCGCCCGGCCCCGGCTGGGGCAGCCGCCCGCCCACCGGTCCGTACGGCGGCGCCCCCCACGGCCACCCCGGCTACGCCCCCTACCCGACCTGGGGCAACGGCTGGGGCGGCCCCCCGCCCGCGGCGAAGCCCGGTGTGATCCCGCTGCGCCCGCTCGGTGTCGGCGAGATCCTCGACGGAGCCGTCGCCACCATGCGCACCTACTGGCGCACCGTGCTCGGCATCTCGCTGACCGTCGCGGTCGTCACCGAGATCATCGTCGTCCTGCTCCAGGGCCTGGTCCTGGACAACACCACGGACACCTCCGCCCTCGGCGACCCGAGCGCCACCCTCGACGAGCAGACCAGCGCCATGGGTGACGTCCTGCTCAGCTCCGGTGTCCTGCTGCTGATCTCCCTGGTCGGCACCATCATCGCGACAGCCCTGCTCACGGCCGTCATCAGCCGTGCGGTCCTCGGCAAGCCGGTCACCCTCAAAGACGCCTGGCGCGACGCCCGCCCCCGGATCCCCCGGCTGTTCGGCCTGATCTTCCTGCTCCTGCTCATCCCGGTGGTCGCGGGCATCGCCGGCGCACTGCCCGGCGCCCTGGTGAGCGCCGCCGGGTCCGGCGAGGGCGGGGCCGCGCTCTCGGTCTTCGGCACCCTCGCCGCGATGGTCGTCGCCCTGTGGCTGCTGGTCCGCCTCTCCCTCTCCTCGCCCGCGCTGATGCTGGAGAAGCAGGGCATCAGCAAGGCGATGCGCCGCTCCGCCAGACTCGTCCGCGGCTCCTGGTGGCGGGTCTTCGGGATCCTGCTGCTGGCCCTGATCATCGCCAACATCGTCGCGACGATCGTCGTCGTCCCCTTCGCCCTCGCCGGCGCCGCGTTCAGCGACGGCGGCATCGGCGGTCTCCTCGACGGCACGGGCAACTACGGCTGGACCTACCTGATCATCACCGGGGTCGGATCGGTGATCGGCTCCGTGATCACCTTCCCGATCGTGGCCGGAGTCTTCGTCCTCCTCTACATCGACCAGCGCATCCGCCGCGAGGCCCTCGACCTCGACCTGGCCCGCGCCGCCGGCGTCCAGGGCTACGGCTCCCCCGAACCCGGCACGACCTCGGGGAGCTGATGCGGTGAGCCTGACGGGGGGAGTCCTCACCGCCCCACCGCTCCCGGGCGGCGCCGTACACGCCCTGCTGCGGGCCGCCGACAGCGTCCTGCTCACGGCGGCCCGCTCGGACGACGAGCCGCCCCTGACCATCCCCCGCGATCCCGCGCGCGAGGCGGCCCGCCGCGAACTGTCCAAACGCCTGTACCACGAGAACGACCCCAGCCTGCTCCAACGGGCCCTGAACACCCTCTGGGACTGGATCAGCGGCCTGTTCGGCACCGCGTCCAGCGCCACCCCCGGAGGAACCCTCGGGATGCTGGTCGTCCTCGCGGCCGTCGTGGCCGTGGTGGGCGCCCTGTGGTGGCGCCTGGGCACTCCCCGTCGCCAACCCGCCTCTGCCGCGCCCCTGTTCGACGAACGCCCCCGAACCGCCGCCGAACACCGCGCCGCCGCCGAGGCACACGCCACCCAGGGCCACTGGAACCAGGCCCTCCAGGAACGCATGCGCGCCGTCGTCCGCTCCCTGGAGGAACGCGCGCTCCTCGACACCCGCCCCGGCCGCACCGCCGACGAGGCCGCCGCGGAAGCCGGCCGCACTCTCCCCGCCCACAGCGGCCGACTCCGCGCCGCCGCCCACGAGTTCGACGACGTGACATACGGCGGCCGCCCGGCGACCGAGCAGGCGTACCACCGCATCGCCGCACTCGACCTCGACCTGGAACGCGCCAAACCCCTCCTCACGGCGAGCAGCACCCCCACCACGGCCCCCACCACCCGCCAGGGAGCCGCCGAATGACCACCGAGGCCCCGCTCCCCTCCACCGCGGCCTCGCCCACCGCCCGCCACCTGTGGACCCGCACACGAGGAGTGACACTCGCTTTCACGCTCCTCCTGACGGCCGCCGTGGCGCTCGCCGCCCTGCGCTCCGACACTCGCCACGGCGCCCTCGACCCCCGCTCCGCGGACCCCTACGGCAGCCGCGCCGTCGCGGAACTCCTCGCCGACCGAGGCGTCTCCACCCGAGTCGTCACCACCCTCGCCGAGGCCCGCACCGCCACCGGCCCCGACACCACTCTCCTGGTCGCCTCCCCCGACCTTCTGACGGAGCGACAGCAGCAGCAACTGCACGCCACGACCACCGACTCCGGCGGCCGTACCGTCCTCATCGCCCCCGGCAGCGCCTCCGTCGGCACCCTCGCCCCCGGGGTCACCGCGGCCCCGGTCACCAGCCGCGGCTCCACCCTCACCCCCGACTGCGACCTGCCCGCCGCCCGACGCGCCGGCAACGCCGAAACCGGCGGCATCCGCTACACCACCCGCCACCTCGGCGCCGACCAGTGCTACCCCAGCCAGCGCCTGGCCACCCTCCTGCGTATCCCGGACACCACCGGAAACGGCGACACCGTCGTCCTCGGCGCACCCGACATCCTCTACAACACCCGGCTCGACCAGCAGGGCAACGCCTCGCTCGCCCTTCAACTCCTCGGCTCGCGCCCCCATCTGACCTGGTACCTCCCCTCGCTCTCCGACGCCTCCGCCACCGAACCGGACGACGAGAAGACCTTCTTCGACCTGCTGCCCTCCGGCTGGCTCTGGGGCACCCTGCAACTCTTCGTCGCAGCAGCCCTCGCCGCCCTCTGGCGGGCACGCCGACTCGGCCCGCTCGTACCCGAAAAGCTCCCCGTGGCGATCCGCGCCTCCGAAACCGTCGAAGGCCGCGCCCGCCTCTACCGCAAAGCCAACGCCCGCGACCGCGCGGCCACCGCTCTTCGCTCCACCACACGCACCCGCCTCGCCCCTCTCGTAGGCGTCCCCGTCACCCAGGCACACACACCCGAAACACTCCTCCCCGCCCTGTCCGCCCACCTCCACGGCGACGGACAGCCGCTGCACTCCCTCCTCTTCGGCCCGCCGCCCAGCGACGACACCGCCCTCATCGCAATCACCGACCAACTCGACGCCCTCGAAAGAGAGGTACGCCGTCCATGATGGACCCGACCACTGACAACGCCGGGAACACCGGGGACCCGGGCCGCGCCCGCGCCTCCCTGGAAGCCCTGCGCGCCGAGATCTCCAAGGCCGTGGTCGGCCAGGACCCCGCCGTGACCGGCCTCGTCGTCGCACTGCTCTGCCGCGGCCACGTGCTCCTCGAAGGAGTCCCCGGGGTGGCCAAAACGCTGCTCGTCCGCGCCCTCGCCTCCGCACTCGAACTCGACACCAAACGCGTCCAGTTCACCCCCGACCTCATGCCCAGCGACGTCACCGGCTCCCTCGTCTACGACGCCCGCACCGCCGAGTTCTCCTTCCAGCCCGGCCCGGTCTTCACCAACCTCCTCCTCGCCGACGAGATCAACCGCACCCCGCCGAAGACCCAGTCCTCCCTCCTGGAGGCCATGGAGGAACGCCAGGTCACCGTCGACGGCACCCCCCGCCCCCTCCCCGACCCGTTCCTCGTCGCCGCCACCCAGAACCCCGTCGAGTACGAGGGCACCTACCCCCTCCCCGAAGCCCAACTCGACCGCTTCCTCCTCAAACTGACGATCCCTCTCCCCTCCCGCCAGGAAGAGATCGACGTCCTCACCCGCCACGCCGAAGGCTTCAACCCGCGCGACCTCCACGCCGCCGGCGTACGCCCCGCCGCAGGCCCCGCCGACCTCGAAGCCGCCCGCGCGGCGGTCGCCAAGACCACCATCTCCCCCGAGATCACCGCGTACGTCGTCGACATCTGCCGCGCAACCCGCGAATCCCCCTCCCTCACCCTGGGCGTCTCCCCACGCGGCGCGACCGCACTCCTCGCCACCTCCCGCGCCTGGGCCTGGCTCACCGGCCGTGACTACGTCATCCCCGACGACGTCAAAGCCCTCGCCCTGCCCACCCTCCGCCACCGCGTCCAACTCCGCCCGGAGGCCGAAATGGAAGGCGTGACCGCCGACTCCGTCATCACCGCGATCCTCGCCCACGTCCCCGTCCCCCGCTGATGGCACTCACCGGACGCGCCGCCCTCCTCGCGGCCCTCGGCTCCCTCCCCGTCGGCATCTGGGAACCCAGCTGGACCGGCCTCCTCGCCGTGAACGCCCCCCTGGCCCTGGCCTGCGCCTACGACTACGCCCTCGCAGCCCCCGTACGCCCCCTGCGCCTCACCCGCTCCGGCGACACCACCGCACGCCTCGGCGAGCCCGCAGACGTCACCCTCACCCTCACCAACCCCTCCCGCCGCCCCCTGCGCGCCCACCTCCGCGACGCCTGGCCCCCCAGCAGCTGGCAGCCCGGCACCGAAACCGAGGCCTCCCGCCACCACCTGACCATCCCCGCCGGTGAACGCCGCCGCATCACCACCCACCTACGCCCCACCCGACGCGGCGACCGCCAGGCAGACCGCGTCACCATCCGCTCCTACGGCCCCCTCGGCCTCCTCTCCCGCCAAGGCACCCACAAGGTCCCCTGGACGGTACGCGTCCTCCCCCCGTTCACCAGCCGCAAGCACCTCCCCTCGAAACTCGCCCGCCTCCGCGAACTCGACGGCCGCACCAGCGCCCTCACCCGCGGCGAAGGCACCGAATTCGACAGCCTGCGCGCATACGTCCCCGGCGACGACACCCGCTCCATCGACTGGCGCGCCACAGCCCGCCACTCCACCGTCGCGGTCCGCACCTGGCGCCCGGAACGCGACCGCCACGTCCTCCTGGTCCTCGACACCGGCCGCACCTCCGCCGCCCGCGTCGGCGACGCCCCCCGCCTGGACGCCTCCATGGACGCCGCGCTGCTCCTCGCCGCCCTGGCCTCCCGTGCCGGCGACCGCGTCGATCTCCTCGCCTACGACCGTCGGGTGCGCGCCCTCGTCCAGGGCCGCTCAGCCCGCGACGTCCTGCCCTCCCTCGTCGATACCATGGCCACCCTCGAACCCGAACTCGTCGAGACGGACGCCCGCGCCCTCACCACCACAGCACTCCGTACGGCACCACGCCGCTCCCTGATCGTCCTGCTGACCACCCTCGACCCAGCCCCGGTCGAGGAAGGCCTCCTCCCCGTCCTCCCACGACTCACCCAGCGCCACACCGTCCTCGTCGCCTCGGTCGCCGACCCCCACATCGCCCGCATGGCCACCTCCCGCGGCACCGCCGACGCGGTCTACGACGCCGCATCCGCCGCCCAGGCCCAAACCGAACGCCATCGCACAGCCGAACAACTCCGTCGGCACGGAGTCACAGTCGTGGACGCAACCCCGGCCGAACTCGCCCCGGCCCTCGCAGACGCCTATCTGGCGCTGAAGGCGACGGGACGGCTGTGAGGAAAAAGCGGGCTCTTCCAAGGAGCCCGCAAAACCAAAAATGCCCCTGAACGCAGGAAACCCCCGCACCATACGGTGCGGGGGTTTCCCACAATGATTGTTCGGCGGTGTCCTACTCTCCCACAGGGTCCCCCCTGCAGTACCATCGGCG
>NZ_JBLRVZ010000038.1:0-135657 GCF_048159505.1 Streptomyces sp. T028
CCTTCTTCGCCCGGGCCGCCCGCCGCTCGTGCTTGCGGATCCGGGCGCGTTCTTTGACGGTGAGCTGCGGGCAGTTCAGCTTCCGGCCGTCCGAGAGGGCAGCGGTGATCGTGACACCCCGGTCGATGCCGATCACGTCGCCCGTGCCGGGCGCCGCGATCGGGTCGGGGACGACCGCGAACGCCGCGTGCCACTGACCGTTGCGGTAGGTGACCCGGAACGTCTTCGCGTCGGGCAGCTCGGCGCCCCTGCCCCTGGCGCTGAGGCGGAAACGCACCCAGCCGCAGCCGGGCACCCTGACCTGGGCCCACCGCCGGTTCAGCCTCTGCACGACCACCGAGCGGCCCATGACCTGCCTGCCGGTCTTCGCGTTCAGCTTCGGCGCCCCGTCCGCGTCGCACTCGGGCACGCGGTCGGTGCCGATGACCCTGAAACCCTCATGCCGGAACTTCCTGCGCCAGGTCGGCTCACCGAACCCGGACGTGAAACGGGCGTTCCTGGCCTGGGCGAAGTCCTTCAGCGCCTGCTGCTGCACATCCGCATTCCCGGCGGCCAGCCACTCGTTCTCCCGCCGGGCCTCGGTCAGCTGACGGCACTGCTCCGCGAAACCGGGCGCACTCTTACGCCACCGGCGCCAGTGCGCGTGCTGCTCTACTGCCAGGTTCCATACGTACCGTGCGTGCGCGCAGTGCAGCAGCATCTGCCGCTCCTGCACGGGCGTCGGGCACAGCCGGAAACGCGACATGCCACGAAACTAGCCACCCCGTTTCCCTCCCGCGTACGTCTTCGACCACCATCACCCGTGAGAGTGACCGACACACCCCGGCATTCCAGGGCCCCCCGGCCAAAGGGCCACCACCGCCAACATCAACGACACCGCCCTGGACCGCAACGCGGACGCGCTCGCGTACGCGGTGTGGACGCTGTCGTCCTGACCGGCTCGCGGCCCTTGCTCTCCTACGGGCCCTGTCGCTCTCCTACCGGCCCTGTCGCTCTCCTACCGGCCCTGTGCTCCGGCCCTGCGGGCGCGTTCCGCCAGCCGGACCATACGGGCGCGGGCCGACTCCAGCTCTTCGACGTCGTCGGCGGCCGGGCCCTCCTCGGTGGTCAACTCCGTCCACAGGCCGAGGAGTTCGGTCCCGAGGTTCAGGCCCTGCAAGGGGTCGCGTACGGCACGCCAGGCCGCTGCCGCGCTCTGGACGTTGCCGTACGCGGCCTCGCCGTCCCGTGCGCGGCGGCCGATCCGGGCCAGGTCGAGGGAGACATGGAAGGCGCGCACCGGATCGCCCGCCAAGTAGGCGATGTACGCGCCGAGTTCACGGAGCCGGAGCACCTCGGG
Source organism: Streptomyces sp. T028 (assembly GCF_048159505.1). Lineage (NCBI taxonomy): Bacteria > Bacillati > Actinomycetota > Actinomycetes > Kitasatosporales > Streptomycetaceae > Streptomyces > Streptomyces sp. T028. The sequence continues at coordinate 1,340 of NZ_JBLRVZ010000038.1, forward strand.
GTGCTCCGGCCCCAGCGTTCCCGAGGCCTCCAGCACGGTCCGCTCGGCGAGCCCGGCTGCCACGTCGATCCGGCCGGCCCGCACGGCCTCGTTGATCCGCGCCGTCGGCTCCCCGAGGAGCGCGGGGGCGCCGTCGTCGCCGGGGAGGGTTCGGGGGTCGTCACCGAGCACCGCCTCCGCCACGGCGTCGAAGCCACGGGCGGGGGTGGGCTTGGCATCGGGGTCGAGCTCGGCGGCCGGCTCGGGGTCGGGGGTGTGCGTGAGGAGGGGCTTGCGCCTGGGCTCGGGGGCGGCAGGGGCGCCGGGGGCGGGATCCGGGATGAACTCCGGGGCGCGCTCTCGGGTGGCGGGCGCCCCGGACTCCCGGTGAGGGTGAGGTAGGGGGTGGGGCTGGGGGTGGGGCTGGGGGTCCATCGTCGGGGGCGGTCCGAAGACTCCCGTCGGGGCTACGACCGTGCCGGGCGCCGGCGCCGGGGCTTCCGGTGCCGACTCCGCCGGGGCCTCCGGGACCGGAAGGGCCGCCGGGGCCGCCGGGACACCCGGTCCGGCCGGAGCGACCGGCGCCGGTGAAATCACCTGAACCGGTGACACCACCGACGCCCGCAGCGGCTCCGCCGTGAAGTGGCTGGAGCCGTCCGTGTCGACGCGGAGGGGGACGACGTAGCCGATGCGTTCGTCGTGAACCGTGGCGAGGACGGGGTGTCCGGTGGCGAGGGCGATGCGGTGGAGGTGACCGAGGACGGCGTGCTGGATCTCCTCGCTGTCGGTCGCCGCGACCGGTACACCGCTTATCGTCGCTGGTCCGCCCGCGCGGACATGGACGTCGAGCGGTGCGACCGCGGCGGTGGGCCGCCCGGTGCGGTTCTGTTCCCGCTTCTTCTCGCGGCTGAGTCGAGACATCGGTTCCTCACTCGGATGCGTCGTCACGCTCCGGTCGTCCAGGTGCGTGTGCGCGTGCACGTACTGTTGAGTCTCCAGGTTCGCTCCCGGTCGGCGCGTCACCACGACGTCACAGCCTCGTTCCAACGATCCACGCCCGGCTCGTCGGGAGCGCCCCGGAGGGACGGCGACCAGAAGGAGGGCGTACGGCCATGCGGACGACGGGGACGACGGAGGCACCGGAGAGGCAGCCGGGGCCGGAGATCTGGCTGCGCGGACCGGTCCCCGTACCGGAGCCGGGGCCGGGGCCGTACCCGTCGGTTTCCCGCCGCTTCTCCTGGCTGGCCACGCACGGCGGGGCCGGCGCCTCCACGCTCGCCGCGGTCTACGGCGGCCACGACTGCGGACGGGACTGGCCCGCCCCCGGGGACCCGCCGTCCGTCCTGCTCGTCGCGCGTACACACGCCACCGGACTGGAGTCGGCCCTGCGCGCCCTGGAGGTCTTCCGGCGCGGCGAGGCACCGCACGGGTTCGACCTGGACGCGGTGGTGCTGGTCGCGGACGCTCCGGGGCGGCTGCCGCGGCCGCTGGTGCAGCGGATCCGGGTCATCGAGTCGGCCGTCGACGTGTACCGCGTCCCGTGGGTGACCGAGTGGCGCCTCGGTGACCTGGGCGGCGGACCGCCCCGGGAGACCGAGGCGTTGACCCGGCTCACCGGGGCGAGGCGCTGAGCGGGAGGACGCGCCGGGCGCCGTCCGCCGTCGAGATCGCCTCGGCCGTACGGGACGGGCGATTCCGGGCCGTGGACGTGGTCGCGGAGGCACTGGAGCGGATCGCCCGGGTGGACCCCTCCCTGAGTTCCTTCGCCGAGGTGTGGGAGGGGGAGGCGGTCGAACGGGCCCGTGCGGTGGACGCGCGGGCCGCGGCGGGTGAACGGCCTCCGTTGGCCGGGGTGCCGATCGGGGTCAAGGGGCGGCACGGGCTGCGGGCGGCGGGGCCGTTGCTCGCCGCGGGCTGTGTGCCGGTGGGGGCGACGGCGGTGCCCGGGCCCGGTACCTCCTGGCAGACCTGGGGTGTCGGCGCGTACGGCCGTACCGTCAACCCCTGGCGGGCGGACCGCACCCCGGGCGGGTCCTCGGCCGGGTCCGCGGTGGCGGTGGCGGCCGGGCTGGTGCCGCTGGCGACGGGCAGCGACGGGGCGGGCTCGGTGCGGATCCCGGCGGCCTGGTGCGGGGTGATCGGCCTGAAGGCGACGAACGGCCGGCTGCCGTCTCCCGACCGCACGGGTCTCGCGGCCCCCGGCGTGCTGGTGCGGCACGCGGCGGACGCGGAGGCGTACTGGCGGGCGATGACGGGGGTGACGGCCGAAGCCGGAGAGGCGGTGCCCTCGCCGGTCACCGCACTGTTCTCCTCCGACCTCGGCATCGCCTCCGCCTCCCCCGACCCCGAGCCGTTGGCCCTCGCCCGGTCCGCTGTCGAGCGGCTCGCCGCCTCCGGTGTCGTACGGCTGCTGCCGGGCGGGGCGTCCGTACGGCTGGAGGATCCCGCGCCCGCCTGGCTCGCGTTGCGCGGGTCGGGGGCCGGTGATCTCGGCGAGGCCGGGCGGATCCGGGAGGCCAACGATCGGCGGCTGGACGGTCTCTTCGCCCGGGCCGACCTGCTGCTGACACCGACCACGCCGAACGCGGCGCATGGTCACGAAGGCCCGGGCGAGCGCTACTCCACCGCGCTGACCTGGGCGTTCAATCTGAGTGGGCATCCAGCGGCCACTCTCCCGGCGGGAATCGGGGCCGACGGCTGTCCGGTGGGGGTGCAGTTGGTCGCCGCGCGGGGCCGGGAGGAGCTGTTGCTGGCGGTGGCCCGGGCGGCCGAGAACGCTGGCGCTCTTCCCTCAGATACTTGCATGCGCATATGATGCAGGCGCGGATTATTACCGCACGCCGATCACCTGGGGGAGTCATGGAACGTCGTTTTCTCTTCGTACTGGGCAGCAGCCGTGCGGACGGCAACACGGAGGCGCTGGCCCGCCGGGCCGCCGAACAGCTGGACCCCTCCGTCGAGCAGACCTGGATCAGCCTCGCCGAGCACCCGCTGCCCGACTTCGAGGACCTGCGGCACGGCAGCGACCATGTCCGGCCCACCGAAGGGAGTCTCGCGCTGCTGCTCGACGCGACCCTGGCCGCGACGGACGTCGTGATCGCCTCGCCGCTGTACTGGTACTCGGTGTCCACCCACGTCAAGCGCTACCTCGACCACTGGTCGGGCTGGCTGCGCACGTCCGGCGTCGAGTTCAGGGCGACCATGGCCGGGCGCACGCTCTGGGGAGTGACCGTGCTCGCCGACCCGAAGGCCTCGGTCGCCGATCCGCTGGTCGGCACGCTCAACAACTCGGCCGCTTATCTGGGGATGCGGTTCGGCGGGGTCCTGCTCGGCAACGGCAGCAAGCCCGGTGACGTACTCGGCGACACGGACGCGCTGACCCGCGCCAAGTCGTTCTTCACGGGCGAGGCTCCGCTCGCCCGCTTCCCGTACCAGACGTACGAGACGTACGAGACGCGCTGAACGGCTACGCCGTGATGTCCTTCGCCGTGAACCGCGCCCAGGCCGCCGAGCCGAACACCGCCGCGTAGAGGGCCTGGAGGCCGAGGTTCTTCACCAGGTCGTCCCAGTAGACGGGGTCGCGGACCAGGTCGGCGAAGGACAGCCAGTAGTGGGAGAAGAGGTAGGGCTGGATCGCGTGGAGCTGGGGGATCTGGTCGAGGATCTGGACCGTGGTCAGCAGACCTACGGTGGTCGCCATCGCGGCGATGCCGCTGCTGGTCAGCGTGGAGACGAACAGGCCGAGCGCCGCCACCCCGGTCAGTGAGGCGGCGACGACCAGGGCGATCAGCAGGGCCCGGCCGAGTCCGTCGGCGAAGCCGATCGTCGTGCCGGAGATGGTGGTGACGTCCCCCAGGGGGAACAGCAGCGCACCCACCGTCAGGGCCGAGAGCGCGACCACGAGGGTGGCCACCAGACAGAAGGCCAGCACGGTCGCGTACTTGGTGAGGAGCAGGCGGGTGCGGCCGGCGGGGGCGACGAGGAGGTAGCGCAGGGTGCCGGCGTTCGCCTCGCCGGCGATGGCGTCGCCCGCGATGACGCCGATGGCCATCGGCAGGAAGAACGGCAGTGTCGCGGCCAGCGCGGTGAAGACCAGGAACAGGCCGTTGTTGGTGACCTGTGCGATGAACGCCGGGCCGGCGTCCCCTCCGCCACCGCCTGGTCCCCCCGGTCCGCCGGAGGAGCTGTCGCCGGTCTCGATCTTGACCGCGATGCCGATCAGGACCGGTACGGCCGCCAGGACACCGAGCAGCGCGAGGGTGCGCCAGCGGCGGAAGGTGATCAGCAGTTCGCTGCGGAGCAGACCGAGGGACCACAGGGGGCCCGGCCTGCGGACGGCTCCGGCTGTCGCGCCTTCGCGCATGTCTTCGGCCGGTTCCGCCTCCGTCGTCTCAGCCCGCGACATCGAACCCCTCCCCCGTGAGCGCCACGAACGCGTCCTCCAGGGAGGCCCGTTCGACGGCGAAGCCCCGGACGCGCACACCGGCCGTCACCAGCGCGGCGTTGACCTCGGCGAGGTCGCGGTCCGGGGGCTCGGCGGCAACCCGGTCCTCGTCGGAGACCACGTCCGCCGCACCCTGTTCCTTGAGCACCCGCGCCGCCTCGGCGGTGTCGGGCGTGATCACCACCAGTCGGCCGCGCGCGCCCGCCGCCAGCTCGGCCACCGAGCCCTGCGTGATCAGCCGGCCCTGCGCCATCACCGCCGCGTGCGTGCACACCTGCTCGATCTCGTCGAGGAGGTGGGAGGAGAGGAACACGGTCGTGCCGTCGGATGCCAGCTCCCGCACGAGGGAACGGATCTCCCGCATGCCCTGCGGGTCGAGGCCGTTGGTCGGCTCGTCGAGGACGAGGAGCCGACGGGGCTGGAGCAGGGCCGCGGCCAGGCCCAGCCGCTGTTTCATGCCGAGCGAGTACGCCTTGGCCTTCTTGCCGGCCGCGGCCGTCAGTCCGACCCGCTCCAGCGCTGCGGCGACGCGGGTCCGCCGGGTGCGGGGGTCGGCGGTCGGGTCGGCGGCGTCGTAGCGCAGGAGGTTGTCGCGGCCGGAGAGGAAGCCGTACAGCGCGGGGCCCTCGATCAGTGCGCCGACCTGCGGCAGCACGGTGCGCGCGGCCCGGGGCACGGGTTGCCCCAGGACGCGCGCCGCGCCGGACGTGGGCTCGATCAGGCCCATCAGCATGCGGATCGTGGTGGTCTTGCCTGAGCCGTTGGGGCCGAGGAAGCCGAAGACGCTGCCCGCCGGGACGGTGAGGTCGAGGCGGTCCACGGCGAGCTGGCCACCGCGGTAGCGCTTGGTGAGGGCATGGGTGTGGATGACGGGTTCGTCAGCCATGGGCTCCCCCTTCGTCCACCGGCTCCGTAGGGTACTTACTTCGCCGAGTCGGCCGCTTTCACCAGGGCGTCCTTGGTGACGGCGCCGACGTAGACCGTGCCGTCGTCCGTGACCAGGGCGTTGATCAGGCGGGTGGAGAAGACGGTACCGGAGCCGAATTTGCCGCTCACCTTGTCGCCGAAGGAGCCCAGGAAGCCGCTGAGCGCGCCGCCGGCGTCCGAGCCGAGTTCGGAGTTGAGCTCGGAGTCGGAGGGGACGCCCTTGCCGCCGGTCTCGATGACGGCGACGGAGGTCCAGCCCTTGCCGAGGACGTCGAAGCCCTCGGCCTCCTCGGCGGGGGTGAGGCCGTCGAGGCCGTCGAGGTCCTTGGGCAGGTCCTCGGCGAGGTCCCCGTCGGACGCGCCCGGCTTGCCGGAGTGCTCCGCGGCCTCGTCGGCCTCGGTGACCTTCGCGCCCTTGGGCGGGGTGAAGTCGAAGGTGGAGGCGGCGGGCTTGGCGAAGGTGACCTGGGTGAAACCGACGTCCACGACGGCGGCGCCGCCGCTCGACGGGGTCAGCGTGAACTTCAGCGGCAGCCCGGTCTTCGCGTCCACCGCCACACTGATCGCGCCGACCGTGGAACCTGACTGCCTGGGCTTGATCAGCAGCTTGTAGGCGTCACGGCCCGCGACATGGACCGTGCCGTCGACGGTCACGGAGGTGGTGTCGTCGACCGCCTTCAGGGCGTCCTCGGTGAGGTCCTTGGGGGTGGCCGGCGGCTGTGCCTCCTCGGCGCTCTCGTCCACGGTGGAGTGGTAGACCTCGTTGGAGGCGCTGTCGTAGCCCCACACGTCCTTGCCGTTGTGGATGACGCTGTACTCGGCGGCGTCCTCGATCAGGGACAGCTTCTGCCGGTCGGGGCCGTCGGTGGCCACCCGCAGGGTGTGGGTGCCGGAGGCGAGTTCGGTGAGCTTGGTCGAGGGGTCGGCGGACGATCCGTCACCGCCGTTGCCTGCGGCGCCCGAGAGCAGGCCGCTCTCCAGGCCGCCGAGCTCGGGCAGGCCCAGGTCGGTGGTGATCTTCACGGTGCCGGACAGCTGCTGCACGTCCGAGGCGGCGATCTTGTCGAGGAGCTGCTGGGCGGTGATCTTCGGCAGGTCCGGGTCACCGGAGTCGGCGAGCGCCGGGACCAGGCCGATCGTCGCCGCGGCGACGCCGATCACGGTGACCGGGACGACGTACCGCACGGCCTTGCGCCGCCCGACGCGCAGGTCGTCCGTCTCCCCGGCGGTCGTGCTGTCGTCGGTTGCGTTCGGTGCCATGTCTGCCTTACCTCCGTCGTCGGCGGCGGCTGGTCATCTCACGTGGAGCGTCCCCACCCCGTGCCGCCATTCTCACCCGAATCGGTGAGGAGTGGTGTTTTCCGTGATTCCCATCTGACCAAATGCCGCATGAGGAAGCGTCACCCCACGGACTCAACTCCGCGTACGCCTGCGGTATGACGCGAGAGAGACCCGGGTCGTCCGACCCGTAGGGGTAGGGGATGACCGGAGGGGCGGTGAGGCAATGTCGGCTACGGTTCGACAGCACCCCAAGGGGGCGCGGGGAACTGCGCGACCAGCCACAACGACGCCGCAGACGAACGAAGACACATCGTGCCCCAGCGGAGCGCGACGTCAGCCGGCCCGGTGCACCACCGCGTCGCAGAGTTCCATGAGGGCCGCCTTCGCGTCGCACTCCGCGAGAGGGGCCAGCGCCGCGCGGGCCTCCTCGGCGTAGCGCACGGTGTCACGGCGGGCCCGCTCCAGCGCCGGGTGGGCGCGCAGGGCCGCGACCGCCTCGGCGAGCCTGGCGTCGTCGCTCAGGTCGGAGTCGAGGAGCTCGCACAGTGCGATGTCCTCGGGCAGCGCCTGCTGGGCAGCGCGCTCGCGCAGCCGCAGCACCGGAAGGGTGGGGACGCCCTCGCGCAGGTCCGTGCCGGGTGTCTTGCCCGACTCGTGGGAGTCGGAGGCGATGTCCAGGACGTCGTCGGCGAGCTGGAAGGCGACCCCGAGCCGCTCCCCGTACTGGGTGAGCACGTCCACCACCGTCTCGTCGGCGCCCGACATCATCGCGCCGAAGCGGCAGGACACCGCCACCAGGGAGCCGGTCTTGCCGCCGAGGACGTCGAGGTAGTGGTCGACCGGGTCGCGGCCGTCGACCGGGCCGGCCGTCTCCAGGATCTGGCCGGTGACCAGGCGCTCGAACGCCTCCGCCTGCACCCGCACCGCCTCCGGGCCGAGGTCGGCCAGGATGTGCGAGGCGCGCGCGAAGAGGAAGTCGCCGGTGAGGACGGCGAGCGAGTTGCCCCAGCGGGCGTTCGCACTGGGCACCCCGCGCCGCACCGCGGCCTCGTCCATCACGTCGTCGTGGTACAGGGTCGCCAGATGGGTGAGCTCGACGACGACGGCGGAGGGGACGACCCCCGGCGCGTACGGGTCGCCGAAGCGCGCCGCGAGCATCACGAGCAGCGGCCGGAACCGCTTCCCGCCGGCCCGCAGCAGGTGCTGGGCCGCCTCCGTGATGAACGGGACCTCACTCTTGGTGGCCTCGAGCAAGCCTTCCTCGACAGCCGCCAATCCGGCCTGGACATCGGCTTCCAGAGCCTGGTCCCGCACGCTCAGCCCAAACGGCTCGACGACGGTCACGAGGAGTCTCCTGTCTGCTGGTGTCTATCGGCGGCTACGCGGTTTGTCGATAGGTCTCTGCGCTCACTCAAGTCAGCGTATCCGGTCAGGTTTCGATCACCACGAGCCCCCACGGTTACAGCCCGGACAGGCCCTATGAGAAGGGGCACCCCTTAAGCAGCCATCTGGGTTTATTGCCCGATTCACCCGTCTTGTGGATGTCGGTGAGTTGCCTCACTCGCCCAGCCGAACCAGCCCCTTCCCCGTTCCCCTCCACCGCGCCCCGACACCTCGGCCCACTCAGGCGAGTTGATGCTTTGCAGCAACAAAGGATCAAGCATCCCCATAGGCCACAGACCAAGGTCAATAGGGGCTAACTGTGAATTCGCCACTTGTTTCGGACATGTGCTCTCGCATACGTTCCCGGCCTGTCGGGCGGACGCCTAATCCTGCCGCCGCCCGAACACCCACCGAGAACACCACGGCAGGAGCGGGGGAACCAGGTAAGTCGCCGCACGGGTCCAGCCGGGCCATGCCTTTGGGCATGCCCAGGACAGACCGGTGCAGCTCGGGGTGAAGCCGTGTCCGTGAGGGCACGGCCGGGCAGCTCCCGCCCGAACCCGACAGCTCACCTCGCAGGCGACGGAGAGGAACTTCGCCATGCCCGCTCAGCCCCGCCGTGCCCGCCGCCTCGCCCGCACGCTCGCCGTCGCCGCCACCGGCGTCACCGTGCTCGCCCTGCCGATCCTCGGCGCGACCACCGCCTCCGCGGCCACCCCGACCGTGGCCACCGCCACCAGCCTCGGCTACGCCAACAACCTCGACGGCTGGATCCGCGCCTCGCTCCAGGTCATGGCGCAGCACGGGATCCCCGGCACCTACAACGGCATCTACCGCAACGTGATCCGGGAGTCCTCGGGCAACCCGTCCGCCATCAACCTCTGGGACTCCAACGCGGCCGCCGGTACCCCCTCCAAGGGGCTGCTGCAGATCATCGACCCGACGTTCAACGCGTACCACGTGTCCGGCACGTCCTGGAATCCGTACGACCCGGTCGCGAACATCACCGCCTCCTGCAACTACGCCGCCGCGCGGTACGGCTCGATCGACAACGTGTTCGGCGCGTACTGAGCAGCCCGGCAGCCACCATCCGGCTGCTACCTGTACAGCAGCTACCTGTACAGACGTTCGAGGATGACGGCCACGCCGTCGTCCTCGTTCGACGTCGTCACCTCGTCGGCCACGGCCTTGAGCTCCGGATGGGCGTTGGCCATCGCGACCCCGCGGGCGGCCCAGTCGAACATCGGGATGTCGTTGGGCATGTCGCCGAAGGCGATGGTGTCCTCGGGCCCGATGCCCAGATGCTCGGCGGCCAGGGCCAGCCCCGTCGCCTTGGTGATCCCGCACGGCTGCAGCTCCACCGTGCCCGGCCCCGACATGGTGACCGTGGCGAGCGAGCCGACCACCGCGCGGGCCGTCGCCGCCAACTCGTCGTCGGACAGCGCCGGATGGCGCAGCAGCACCTTGCTGATCGGCTCGCACCACAGGTCGTCGCGCCGCTCCACGCGCAGCGCGGGCAGGGTCGGGTGCGGCATCAGATAGCCCGGCTCGATGAGCGTCAGCCCGTCGACGCCGTCCTGGTCGACGGCCGCGTACACGAGCCCGACCTCGGCCTCGATCTTGCCGAGCGCGGTCTCCGCGAGTTCCCGGTCCAGGGTGACCGACCACAGCAGACGGTCCGCGCCGGCGTCGTACAACTGCGCGCCCTGTCCGCACACCGCGAGCCCCCTGCCGTGCAGGAGGTCGAGCAGCGGGCGTACGCGGGGCGCGGGCCGGCCGGTCACGACCAGGTGGCGAGCGCCGGCCGCCGCCACCAGCGCGAGCGCGTCCAGCGACCGGTCGGAGAACGTGTCGTCGCCGCGCAGCAGCGTTCCGTCCAGGTCGGTGGCGACGAGGGAGTACGCGGTGCGCTCGGCGTATGCGGTGGGTGCGGCCATGATCAGAGAATACGGATCCCGCACCCCCGGACTCGACGCGAACCGGACCAGGACGGAGTCCGGCCCCCTTCTGTCAACTCCCCTTCTTTTGTTGACCGATCACTCACCGATCACTGTTGAACAGGGGCCCGAGAAACAGCTTTCCACCACATCGCCGGGTAGCGACCGGTTAAAGGCCTCTGCACCGGTTGGCAACAAGATGCTCCACTCCCTACCGCGCGCCCGGTCTGGAGGGGTACCGTCCCAGGTGTCCAGGGGGGACTTGATCGGGGGGTCAGGTTGAGCAGTGGACGTATCCGTGTGCTGAGTCCGGAGGATCTCGGCGAGGGGGATCGGGAGCGGTGGCGCGCGCTGCGTGCCATGTCGACGGCGCCGCGCAACCCGTTCATGGAACCGGAGTTCACCGACGCCGTGAGCCGTGTGCGGCCACGCGCGCGCGTGGCGGTGGTGTACGAGGGGCGCGAGCCGGTCGGCTTCCTGCCCCATGAGCGTGGCCGGCTCGGCCGGGGCCAGGCCCTCGCGTACGGCGTCTCGGACGCGCAGGGCGCCGTACTGGCGCCGGGTCTCGGGCTCAACGCCGACGAACTGCTGCGGGCCGCTTCCCTGTCCACCTTCGCCTTCGACAACCTGGAGGCGGAACAGGGGCTGTTCGTCCCGCACTCGGCGGCCGAGTACGCCTCCTACGTCATCGACGTGGAGAAGGGCTACGAGACGTACGAGTCCGTCCTGCGGGCCCAGTCACCGAAGTTCCTGAAGACGACGCTCGCCAAGGAGCGCAGGCTCGGCCGGCAGGCCGGGGAGACACGGTTCGTGTTCGACGAACGCGACCCGGCCGCGCTGCGCACACTCATGGCGTGGAAGTCCGCGCAGTACCGCAGGACCGGCCGACGGGACCGGTTCGCCCAGGACTGGATCACCCGGCTCGTGCACACCCTGCACGAGACGCGCGCGCCGGAGTGCGCCGGCACGCTGTCCGTCCTGTACGCCGGTGACCGGCCGATCGCCGCGCACTTCGGGCTGCGGTCGGCGACCGTGCTGGCCTGCTGGTTCCCGTCGTACGACACGGAGTTCTCGAAGTACTCGCCGGGGCTGGTGCTGCATCTGCGGATGGCGGAGGCGGCCGCGGCCGCGGGAATCGGGCTGCTCGACCTGGGGCGGGGGGCGGCCGAGTACAAGGACTCGCTGAAGACCGGGGAGGTCCCCGTGTACGAGGGGGCGTGGACGCGTCCGGGGGTGGGCGCCGCGCTCCACTGGCTCGGCCGTGAGCCCTCGCGCCGGGCGCACCACTTCGTGCGCGGCCGGCCGAGGCTCGCCGCGCTGGCCGCACGGACCCTGAAGGGGGCGGGCCGACTGCGCCGGCCGTAGAGGCCGTCGCAGCCCGGTCGCGGGTTGTTGCCTGATCGTCGCAGGTCGTCGCAGGTCGTCGCAGGTCGTCCGAGTCGCTCGGCACGAGGGGGGTTCATGTCACGCGCGACACGTACCGAACAGGAGATCGAGAGGTTCCTCGGCATCGGGCCGGTGCAGATCGCCGAGCTGGAGCTGACGGAGCGAGGTGTCCTCAGACCCGGCCCCGGCAGTCCGCCGATCACGCATGGCGAGGTGTTCGTGCTGGTCAGGAAGGGCGGGCGGCCGATGGGGACGCTGCTCGCGCACGTACCGGAGGGGGCGGATCCGAAAACGGTGCTCAGGGCGGCGGCCCTCGCGGAGGGCTCACGGTACGCCGACGGCCCGCCCGTCGCCGTGTCGGTGCCGTCCACCACGGTGGTCATCGCCACCCGCGAGCGCTCCGAGCAGCTCGCCCACGCGCTCGACTCGCTCCTCGCCCAGGACCACCCGGGCTTCGAGATCGTCGTCGTCGACAACGCGCCCGTGACGGACGCGACCCGGGAGCTGGTGGCGCGCAAGTACGCCGAGCGCGTGCGGTACGTGACCGAGCCGGTGCCCGGGCTCGCCGTCGCGCACAACACCGGCGTGGAGGCCGCGCACGGCGAGGTGGTCGCGTTCACGGACGACGACGTGGTCGCCGACCCGCGCTGGCTCACCGAACTCACCGCGCCCTTCGCCGCCGACCCCGGCCTCGGCTGCGCCACCGGCCTGATCCTGCCGGCCCGGCTGCGCACCCCCGCCCAGGTCCTCCTGGAGAGCCACGGCGGCTTCGCGAAGGGGTTCGCCCCGCGCACGTACGACCCCGCCGACCCGCCCGCCGACGAGCCGCTGTTCCCGTTCACCGCGGGCCGCTTCGGCTCCGGCGCCAACATGGCCTTCCGTACGGCGGCGCTGCGGGCGGTGGGCTGTTTCGACCCGGCGACCGGCGCGGGCACGCTCGCACGGGGCGGCGACGACCTCTACGGGTTCGTCCGCGTCCTCGCCGAGGGGCACCGGCTGCACTACACGCCGTACGCCCTGGTCTGGCACCACCACCGCGAGACCTGGCGCGACCTGGAGACCCAGGCGTACGGCTACGGCGCCGGCCTCACCGCCTACCTCACGGCGGTCCTGGTCAACCGGCCCGCGCTGCTGCCGGGGTTCCTGGCGCGGCTGCCGAGGGGGCTGGCGTACGCGCGGACGCTCACGGCGAGCCGGGAGGAGGAGGCCGAGAAGGGCAACGCGCCCGGCGCGCACGACCGGCGCACTCACGCCTGGCCCGGTCGGCTGTCGCGGCTCCAGCGGCGCGGGATGCTGTACGGCCCGGTCGGCTATCTGCGGGCGCGGCTCGCGCTGCGGGGGGTCGCGCGATGACGGGGGGCGTGGTGGGCGCGGGGGGCGCGCACAGAGGTGCCCGTGGCGCCGGTGTGCCGGGCATCCCGGTGTTCCTCTACCACGCCGTGATGGAGGAACCGCCGGACTGGATCGCGGAGTTCACTGTCGGCCCGAAGCAGTTCGGGGAGCATCTGGACGCCGTCGTCGACAGCGGCCGTACGCCGGTCACGATCGGCGCGCTCGCCGACCACCTGGCCGGGCGGGTGCCGCTGCCGCCCCGGCCGGTGCTGCTCACGTTCGACGACGGGTTCGCCGACCTGCCCGGTCCCACCGCCGAGGCGCTGGCCGGGCGGGGGCTGCCCGCCACCGCCTACCTCACCACCGGCGCCATCACGGCGGGCGGGCGCAGTCTGCTGCCGCCCGCGCCGATGATGACACTGGAGCAGGCGGCGTCCCTGGAGCAGTACGGCATGGAGGTCGGCAGCCACACCGTCACCCACGCCCAGCTGGACACCCTCGCGCCCCGGGCGCTGGCCCACGAGCTGCGCGCGTCCCGCTCGGTGCTGGAGGACGCCCTCGGCCACCGCGTCCGGCATCTCGCCTATCCGCACGGCTACAACAGCGGCCGGGTGCGCAGGATGGCGGCCGCGGCGGGCTACGAGACCGCCACCGCCGTACGCCACGCGCTCAGTTCGGACCGCGACGAGCACTACCGCATCGCCCGGCTCATCGTGCGGCGGAGCCACACCGTCGCCGATGTCGAGGGCTGGCTGGCGGGGCGCGGCGCACGGATCGCCCCGTACCGGGACGGGCCGAAAACGGTGGGCTGGCGGTGGTACCGGCGTGCGCGCGCGGTCGTACGGGGGCCTGTCTTCGCGGGCTGACGTGCGGCTACGACGGCTCGACGGCGACTCCTTGAAGATCAATCAGGTCTTTTGGTGTGAAAAGCAGACGTAATTCCTATAGTTGGCCTGGGGGAGGGAGCCTCGGCATGCAGCAACATGTGTCCGTACCGAGCACAGAGAGCAGCGTGCGGCCCGCCCCGCCCCCCGCCACCCGCGGCGGCGACCGCAGACCCTGGCGGCTTCCGCGCCGCCCGCCGGACGCCGCCCTGCTGACGCTGCTGCTCGCCGCCGGGCTGTGGGCGTACTCGCTGCCCCGCATCGGCTTCCGGCACATGGACGACTACGGCCTGCTGGACCGCCTGCCGGTCGCCTACTACCTGTCGTTGCTGGTCCTCACCGCGGGCTTCGTCCTCAGTCTGCGCCGCGCCGGCACCGCGCCCTGGTGGCCGGCCGCACACTGCGCCGCGCTCCTGTTCGCGCTCAAGGCGCCACCGGCGATCCTGTACGACGCGGTCCGCTACCCGTGGGCCTCCAAACACGACGCCATCGTCAACACGCTGCTCGCAGGCGGTGAGCTACGGCCGAACGCGGCACTGTCGGGCAACATGTCCGCCTACGACCAGTGGCCGGGCTTCTTCACCCTCAACGCGGGCCTGGTGCGCGCCTTCGGCGTGGAGAGCGCCGTCGCCTACGCCAACTGGGCGCCGATCGTCCTCGGTCTGCTGATGATGCCGGTGCTGGTGCTGATCTACCGCACCTTCTGCGAGGACTGGCGGCTGATCTGGACCGCCGTGTGGATCTTCCAGCTCGCCAACTGGGTGGGCCAGGACTACTTCGCCCCGCAGGCCCTCGCGTACCTGCTGCATCTGACGGTCCTCGCCGTGGTGCTGCGGCACTTCGTACGGCCCGGTTCCGCCGGACGGCTGCGCGACCGCACCTTCCTGGACCCGGTGGCCGCCCCCGTGCCGCCGCCCACGGACAACCGGCAGCGCGCGATCTGCGTGGCGATCCTCGCCCCGCTGATAGCCGCCGTCAACGCCACCCACCAGCTCACCCCGGTGATGCTCACCATCTGTCTGCTCGCGCTCAGCTTCACCCGCCGCTACCGCAACTACGGGCTGCTGGTCGTCACCGCGCTGCTGATGCTGACCTGGGACCTGACCATGGGGCGGCCGCTGTTCGTCGAGACACTCGCCACCGTCAGGAAGTCGATCGGCGAGCTGACGCAGAACTCCCGCGCGGGCTACGCGGGACAGCTCACCGGCCCCGGCCCCGAACTCGCGGGCACCGCCAACATCGTGATGGTGCTCCTGGTCGCCGTCCTCGCCGGGACGGCCGTCGTGCTGCGGCGCCGGCTGACCCGCAGTGCCCTGCCGCTGCTGCTGGTGTCGGTCGCCCCGGTGCCGCTGTTCGCCGTCAACGACTACGGCGGCGAAATGCTCTTCCGGGTCTATCTGTTCGCCCTGCCCGGCGCGGCCTTCTTCGCCGCCGCCGCGCTCGTCCCGGCCCTCGCGGGCAGCCATCGCACCCGCGCGAGGGCGGTCTGGCGCAGGGCCTCGGCGTTCGTACTGCCCGCGGTCCTGCTGGTGCTGCTGGCCGGCTTCCTGCCGTCGTACTACGGCAAGGAGAGGATGTTCTACACACCGCCCGAGGAGACCGCGCTGGTCACCAGGGCCCTGGACCAGGCCCCGGACGGCTCCCTGATCCTCGCCACCAGCGGTTCCTTCCCGCAGGCGCTCCACCGCTACGACCGTCTCGAACACTGGTTCTTCGCCGAACAGCCGCTGCCCGACAACGAGAAGATGCTCAAGGACCCCGTGTCCTACCTCGTCGACGGCATCCCACCGGGCACGAAGGCGTACGTCGTCCTCACCCGCACCCAGGACATCTACGCCGCCGGCGAGGGCCTGCTGCCGGCCGGTGGCTTCGAGACCCTGCGGTCGAAGCTTGCCGCCTCACCGCTCTTCCGGACCGTCGAGAGCCATCCGTACGGCGTCGTCCTGGAGTACCGCCCGGCCGCCCGCTGACCGCCCACTAGTAGGACTCAAGGTGATCGAAGTGACGACCACGGAATCCGCGGACAGCGGCGAGAACGGCGGCATCGGCAACACCGGCGACGAGGACACCGCGGTCAGGGGGGTCACCGGTGACCCCGGGGAGGCACGGCGTGTCCGGGTCACCGCGACGCGGCTCAGAGTCCTCGTCGGAGTCTCCGGCTGGCTCGCGCTGGCCGCCACCGCCGTACCCGGGCCCTCTCCGCTGCGCTGGATCCCGGTGCTGCTCTTCGTCCTGTTCGGGCCGGGCTGTGCGGCGCTGTATCCGCAGCCGGGCGGGCTGGCCTCCGGGGCCCGGCTGGAGGCGGTCGCGCTCGCCGCACCCATCAGCCTCTCGCTGGGCGTGCTGACCGCCACCTCGCTGTTCCTGGTGAAGGGTTTCTCGGAGGTGGCCTTCCTCGTTTCGCTCGCCGTCTTCACCACGGTCGTCGCCGCCCTTCCGGGCCTCCCGCTGCCCGCCGCCCGGCGCGGCGCGGTGGAGCCCGGCCGGCGCAGGCCCTTGGGCGGTAGTGCCACGTGACGGGACGGCACCGAAGGCACAGCGAGGGGAACGACAACGAAGTGAGGGAGTGGGAAGGAGTGAAGCGGGAAGGGGTGAGGCGCACCTACACGTCCGTCGTGCTGGTGGCGGTGGCCGCGCTGCTCGCCGGGCTGGGCCTGTGGGCCAACCGCCCCGGCGACCGTGCGTCCGCCGGGGACCCCCTGCCGGACAACGCGGCCTCGGGCGCGCTGCCCACCGGTGCCTGCGCCCCCACCGGCACACTGGTTCCGCCCTGCGGCGCCTGGTGGGGCGCCGCAGTGCCGTACGCCGGGAACGGCTCCCTCAAGGACGCCGTGCTCGGCTTCGAGAAGCGCATCGGCCGCAAGCTCGACCTCGTCTACAACTACCACGACATGTCGGGCACAAGGCTCGACGGGGAACTCCTCACCCCCGACGAACAGGACCTCGGCCGGGACCGGCTCCTCATGCTCGCCTGGGAGTCCACCGTCTGGACCGAACCGCACCACGAGAACTGGACGGAGACCCAGCTCGGCTGGAAGAACATCGCCTCGGGGAAGTACGACGAGAAGATCCTCGATCCGCAGATCCGCCGTATCAAGGCCTACGGCAAACGCGTCTTCCTCTCCTTCGACCAGGAGACCGACGCCCGTATCAAGGAAGGCGCCGGCACCCCGGAGGAGTTCGTCGCGGCCTACCGCCATCTGCGCGACCGCTTCCGGGAACTGGGCGCCGACAACGTCGTGTGGGTGTGGACCGTCTCCGGCTATCTCGGCAGCGCCAGGGACATGAAGGCGCTGTACCCCGGTGACGGGTACGTCGACTGGATCGCCATGGACCAGTACAACTACTACCAGTGCCACGGCACCAGCGACTGGAAGGACTTCCTGCGCAGCCAACGCCCCAGCTACGAATGGCTCCGCGAGAACGTCACCGACGACAAGCCCGTGATGCTCGCCGAGTACGCCACCGCGCCCGACGCGGACGACCCGGTGCGCCAGCGCGACTGGTACACCCGGATCCCCGCCTCCGTGAAGAAGCTCCCCGACGTGAAGGCCCTGGTCCACTGGAACCGGCCCACCTCCGAGGAGCCCGAGTGCGACCTCACCGTCAACGACGGCCCGGGACTGGAGGGTTACCGCGAGGCCGGCCGGAACAGCTACTTCCACCAGCCGGTGCCGACGCGCTGACACCTCGGAAGGTCCCCTCACGCGGCGGAATGTCCCACTGACGCGGCGGACCGGCGCTTCAGGAGTGGGCGCGCGCCACTCTCCCGTGCAACGCCAGGGCCAGGACGGCGAGACCGAGGACGGCGAGCAGGGGCAGAGCCGCCGGCGCGAGTTCCTGCCGCCACACCCAGCCGCCCAGTGCGAGGAGATACAGCACACCCCACCGCCCCGGCCACGTCCACCGCGCGCCCACCCGCCCCAGCAGCAGCCACACCGGTATGAGGCACAGCAGTTGCGCGACCGGCGGTACCCACCGCAGCAGCGGCTCGGGCCCGTCCAGCCCCACCCCGTCCGCGAGGAACCCGGCCACCCGCGAGTACAACTCCCCGCCGACCGGCCGCGGTTCCCATCCGAAGGCCATGGGTACGGCGTCCAGGGCGAGCAGCGCCGACGCCAGCGCCGCCCCCGGCAGCCACACGTCCCGCGCGTTGCGCAGGGTCACCGAGCCGACGAACACCACGAGCAGCACCCCGCCCGCCGCGAGCGCCGCGGGCGGCAGCGCCGTCAGCATGTGCTGCCCGGTGAGTACGTCCTCGTACGGGCCGTCGAGCCACGGCAGACCGTGCAACGCCGCCCAGAAGACGGCCGTGGCCACACCGAGCAGCCCCCACAGGGCGCCCGTGGTCCACCGCTCCACGGAGTCGGCCGGCGCGGTCCGTTCCCGGCCGGACCGAGGGGCCTCCTCGCTCCCCGCGCCGGACCGCCGCGGCCGGGCGATCAGCGCCAGCGTGTCCGCCTGCAGCGCCTCGCGTTCGTACCCGGGACGCCCGATGAACAGCGTGACCGTGTCCTCGTCGAGCCCCTCGCGCTCGTACGCCGCCCTGCGCGCCCAGTTGGTGCCGTACCCGGCGGTGGCGTTCAGACGGGCCAGGCGGGTGTCCTTCGCGGCCGGGGCGGTGGCGGGACCGTCGGGGGGCAGCCGGTCGTTGCGGCGCAGGGCGGAGCGCAGGCCCACCACCGAAACCGCGGCGATCAGCGTCATGCTGATCAGCACCGCCCAGCCCGCGCCGTCGATCCCGGTCGGCGCGAACAACACGGCCGCGCTGCCCAGTACCAGCGTGCACATGGCGCCCTGGAGCGCGGCGAGCACCCCGGTGCGGCCCTGCACCCGCAGCACCCCGATGTACAACTCGACCACGACCCGGGGCAGCGCCCCGGCGGCCAGCAGTCGCAGCACGGTGGTGCCGTGCTCGGCGTAGTCCTCGTGGAACGGCGTGAGGATCTGCGGCGCGAACAGCACCAGCACCAGCACCACAGGCACCAGCAGCAGCGTCATCCGGCGCAGCGCCCCGCGCACCCCGTCGGCGAGCCGGCGCGGGTCGTGCGAGGCGTGGGCGGTGAGGGAGGAGGCCATGTTGATGGCCATGAACTCCATCGTGCCGCCCACGGTGTACGCCACGTAGAAGTAGCCGTTCTCCGCCGCGCTGAAGCGGACCGCGACCATCACCGGCAGCAGGTTGATCATCGCCAGGCTGAACAGCGCGCCCAGCGAGTCCCCGGCCAGGAAACGGCCCATCTCCCGCAGCTTCGGCGGCTCCAGGTCCCGATCGGCGTCGGCCTGGCGCGGGATGAGCCTGCGGAAGATCAGCCAGCCCAGCGGGAGCGTCGAGAACGCGATGGCCACGGCCCAGGACACGAAGATGCCGAGCACCGGCAGCGCCGTCGCGAAGACGACCAGCAGGATCAGCTTGCCACCCGAGAAGATCGCGTTCCCGATCGGCACCCAGCCCGATCTGCGCAGCCCGGTGAGCACCCCGTCCTGCAGCGTGAGCAGCGCCCACGCCACGCACGCCACGACGAACGCCGCGCCCGCCGCCGGTGTCCCCAGGGGCGCGTAGGACGCACCCCACAGGTCGAGCGTGAACAGGAAGACGGCGGCGGCCATGGCCACGACCACCGAACTCGCCGCGTACGCGCGCCACACCAGCGAGCCGGTGGCGCGTCCCGCGCGCGGGACGAAGCGGACGACGGCGCCGATCATCGTGGTCGCCGTGATGCTGGCGAGCAGCCGCATCGCGGCGATCGCGGCCGACCCCTGGCCGACGGCCTCCTCGGAGTAGTAGCGGGCTGCCACCAGCCAGAATCCCAGGCCCAGCACCGCCGAGACACCGGTGCTGAGCATCAGGAAGTAGGCGTTCCTGAACAGCGAGTCGCTGCCGTGGCCGTCGTCGGCCGGTGCCGGCCCGTGCGTCCCCTTCCCGGCGGGCGGCGCCGGGCGCCCGGGTACCTGGATCTCGGCCTGTGTCTCAGCCACGGGTCGGTCCCAGCCCTCCCGGTACCTCGGCCGGCCGCACCCTGGCGTCGTCCAGCGCCTCGACGATCCGACGGGCCCGCAGCGGGTCCACGGGCAGCGCGTGCCGCGCGAACCAGCGGGCCCCGGCCGGGTCGGGCGACGGATCCGTGAACCGCTCCCCCGCGTAGTCGTCGAGCGGCGGGTCATAGAGGTACCCCACGACGATGCCCCGCCGTTCGAGCGCCGCCCTCGCCGCGTCCCGGTCGGCCACGAACAGGGGCACCCGGAAGAGGGGTTGGGCGGGAACGGGCCCGACCTTGCTGTGCGGTCTCGCCCACGGCGTGGACAGCAGCAGCTCCGTGCCGGCCCGGCAGGCGGCCAGCACCCCGTCCAGGCGGTCCAGCCTGCGCCCGATGCGCCCGAGCCGCAGCGCACCGGAACGCAGCCGGTAGTCGTGCATGTCGACCCGTACCCAGGAGTCGTGCGCGGTGAGGTCCGGCGCCGCCGCCACGGCCCGGGCCAGCTCCTGCGGGCACAGCGGCATCCTGATCTCCTCGCGCTCCATCAGCCCGAGCAGCCGCAGGGTGGCCCAGGCCGCCCGTCGCAGCCCCAGACCCCGCACGGCGGCCTCCGCGTACGGCCGGACCGTGTAGGCGAGTTCCGCCGTAAGCCTGCCCGGCAGCAGCAGGTCCGCGCAGCTCTTCTCCAACGCGTCGCGCAGCCCGGGGTCGGCGAAGGCCAGGAAACCCCCGGCCTTGGCACCGACATGCTTGGACAGGCTGAAGACGGAGGCGTCCCCCCAGGACCCGACCGGTCTCCCGCCCACCTCGCTGCCGATCGCGTGGGCCCCGTCCTCGAACAGCGGGATGCCCAGCGCGTCGCACTTCTCCCGCAGCCACGGCGTGTCGTCCGGGTTGCCGTACAGATTCGTCGTGAGCACGGCGGACAGCGAGCCCCACGTCTCGTCGGGCACGGCGTCGACGTCGATCGACGCGTCCAACGGGTTCAACGGCGCCTGCACGGGTCTCAGCCCGGCCGCGAGCACCACGAAGAAAATCACGTCGTCGTTGACCGGCGACATCAGTACCCGGCCGCCGGGCGGGCACCAGTGGCGCAGGGCCACGTACAGCCCGAATCTGCACGACGGCACGTACACGCATTCCCGGCCGAGTCTGCCGCGCATGGTCGCTTCCAGCCGCTTCGGCCGTGCACCACGCCGCGCCGACCCGAGGCCGGCCTCCCCAATGGCCATCCGCCCCCCAGGTGTGCCATGGGAACGCCCCCTCCCCGAGGCCTTCCGGCACCCGCTCAGAGTGTCCCCTTTCGCACCGCTCCGTCAAGATTGCGCACCCTCCCGTCGACAACTTCCGGTAAGCAGACAAAAGCGGAGAGCTGCCATCGCCCGCCCCGCGGATCCCCCGCTCAGGCACACCCCGCATCGCACCCCGGGGTGCCCCGCGGGTCCCGTCCCCGCACAACCCGCGGGTCCCCGCCCCATCCCGTCGGCACGGGGTCGGACGTAACGTGTGGCCCGGCTGCCCGCACCCGCGGAGCGCACGCGAGCACGACATGGTGAGCACGAAAGAGAGGCAGTACCCGATGCCCCCCTTCGACATCCCCGAGGGCGATCCCTTCGGCCCGCACAACCTTCCGTACGGCGTCTTCTCCCTCCCGGGCTCCGCGGAGCGGACCGTCGGCGTACGGCTCGGCGACCACGTCCTGGACGCGGGCGCCGCGGCCCGCGCGCTCGGCTCGCCGCACGCCGCCCTGCTCGCCCGGCCGACCCTCAACCCCCTGCTGGCGGCGGGCCGCACCACCTGGTCGGAGGTCCGGCGCACGCTCACCGAGGCCGTCACCGACCCCGCGCACCGCGCCGCTCTCGAACCGCTCCTCCGCCCCCTGTCCTCGGTGACCCTGCACCTGCCCTTCGAGGTCGCGGACTACGTCGACTTCTACGCCTCCGAGAACCACGCCCGGAACGTCGGCCAGATCTTCCGCCCCGACGCGGCCGACTCCCTCACCCCGAACTGGAAGCATCTGCCCATCGGTTACCACGGCCGGTCGGGCACGGTGATCGTCTCCGGCACGGACGTGGTCCGCCCGTCGGGCCAGCGCAAGGGCCCCGCCGATCCCACCCCGGTGTTCGGCCCGTCCGTCCGCCTCGACATCGAGGCCGAGGTCGGCTTCGTGGTGGGCGTGCCGTCGGCGATGGGCGAGCCGGTGGCCGCGGGCGCCTTCCGGGACCACGTCTTCGGCCTCTGCCTGCTCAACGACTGGTCCGCCCGGGACGTCCAGGCCTGGGAGTACGTCCCCCTCGGCCCGTTCCTCGGCAAGTCCTTCGCCACCTCGGTGTCGGCCTGGATCACCCCGCTGGAGGCGCTGGAGGAGGCGCGCGTGGCCCCGCCGGAGCGCACCCAGCCACTGCTGCCCTACCTGGACGACTCCGCCGCCGAACCCGCCGGCTACGACCTGCGGATCTCGGTGGCGATCAACGGCCATGTCGTGTCCGAACCCCCCTTCGCCTCGATGTACTGGACCGCCGCCCAGCAGCTCGCCCACATGACCGTCAACGGCGCCTCCCTGCGCACCGGCGACCTCTACGGCTCGGGCACGGTCAGCGGCCCGGCCCCGGACCAGCGCGGCTCCCTCCTGGAGCTGACCTGGAACGGCCGCGACGCCCTCGAACTCCCCGACGGCAAGCGGACCTTCCTGGAGGACGGCGACGAGGTGACCCTGTCGGCATGGGCCCCGGGGTCCGGCGGCCTGCGGGTGGGGCTGGGAGTGGTGAGCGGGCGGATCGTGGCGGGATGACGGGCCTGCTTCCAGCAGGCTGACTCCGGCGGTCACCGCCGTCATACTGGCGGCGGGCGCCGTCCTCGTGCCGCTCCCGCCGCACGTCCGTCGCACCACCGGCCGGCCCTCCGCTCCCGGAGCGCAAGCCCGCCCCACCCCTTGCGTCCCTCGTCCGTCCTCTCCGACCAGGATCCGGAGCCCCTGGCATGACCGATGGCATGACCGTCTGCCTGCTCCTGCTGAGCGCCGTCGCGGTGACGGCCGCCGTGCCGGCGCCGCGTGCGCTGACCCGGGCCGAGTGGCCCGAGCGGGAGCCGGTCGTGGCGCTGTGGGTGTGGCAGTGCCTGGTCGCCACGGTGCTGCTGTGCTGTCTGGCGGCGCTGGTACTCGGCACGGCCGCCGTCTTCCACACGGTCCGCGTCCAGGTCTTCGCCCCCGCTCCGCCCGCGGTGACCGAGGCGTACGACCTCTCCGCGGCCCCGCCCTGGGCTACGGCGCTCACCCTGCTGCTGGCCTGCGGGGCCGCCTGGACCACCGCGATGCTGGCCCGGGAGCTCGTGGAGGCGCGCCGCCGCCGCGGCCAGGCCCGCGCCCACCTGCGTGAACGCGCCCCCGACCTGCCCGCGGGCCTGCCGTCCGCCCGTGGCCCGCTGCTGGTGTTGGAGGACGAGTACCCCGACGCCTGGTGGATGCCCGGCAACCCGCCCCAGCTGATCGTCACCACCGGGGCCCTGCACCGCCTCACCTCCCACCAGTTGGACGCCGTCCTGACCCATGAGCGCGGCCACGCCCGCGCCCACCACGACTGGCTGCTGCACCTCTCGACCGCCCTGGCCACCGGATTCCCCCGCATTCCGCTCTTCTCCCATTTCTGCGACCAGACGCACCGCCTGGTCGAACTCGCCGCCGACGACACCGCGTCCCGTCGCTGCGGCCACCTGACCACCGCCCTGGCGCTGATAGAGCTGAACCAGCACCGGGGTGTCCTGTCCTGCGCCTCCAGTCATCGCCTCCTCGGCGAGCGCGTCGACCGGCTCCTCGAGCCGCCGCCCCGGCTGGGCCGCAGACACCGGGCGCTGACGACGGCGGTGGCCGGGCTGATCCCCCTGCTCCCCCTGCTGATCGCCTTCGCGCCGGGCCTCAACGCCCTGGCGTGACACCGGCACCGCGCCGCCGCCGTAAGGGGCGGCGCAGCACTTCCGCACCACCTGTTCGGCCCACCCCGTACAGCACGGGCGTGGTGAGGTCGCCGTCGGTCGCCGTCGGTCCACACGGCCGCGCACACCCCGCCCGAGTGCGCGCGGCCGACCTGTGGTCGGGTCCGGCCCGGCGCCTATATCCAGTCGTCCGGCTCGGGCTCCATGTCCATCTCGGGCCAGTCGTCGTCAGCACCGGCCTTGGCCACGGCTCCGGCCGCGGCGCCGGAACCGCCCGCTGGCCCTCCGGCGCTCCCCGTCTCCCCGCCGACCTCCGCAGCCGCCCCCGGCGCGCTCCCCAGCTCCGCCAGGACCGCGATGACGCCCTCCCCGTACGTCGCGAGCTTCTTCTCGCCGACGCCGCTGATCCCGCCCAGCTGCCGCACCGATGTCGGCCACGCGGTGACGATCTCCCGCAGCGTGGCGTCGTGGAAGATGACGTACGCCGGGACGCCCTGTTCGCGGGCCTGTTCGGCGCGCCAGGCGCGCAGCGCCTCGAAGGCGGGGAGCAACTGCTCGGGCAGTTCGGCCGCGGACGCCTTGGCCTTGCCCTTCCCGGTGGAGGACGAGCCCGACGCCTTCGCCGTCGCCGGCTTCTTCGGTTCCTTGCGCAGCGGCACCTCCCGCTCGCGCCGCAGGACCGCCCCGCTGGCCTCGGTCAGCACCAGGGTGCCGTACTCCCCCTCGACCGCGAGGAGACCCTGCGCCAGCAACTGCCGGACGACGCCCCGCCATTCACCCTCGGCGAGCTCCTCGCCGATGCCGAACACGGACAGCTGGTCGTGGTCGAACTGGATGACCTTGCCCGTGCGCTTGCCCAGCAGGATGTCGACGATCTGCACCGCGCCGAACTTCTGCCCGCGCTCCCGCTGCAGCCGCACCACCGTCGACAGCACCTTCTGGGCGGCGACCGTGCCGTCCCAGGTCTCCGGCGGGGCGACACAAGTGTCGCAGTTGCCGCAGCCCGCCGGGCCGGCCTCCTGCCCGAAGTAGGCGAGGAGCTGGCTCCGACGGCACTGGGCGGTCTCGCACAGCGCCAGCATCGAGTCCAGGTGGGCGGTGGCCCGCCGCCGGAACGCCTCGTCGCCCTCGCCGGACTGGATCAGCTTGCGCTGCTGTATGACGTCGTTGAGGCCGTAGGCCATCCAGGCCGTCGAGGGGAGTCCGTCACGGCCCGCGCGGCCGGTCTCCTGGTAGTAGCCCTCGATCGACTTGGGCAGATCGAGGTGGGCGACGAAGCGGACGTCCGGCTTGTCGATACCCATGCCGAAGGCGATGGTCGCGCAGACGACCAGGCCCTCCTCGCGCAGGAACCGCGCCTGGTGCGCCGCGCGGGTGCCCGCGTCCAGACCCGCGTGGTACGGGACCGCCTCGACGCCGTTCTTCGAGAGGAACTCGGCGGTTTTCTCGACCGAGTTGCGCGACAGGCAGTACACGATGCCCGCGTCGCCCGGGTGCTCCTCGCGCAGGAAGCCCAGCAGCTGCTTCCTCGGGTCGGCCTTGGGCACGATCCGGTACTGGATGTTGGGGCGGTCGAAGCTCGCCACGAAGTGCCGGGCGGCCGGCATGTTCAGCCGCTGGGTGAGCTCCTCGTGGGTCGCGCGGGTGGCCGTCGCCGTGAGCGCGATGCGCGGGACGTCCGGCCAGCGCTCACCGAGCAGGGAGAGGGACAGATAGTCGGGGCGGAAGTCGTGGCCCCACTGGGACACACAGTGCGCCTCGTCGATCGCGAACACCGAGATCTTGCCGCGCGAGAGCAGATCCAGCGTGGAGTCCAGGCGCAGCCGCTCGGGCGCCAGGTAGAGCAGGTCCAGTTCGCCCGCGAGGAACTCGGCCTCGACCACGCGCCGCTCGTCGAAGTCCTGCGTGGAGTTGACGAACCCGGCGCGCACGCCGAGCGCCCGCAGTGCGTCCACCTGGTCCTGCATGAGGGCGATCAGCGGCGAGACGACCACTCCCGTGCCCGGTCTGACCAGGGCCGGGATCTGGTAGCACAGCGACTTGCCGCCGCCGGTCGGCATGAGGACGACCGCGTCCCCGCCGGCCACCACATGCTCGATGACCTCTTCCTGCTCGCCGCGGAAGGCCTCGTATCCGAAGACCCGGTGCAGCGTGGCCAGTGCCTCGCTCTCCGTCCGCCCCGGTGTCCCGGTGATCCCTGTCATCTCGCCGATCCCGCCCGTCCCACCCATCGTCTCGTCCCCCGTACGTCGTCCCTCGACCACTGCCTCCACGATAGGGGTCCGGACTGACACCGCCGGAGTTATCCACAGGCTCGCTCAGGTCACCCTGTGTACAACGTGCCTCACTCGAACACGCGGACGGGCCCGGCCCTTCGGAAACCGAGGGAGCCGGACCCGCCGTACACGCGTCTCGCGGGTCAGCGCACGAACACCCCGGCCTGGTTCGCCAGGTCCAGGAAGTACTGCGGCGCCACACCGAGCACCAGCGTGACCGCGACCCCCACGCCGATGGCAGCCATCGTCAGCGGAGACGGCACGGCGACGGTCGGACCCTCCGGCTTCGGCTCGCTGAAGAACATCAGCACGATCACCCGGATGTAGAAGAACGCGGCGATCGCCGACGAGATCACACCGACCACGACCAGCGGCCCCGCCCCGCCCTCGGCGGCCGCCTTGAACACGGCGAACTTCCCGGCGAACCCGGAGGTCAGCGGGATACCTGCGAAGGCCAGCAGGAACACCGCGAACACGGCCGCGACCAGCGGCGAGCGCCGGCCCAGCCCCGCCCACTTGGACAGGTGCGTGGCCTCGCCGCCGGCGTCGCGCACCAGGGTCACCACCGCGAACGCGCCGATGGTCACGAAGGAGTACGCGGCCAGGTAGAACAGCACGGACGAGACACCGTCGGGGGTGGTCGCGATGACACCCGCGAGGATGAATCCGGCGTGCGCGATGGACGAGTACGCCAGCAGGCGCTTGATGTCGGTCTGGGTGATCGCGACGATCGCGCCGCCCAGCATGGTGATGATCGCGACGCCCCACATGACCGGCCGCCAGTCCCAGCGCAGGCCGGGCAGGACGACGTAGAGGACCCGCAGCAGCGCGCCGAAGGCGGCCACCTTGGTCGCCGCGGCCATGAAGCCGGTGACCGGGGTCGGCGCGCCCTGGTAGACGTCCGGCGTCCACATGTGGAACGGCACGGCGCCGACCTTGAACAGCAGGCCCATGACGATCAGCGCGGTGCCGACGAGCAGCAGCGCGTCGTTGCCCATGGTGTCGGCGAGCGCCGGGTTCACGTTCTTGACGGTGCCGTCGACGACCTGGGAGATCGTCGCGTACGACACCGAGCCGGCGTACCCGTACAGCAGGGCGATGCCGAAGAGGGTGAAGGCGGAGGCGAAGGCGCCGAGCAGGAAGTACTTGACCGCGGCTTCCTGCGACATGAGCCGCTTGCGGCGGGCCAGGGCGCACAGGAGATAGAGGGGGAGCGAGAAGACTTCCAGGGCGATGAAGAGGGTCAGCAGGTCGTTGGCCGACGGGAAGACCAGCATGCCGGCGACCGCGAACAGCAGCAGCGGGAAGACCTCGGTGGTGGTGAAACCGGCCTTGACCGCGGCTTTCTCGCTGTCGCTGCCGGGCACGGAGGCCGCCTGGGCGGCGAAGGAGTCGACCCGGTTGCCGTGCGCCTCGGGGTCGAGGCGGCGTTCGGCGAAGGTGAACAGGCCGACCAGGGCGGCCAGCAGGATCGTGCCCTGCAGGAAGAGGGCCGGTCCGTCGACCGCGATCGCACCCATGGCGGCGATGCGCGCCTTGGTGGTGCCGTAGCCGTCCGCCGCGAGGGCGACGACCGCGGCGAAGGCAGCGGCCAGCGCGACGACGGACACGAACAGCTGTGCGTAGTAGCGGTGCTTGCGCGGCACGAACGCCTCGACGAGCACTCCGACGATCGCCGCACCCACGACGATCAAGGTGGGCGACAATTGCCCGTATTCGATCTTCGGCGCGTCGATCTTGGCGATCGGCTCGGCCGCCGTTGTCCACAGGCTGTGGACGGCTGATGCGCTCACTTGGCCGCCTCCACCTCGGGCCGGGGGTCCTTCTGATGTACGTCGGACAGGGTCTGCTGGACCGCCGGGTTGACGATGTCCGTGACGGGCTTCGGATAGACGCCCAGGAAGATCAGCAGCACGATCAGCGGCGCGACGACCGCGAGCTCACGCGCGCGGAGGTCGGGCATCGCGGAGACCTCGGGCTTCACCGGGCCGGTCATCGTCCGCTGGTAGAGGACGAGGGTGTAGAGCGCGGCGAGCACGATGCCGAAGGTGGCGATGATGCCGATCGCCGGATAGCGCGAGAACGTGCCGACGAGGACCAGGAACTCGCTCACGAACGGGGCGAGCCCGGGCAGCGACAGCGTCGCCAGACCACCGATCAGGAAGGTGCCGGCGAGCACCGGGGCGACCTTCTGCACACCGCCGTAGTCGGCGATGAGCCGCGAGCCACGCCGGGAGATCAGGAAGCCGGCGACCAGCATCAGGGCGGCTGTCGAGATGCCGTGGTTGACCATGTAGAGCGTGGCGCCGGACTGGCCCTGGCTGGTCATCGCGAAGATGCCCATGATGATGAAGCCGAAGTGCGAGATCGACGCGTACGCCACCAGCCGCTTGATGTCGCGCTGGCCGACGGCGAGCAGTGCCCCGTAGATGATGCTGATCAGCGCCAGTACGAGGATGGCCGGCGTCGCCCACTTGCTGGCCTCCGGGAACAGCTGGAGGCAGAAGCGGAGCATCGCGAAGGTGCCCACCTTGTCGACGACCGCGGTGATGAGCACGGCGACCGGGGCGGTGGACTCCTGCATGGCGTTGGGCAGCCAGGTGTGCAGCGGCCACAGGGGCGCCTTCACCGCGAAGGCGAAGAAGAAGCCGAGGAACAGCCAGCGTTCGGTGCTGGTCGCCATGTGCAGCGAGCCGCTCGCTCGGGCGTCGGCGATCTCGGTGAGCGAGAAGCTCCCGGCCACCACGTACAGCCCGATCACCGCGGCCAGCATGATCAGGCCGCCGACCAGGTTGTAGAGCAGGAACTTCACGGCCGCGTACGACCGTTGCGTGGACGCCGTCTTCTCGCCGTGCTCGTGGGCGCGGTCGCCGAAGCCGCCGATGAGGAAGTACATCGGGATGAGCATGGCTTCGAAGAAGATGTAGAAGACGAAGACGTCGGTGGCCTCGAAGGAGAGGATCACCATCGCCTCGACGGCCAGGATCAGCGCGAAGAAGCCCTGGGTGGGCCGCCAGCGCCTGCTGCCGGTCTCCAGCGGGTCGGCGTCGTGCCAGCCCGCCAGGATGATGAAGGGGATCAGCAGCGCGGTGAGCGCGACGAGGGCCACCGCGATGCCGTCCACGCCGAGTTCGTAGCGGACCCCGAAGTCCGCGATCCAGGCGTGGGATTCGGTGAGCTGGTAGCGGCTGCCGTCCGGGTCGAAGCGCACCAGGATGGCGATCGCCAGGGCGAGAGTGCCCAGCGACACGAGCAGGGCCAGCGATTTGGCGGCGTTGCGCCGGGCGGCCGGGACGGCGGCCGTGGCGACCGCCCCGATCGCCGGGAGCACGGCCGTCGCTGTCAGCAGAGGAAAGGACATCGGTATCAGACCGCCCTCATCAGCAGGGTCACGGCGACGAGGAGCGCCGCACCGCCGAACATCGAGACCGCGTACGACCGCGCGAAGCCGTTCTGCAGTCGGCGCAGCCGTCCGGAGAGGCCGCCGACCGAGGCCGCCGTACCGTTGACGACTCCGTCGACCAGGGTGTGGTCGACGTAGACCAGGGAGCGGGTGAGGTGCTCGCCGCCGCGGACCAGGACGACGTGGTTGAAGTCGTCCTGCAGCAGGTCGCGGCGGGCGGCCCGGGTGAGCAGCGACCCGCGCGGAGCGACGGCCGGGACCGGGCGGCGGCCGTACTGGGCGTAGGCGATGGCGACGCCGATGACCAGGCAGACCATGGTCGCTCCGGTGACCGTCGCCACGCTGAGCGGCGAGTCGCCCTCACTGTGACCGGTGACCGGTTCGAGCCAGTGCAGGAAGCGGTCGCCGATGCTGAAGAACCCGCCGGCGAAGACCGATCCGAAGGCGAGCACGATCATGGGGATCGTCATGACCCTGGGCGACTCGTGCGGGTGCGGCTCGTGGCCTTCCGCGTCGGGCTGCCAGCGCTTCTCGCCGAAGAACGTCATCAGCATCACGCGCGTCATGTAGTACGCGGTGATCGCCGCGCCCAGCAGGGCGCAGCCGCCGAGGATCCAGCCCTCGGTGCCGCCCTTGGCGAACGCCGCCTCGATGATCTTGTCCTTGGAGAAGAAGCCCGACAGACCCGGGAAGCCGATGATGGCGAGGTAGCCGAGGCCGAAGGTGACGAAGGTGACCGGCATGTACTTCCTGAGGCCGCCGTACCTGCGCATGTCGACCTCGTCGTTCATGCCGTGCATGACGGAGCCGGCGCCGAGGAACAGCCCGGCCTTGAAGAAGCCGTGCGTCACCAGGTGCATGATCGCGAAGACGTAGCCGATCGGGCCGAGGCCGGCGGCCAGCACCATGTAGCCGATCTGCGACATGGTGGAGCCGGCCAGGGCCTTCTTGATGTCGTCCTTCGCGCAACCGACGATCGCACCGAACAGGAGAGTGACCGCTCCGACCACGGTGACGACGAGCTGGGCGTCGGGCGCGCCGTTGAAGATGGCCGCGGAACGGACGATCAGGTACACGCCCGCCGTCACCATCGTCGCGGCGTGGATGAGGGCCGAGACCGGAGTCGGGCCCTCCATGGCGTCCCCGAGCCAGGACTGCAGCGGCACCTGGGCGGACTTGCCGCAGGCCGCGAGGAGCAGCATCAGGGCGATGGCGGTCAGCCTGCCCTCGGTCGCGTCGCCCGCGATGCCCGGCTCGTGCTCGGTGCCGAGCAGCGGGCCGAAGGCGAAGGTCCCGAAGGTGGTGAACATCAGCATGATGGCGATCGACAGGCCCATGTCGCCGACTCGGTTGACCAGGAAGGCCTTCTTCGCCGCGGTCGCCGCGCTGGGCTTGTGCTGCCAGAAGCCGATGAGCAGGTACGAGGCGAGACCGACGCCCTCCCAGCCGACGTACAGCAGCAGGTAGTTGTCGGCGAGGACGAGCAGCAGCATCGCCGCGAGGAACAGGTTGAGGTAGCCGAAGAAGCGGCGGCGCCGCTCGTCGTGCTCCATGTACCCGACGGAGTACAGGTGGATCAGCGAGCCGACGCCCGTGATCAGCAGCACGAACGTCATCGACAGCTGGTCGAGGCGGAAGGCGACGTCCGCCTGGAAGCCCTCGACCGGGATCCAGGTGAACAGGTGCTGGGTGAGCGTCCGGTCGTCGGCGCTCCTGCTGAGCAGGTCGCCGAAGAGGACGAGGCCGAACACGAAGGAGACGGCCGCGAGGAGCGTGCCGATCCATTGGCCGACGGCGTCGAGCCGGCGGCCGCCGACCAGGAGGACGGCCGCTCCGAGCAGGGGCGCCGCGATCAGCAGCGCGATCAGGTTCTCCACGATTCTTCCGACCCCTTACAGCTTCATCAGGCTGGCGTCGTCGACCGAGGCCGAGTGGCGGGAACGGAACAGCGACACGATGATCGCGAGCCCCACCACGACCTCCGCTGCGGCGACGACCATCGTGAAGAAGGCGATGATCTGGCCGTCGAGGTTGCCGTGCATCCGGGAGAAGGCGACGAACGCGAGGTTGCAGGCGTTGAGCATCAGCTCGATGCACATGAACACGACGATCGCGTTGCGCCTGATCAGCACGCCGGTCGCGCCGATCGTGAACAACAGGGCGGCGAGGTAGAGGTAGTTGACGGGGTTCACTTCGACGCCTCCTCGGTCCGCCGGGAGCTCCGCTCGAGGCGCGGCGGTTCGCTCTTGCCGCGCTCCAGACGGTCCTCCGCGCGCTCTTCCAGCGCCTTGAGGTCGTTCAGCGCCTGGGTGGACACGTCACGGATCTGGCCGCGTTCACGCAGGGTGCTGCTGACCGTGAGCTCCGACGGGGTGCCGTCGGGCAGCAGGCCCGCGATGTCCACCGCGTTGTGCCGCGCGTACACGCCCGGCGCGGGCAGCGGCGGTA
This sequence comes from Streptomyces sp. T028, assembly GCF_048159505.1. Taxonomy (NCBI): domain Bacteria; kingdom Bacillati; phylum Actinomycetota; class Actinomycetes; order Kitasatosporales; family Streptomycetaceae; genus Streptomyces; species Streptomyces sp. T028. Next base: position 32,928 of record NZ_JBLRVZ010000038.1, read on the forward strand.
CGTGCTTGCCTTCGCGGACGCGCTGTTCGGCCAGCTCACGCTGGGTCTTGGCCCGCTCGGTGCGCTCGCGGTGGGTGAGCACCATGGCGCCGACGGCGGCCGTGATCAGCAGGGCGCCGGTGATTTCGAAGGCGAAGACGTACTTGGTGAAGATGAGGGCGGCGAGGCCCTCCACGTTGCCGTTCGCGTTGGCCTGGGAGAGGCCGGTGAACTCGGTCAGGGAGGCGTTGCCGATGCCGGCGACCAGCAGGATACCGAAGCCGAGACCGCACACCAGGGCCAGCCAGCGCTGGCCCTTGATGGTCTCCTTCAGGGAGTCCGCCGCCGTGACGCCGACGAGCATCACCACGAACAGGAACAGCATCATGATCGCGCCGGTGTAGACGACGATCTGCACGATGCCCAGGAAGTAGGCGCCGTTGGCGAGATAGAAGATCGCCAGGATGATCATGGTGCCCGCGAGGCAGAGCGCGCTGTGGACGGCCCTCTTCATGAAGACGGTGCACAGGGCGCCGATCACCGCGACGGTGCCGAGGACCCAGAACTGGAAGGCCTCTCCGGTGGAGGTGGAGTAGGCGGCGAGCTCGTTCATGCCTCCACCTCCTCCGGGGAGGGCTCCTCGCCCTTGGAGACAGCCACCTGGCGCTCCGTGCCGGGCGCGGCCTCGGTCACCAGGCCCCGGTAGTAGTCCTGCTCGTCGGTCCCCGGGTAGATCGCGTGCGGGGTGTCGACCATGCCGTCCTCGAGGCCGGCCAGCAGCTGCTCCTTGGTGTAGATCAGGTTGGCGCGGCTGGAGTCGGCGAGTTCGAACTCGTTCGTCATCGTGAGCGCGCGCGTGGGGCACGCCTCGATGCACAGGCCGCACAGGATGCAGCGGGCGTAGTTGATCTGGTACACGCGCCCGTACCGCTCGCCCGGCGAGTAGCGCTCCTCGTCGGTGTTGTCCGCGCCCTCGACGTAGATCGCGTCGGCGGGGCAGGCCCAGGCGCACAGCTCACAGCCGACGCATTTCTCCAGGCCGTCCGGATGGCGGTTGAGCTGGTGCCGTCCGTGGAACCGCGGGGCGGTGGTCTTCTTCTGCTCCGGGTACTGCTCGGTCAGCCGCTTCTTGAACATGGCCTTGAAGGTCACGCCGAAGCCGGCCACGGGATTCTGGAAGCCGGGCTTCGTCTGCCCGGTCTCCTTTGGCTCCTCAGCCATCGGACGCCTCCTTTCCATCCAGCGATCCGTCACTGACAGTGTCCGACCCACCACTGACAATCAGCTCCCGCTCCCGGCGCGGACGGCGCCTGGGCACCGCGGGAAGCTCCTGTCCGGGCAGTGGCGGTACGGGGAATCCGCCCGCCATCGGGTCGAAGCCGGCGGGTTCGGCGGGGGTCTGGGCCGCTTTCGCGCCGCTGCGGAACATGTCCACGACGAAGGAGAGCAGCAGCAGGGCCAGGACACCGCCGCCGACGTAGAGGGCGATCTGGGCGAAGTCGTAGTTCTCGTTGCGCAGGGTCCGTACGGTCGCGACGAGCATCAGCCAGGTCACCGACACCGGGATGAGGACCTTCCAGCCGAGCTTCATCAGCTGGTCGTAGCGCACGCGCGGGAGCGTGCCGCGCAGCCAGATGAAGAAGAACAGCAGCAGCTGGACCTTGACGACGAACCACAGCATCGGCCACCAGCCGTGGTTCGCGCCCTCCCAGAAGGCGCTGATCGGCCAGGGTGCGCGCCAGCCGCCCAGGAAGAGCGTGGTGGCCACGGCCGAGACGGTCACCATGTTGACGTACTCGGCGAGCATGAACATCGCGAACTTGATCGACGAGTACTCGGTGTTGAAGCCGCCGACCAGGTCGCCCTCGGACTCCGGCATGTCGAAGGGGGCGCGGTTGGTCTCGCCGACCATCGTGACGATGTACAGGATGAACGAGACCGGCAGCAGGATGATGTACCAGCGGTCCGTCTGCTGCTCGACGATCGTCGACGTCGACATCGACCCCGAGTAGAGGAACACCGAGGCGAACGCGGCACCCATGGCGATCTCGTACGAGATCATCTGGGCGCACGAGCGCAGGCCGCCCAGCAGCGGATAGGTGGATCCGGAACTCCAGCCCGCCAGGACGATGCCGTAGATGCCGACCGAGGCGACCGCGAGGATGTACAGCATCGCGATCGGCAGGTCGGTGAGCTGCATCGTGGTGCGCTGGCCGAAGATCGAGATCTCGTTGTCGGCCGGGCCGAAGGGGATCACCGCGATCGCCATGAAGGCCGGGATGGCCGCGACGATCGGTGCGAGGACGTAGACGACCTTGTCCGCGCGTTTGACGATGATGTCTTCCTTGAGCATCAGCTTCATGCCGTCGGCGAGCGACTGGAGCATGCCCCAGGGGCCGTGCCGGTTGGGGCCGATGCGCAGCTGCATCCAGGCGACGACCTTGCGCTCCCAGACGATGGAGAACAGCACGGTCAGCATCAGGAAGGCGAAGCAGAACACCGCCTTGATCACGACCAGCCACCAGGGGTCGCGGCCGAACATCGAGAGGTCTTCAGCGGCAAGGTACGGGCTCATGCCTCCACCTCCTTGGGGGCTTCGGCGGCGGGCGTCGCCGGACCGATGCGGACGAGGGAGCCGGGCCTTGCCCCGGAGTCGGAGGCGACGCCGCCACCGGTGGAGTTCAGCGGGAGCCACACCACCCGGTCGGGCATCTCGGTGACCTGGAGCGGCAGTTCGACGACTCCGCGCGGGCCGGTCACGGCGAGGACGTCACCGTCCTTCACCCCGGACTCGGCGGCCGTCGCGGCCGACACGCGTGCGCGTGCCGCGTGCCGCGTCCCGGCGAGCGCCTCGTCGCCCTCCTGCAGGAGGCCCTGGTCGAGCAGCAGCCGGTGCCCGGCCAGTACGGCCTCCCCCGCGGCCGGCCTCGGCAGCACACCGGAGGTCTCCAGGGGTTCGGTGGCCCGCGGGCCGTCCCACCCGCCCAGCCGGTCCAGCTCCGCGCGCGCGGTGCGCAGATCCGGCAGGCCCAGGTGGACGTCCATGGCGTCGGCGAGCATCTGCAGCACGCGCGCGTCGGACGGCGCCGGACGGCGCGTCATCTGGTCGGGCTTGAGCGCGGCCTCGAAGAAGCGGACCCGGCCCTCCCAGTTGAGGAAGGCACCCGGCTTCTCGGCGACCGCGGCCACCGGCAGGACGACGTCCGCGAGCCGCGTGACCTCGCTGGGCCGCAGCTCCAGCGACACCACGAAGCCGGCCTCGGCGAGCGCCTCACGCGCGCGCAGCGGATCGGGCAGGTCGGCGACCTCCACACCCGCGACGAGCAGCGCCTGCAGTTCGCCGGACACGGCGGCCTCGACGATCTCACCGGTGTCCCTGCCGTGCCGGTGCGGGAGTTCGGCGAGCCCCCAGGCGGCCGCGACCTCCTCCCGCGCGCGCGGGTCGGTCGCCGGACGCCCGCCCGGCAGCAGCGACGGCAGCGCACCCGCCTCGATCGCGCCCCGCTCCCCCGCCCGGCGCGGAATCCACACCAGGGAGGCTCCGGTGGCGTTGGCGGCCCGTACGGCGGCCGTCAGACCACCGGCCACACTCGCCAGCCGCTCCCCTACGACGATCACCGCGCCCTCGGCGCGCAGCGCCTGAGCGGCCTGGCCGCCGGCCTCGTCCAGGCCGACCCCGCCGGCGAGCGCGTCCAGCCACTCGGTCTCGGTGCCCGGAGCGGCCGGCAGCAGCGTGCCGCCCGCCTTCTCCAGGCCGCGCGTGGCGTGCGTGGCCAGCGAGAACACCTTCTGTCCGTGCTTGCGCCAGGCCTTGCGCAGCCGCAGGAAGACGCCGGGCGCCTCCTCCTCGGACTCGAACCCGACCAGCAGGACGGCGGGTGCCTTCTCCAAGGAGGTGTACGTGACGCCCGTACCGTCGAGGTCACGGCCGCGGCCGGCCACCCGGGCCGCGAGGAAGTCGGCCTCCTCGGTGCTGTGCACGCGCGCGCGGAAGTCGATGTCGTTGGTGTCGAGCGCCACGCGCGCGAACTTGCTGTACGCGTACGCGTCCTCGATGGTGAGCCGGCCGCCGGTCAGGACGCCGGTCCTGCCGCGCGAGGCGAGCAGGCCCTGAGCGGCGATCTGCAGGGCCTCCGGCCAGGACGCCGGCTGCAGGTCGCCCTCGGCGTTGCGCACCAGGGGCGTCTCGAGCCGGTCGCGCTGCTGCGCGTACCGGAACGCGAAGCGCCCCTTGTCGCAGATCCACTCCTCGTTGACCTCGGGGTCCGGGGCCGCCAGGCGCCGCATGACCTTGCCGCGCCGGTGGTCGGTGCGGGTGGCGCAGCCGCCGGAGCAGTGCTCGCACACCGAGTGCGAGGAGACCAGGTCGAAGGGGCGGGAGCGGAATCGGTACGCCGCCGAGGTCAGCGCGCCGACCGGGCAGATCTGGATGGTGTTGCCGGAGAAGTACGACTCGAACGGGTCGCCTTCGCCGGTGCCGACCTGCTGCAGCGCGCCCCGTTCGATCAGCTCGATCATCGGGTCGCCCGCGACCTGGTTGGAGAACCGGGTGCAGCGGGCGCACAGCACGCACCGCTCGCGGTCGAGCAGCACCTGCGTGGAGATCGGGACCGGCTTCTCGTAGGTCCGCTTGCGGCCGTCGAAGCGGGACTCGGCCTGACCGTGGGACATGGCCTGGTTCTGCAGGGGGCACTCGCCGCCCTTGTCGCAGACCGGGCAGTCCAGCGGGTGGTTGATGAGGAGCAGCTCCATCACTCCGTGCTGGGCCTTCTCGGCCACGGGCGAGGTGAGCTGGGTCTTCACCACCATCCCGTCCGTGCAGGTGATCGTGCAGGACGCCATCGGCTTGCGCTGGCCCTCGACCTCAACGATGCACTGGCGGCAGGCGCCGGCCGGGTCGAGGAGGGGGTGGTCGCAGAAGCGGGGGATCTCAATGCCGAGCTGCTCGGCGGCCCGGATGACCAGGGTGCCCTTGGGCACGCTGATCTCCGCGCCGTCGATCGTCAGCGTCACGAGGTCCTCCGGCGGGACCGCCGCCTCCCCCCCTCCCGAGGGACGCTGGCCCGCGGCGGAGCCGCTTTCAGACTGCTGTACGGTCATGCGTTCACCTCCGGGCGGTCGGCCCAGGCCGTCGACTTCGCCGGGTCGAAGGGGCAGCCCCGGCCGGTGATGTGCTGCTCGTACTCCTCGCGGAAGTACTTGAGCGAGGAGAAGATCGGCGAGGCGGCGCCGTCGCCGAGGGCGCAGAACGACTTGCCGTTGATGTTGTCGGCGATGTCGTTCAGCTTGTCGAGGTCGGCCATCACGCCCTTGCCGGCCTCGATGTCACGCATCAACTGCACGAGCCAGTACGTGCCTTCGCGGCACGGGGTGCACTTGCCGCAGGACTCGTGGGCGTAGAACTCGGTCCAGCGGGTGACGGCGCGCACCACGCACGTCGTCTCGTCGAAGCACTGGAGTGCTTTCGTGCCGAGCATGGAACCCGCGGCACCCACTCCTTCGTAGTCAAGAGGGACGTCGAGGTGCTCGTCGGTGAACATCGGGGTCGAGGAGCCGCCCGGCGTCCAGAACTTCAGGCGGTGGCCCGGTCGCATGCCGCCGCTCATCTCGAGGAGCTGACGGAGGGTGATGCCGAGCGGGGCCTCGTACTGGCCGGGGCTCGCGACATGCCCGCTGAGCGAGTAGAGCGTGAAGCCCGGGGACTTCTCGCTGCCCATCGTCCTGAACCATTCTTTCCCGTTTTTCAGGATGGCGGGAACTGACGCGATCGACTCGACGTTATTCACCACAGTCGGGCAGGCATAGAGGCCCGCGACCGCAGGGAAAGGGGGACGGAGCCGCGGTTGACCACGGCGGCCTTCGAGCGAGTCGAGCAGTGCGGTCTCCTCACCGCAGATGTACGCGCCGGCGCCGGCGTGCACGGTGATGTCGAGGTCGAGTCCGCTGCCCAGGATGTTCTCGCCGAGGTAGCCCGCCGCATGGGCCTCGCGCACGGCCTCGTGCAACCGCCGCAGAACGGGGACGACTTCACCACGCAGATAGATGAACGCATGCGACGACCTGATGGCATAACACGCGATGACCATGCCCTCGATGAGGCTATGCGGGTTCGCGAAGAGGAGCGGGATGTCCTTGCAGGTGCCCGGCTCCGATTCGTCGGCGTTGACAACTAGATAGTGCGGTTTTCCATCACCCTGGGGAATGAACTGCCATTTCATCCCCGTCGGGAATCCCGCGCCACCGCGCCCGCGCAGACCGGAGTCCTTGACGTACGCGATCACTTCGTCCGGGGACATGGCGAGCGCCTTGCGGAGTCCCTCGTACCCCTCGTGCCTTCGGTAGACGTCCAGTGACCAGGACCTCTCCTCGTCCCAGAAGGCCGACAGCACGGGTGCGAGCAGCTTCTCGGGGCTGCTGCCTTTCAGCTCGGGTGCCAAGGTCATCACTCCCCCTCCTCGGTGACCGTGTCCGTGGGGCGCGCGTCCTCGGGTTCCTCCCGCGGATGGACCACGCGCGCGGGTGCGGCCTCTCCCCTTGCCAGGCGAAGGCCCACCAGCGACGCCGGTCCCGCACTGCCGCTCGCCTCGACGGCCCCTGGCCGCTCGTCGGGGAAGCCGGCCAGAATCCGCGCGGTGTCCTTGAAGGTGCACAGCGGCGCCCCGCGCGTGGGCGACACCTCACCTCCGGTCCGCAGGTCGTCCACCAGGCGCTTCACGCTCTGCACGGTCTGGTTGTCGAAGAACTCCCAGTTGACCATCACGACCGGCGCGAAGTCGCAGGCCGCGTTGCACTCGATGTGCTCCAGGGTGATCTTTCCGTCGTCGGTGGTCTCACCGTTGCCGACGCCGAGGTACTCCTGGAGCGCCTCGAAGATCGCGTCGCCGCCCATCACCGCGCAGAGGGTGTTGGTGCAGACGCCCACCTGGTAGTCGCCGCTCTTGCGGCGGCGGTACATGGTGTAGAAGGTGGCGACCGCGGTGACCTCGGCCGTGGTCAGGCCGAGGACGTCCGCGCAGAACTGCATCCCGGTGCGCGTGACGTGTCCCTCCTCCGACTGCACGAGATGCAGCAACGGCAGGAGCGCGGACCGGGAGTCGGGGTAGCGGGCGACGATGTCGCGCGCGTCCGCCTCCAGCCTGGCCCGGACGTCGTCCGGGTAGGGGGGCGCCGGCAGTTCGGGCATGCCCAGGCTGACGCCCCGGTCGGAAGAAGAGGTGGTCACCGGTCGACGCCTCCCATCACGGGGTCGATGGACGCGACGGCGACGATGACGTCGGCGACCTGGCCGCCCTCGCACATCGCCGCCATGGCCTGCAGGTTGGTGAAGGACGGGTCCCGGAAGTGGACCCGGTAGGGGCGGGTGCCTCCGTCGGACACGGCGTGCACCCCGAGTTCGCCCTTGGGCGACTCGACCGCCGCGTACGCCTGTCCCGGCGGGACGCGGAAACCCTCGGTGACCAGCTTGAAGTGGTGGATCAGGGCCTCCATGGAGGTGCCCATGATCTTCTTGATGTGGTCGAGGGAGTTGCCGAGGCCGTCCGGTCCCAGGGCGAGCTGGGCCGGCCAGGCGATCTTCTTGTCGCCGACCATGACCGGGCCGGGCTGCAGCCGGTCCAGGCACTGCTCGACGATCCTCAGCGACTGGCGCATCTCCTCCAGGCGGACGAGGAAGCGGCCGTAGGAGTCGCAGGAGTCCGCGGTCGGGACGTCGAAGTCGTACGTCTCGTAGTCGCAGTACGGCTGGGTCTTGCGCAGGTCGTGCGGCAGGCCGGTGGAGCGCAGGATCGGGCCGGTGGCGCCGAGGGCCATGCAGCCGGCCAGGTCGAGGTAGCCGACGTCCTGCATACGGGCCTTGAAGATGGGGTTCCCGGTGGCGAGCTTGTCGTACTCGGGGAGGTTCTTCTTCATCTTCTTCACGAACTCGCGGATCTGGTCCACCGCGCCGGGCGGCAGGTCCTGGGCGAGTCCGCCGGGGCGGATGTACGCGTGGTTCATCCTGAGGCCCGTGATGAGCTCGTACAGGTCGAGGATCATCTCCCGGTCGCGGAAGCCGTAGATCATGATCGTGGTGGCGCCGAGCTCCATGCCTCCGGTGGCGATGCACACCAGGTGGGAGGACATGCGGTTCAGCTCCATCAGGAGCACCCGGATGATCTTGGCGCGCTCGGGGATCTGGTCCTCGAGGCCGAGGAGTTTCTCGACGGCGAGACAGTAGGCGGTCTCGTTGAAGAAGGACGTCAGGTAATCCATGCGCGTCACGAACGTGGTGCCCTGCGTCCACGTGCGGAACTCGAGGTTCTTCTCGATTCCGGTGTGGAGGTAGCCGATGCCGCAACGGGCCTCGGTGACCGTCTCGCCCTCGATCTCCAGGATCAGGCGGAGCACGCCGTGGGTGGAGGGGTGCTGGGGGCCCATGTTGACGACGATGCGCTCGTCGTCGGCACGGGACGCGGACTGGACGACCTCGTCCCAGTCGCCACCGGTGACCGTGTAGACGGTGCCCTCGGTGGTTTCGCGGGCGGCTGCTGACTGCGTGCTCACGAGTACGACCTCCGCTGGTCCGGAGCCGGGATCTGGGCGCCCTTGTACTCGACGGGGATGCCGCCGAGGGGATAGTCCTTGCGCTGCGGATGGCCCTGCCAGTCGTCCGGCATCATGATCCGCGTCAGGGCCGGGTGACCGTCGAAGACGATCCCGAAGAAGTCGTAGGTCTCGCGCTCGTGCCAGTCGTTGGTCGGATAGACCGAGACCAGGGAGGGGATGCGCGGCTCGGCGTCCGGGGCGCTGACCTCCAGGCGGATCAGCCGGTTGTGGGTGATCGAGCGCAGGTGGTAGACGGCGTGCAGCTCGCGGCCCTTGTCGTTCGGGTAGTGGACGCCGCTGACACCGGTGCAGAGCTCGAAGCGCAGGGCAGGGTCGTCGCGCAGGGTGCGCGCGACGCGCAGCAGGTGCTCACGCTCGATGTGGAAGGTGAGTTCGCCGCGGTCGACGACCGTCTTCTCGATCGCGTTCTCGGGGACCAGGCCCTGTTCCTCCAGGGCGCCCTCGAGTTCGTCGGCGACCTCGTCGAACCAGCCGCCGTAGGGCCGGGCGGCCGGGCCCGGGAGGCGGACGGAGCGGACCAGCCCGCCGTAGCCGGAGGTGTCGCCGCCGTTGTTGGCGCCGAACATACCCCGCTGGACGCGGACCTCCTCGCCGCCCTGGCCGCGCTGGCCGGGGAGGTTGGAGGCGGAGAGATCCTTCTCGGGATTCACGCCGTCCGCATGCGTGCCGTTCGCGTCGCTCACCGCAGCAGCCCCTTCATCTCGATCGTGGGCAGGGCCTTGAGCGCCGCTTCCTCCGCCTCGCGGGCCGCTTCCTCGGCGTTCACGCCCAGCTTGGAGTTCTGGATCTTGTGATGGAGCTTGAGGATCGCGTCCATCAGCATCTCGGGGCGCGGCGGGCAGCCGGGAAGGTAGATGTCGACGGGGACGATGTGGTCGACGCCCTGGACGATCGCGTAGTTGTTGAACATGCCGCCCGAGGACGCGCACACGCCCATGGAGATGACCCACTTCGGGTTCGGCATCTGGTCGTAGACCTGCCGCAGCACCGGTGCCATCTTCTGGCTCACCCGGCCGGCGACGATCATGAGGTCGGCCTGGCGGGGTGAGCCGCGGAAGACCTCCATGCCGAAGCGGGCCAGGTCGTAGCGGCCGGCGCCGGTGGTCATCATCTCGATGGCACAGCAGGCGAGGCCGAAGGTGGCGGGGAAGACGGATGCCTTGCGCACCCAGCCCGCGGCCTGTTCGACGGTGGTCAGCAGGAAACCGCTCGGCAGCTTTTCTTCGAGTCCCATGGCTAAAGGCCCCTCAGTCCCATTCCAGGCCGCCGCGCCGCCAGACGTACGCGTAGGCGACGAAGACGGTGAGCACGAAGAGCAGCATCTCGACGAGCCCGAAGACACCCAGGGCGTCGAAGGTGACGGCCCAGGGGTAGAGGAAGACGATCTCGATGTCGAAGACGATGAAGAGCATCGCCGTCAGGTAGTACTTGATGGGGAAGCGCCCGCCGCCGGCCGGCGTGGGGGTCGGCTCGATTCCGCACTCGTAGGCCTCGAGCTTGGCGCGGTTGTACCGCTTCGGCCCGATCAGCGTGGCCATGACCACGGAGAAGATCGCAAAGCCTGCCCCGAGGGCTCCCAGTACGAGGATGGGCGCATACGCGTTCACCGCTCCTCGCTCCTCTCAGTCGGCACTGACTGCTGGCGATGGCATCGGACTCACATCCGCCTCACGCGTTACACAAGTCCCGCCCGTCCCGGCGAAGATCGCGAACATGTGAAGCAGGTCACAAGCCCAACTGCTCCGCATCCTATGCCCGCCGCTCTGTGATCTGCGACACGGGGTATTGCAGAAGCTTTGTGATCTCCACCACCTAACGAAGGATCATGAAGTCATATCAGCGGCGATCTTCGCACCGGAAGCGCCAGAGTGATCACAAGAAGTGACATTTGCGCTCGTCACCGCAGGCAGCGAGGGGCGTCTCAATATCAAGAGAGTTCCCTTGCATGCAAATTGGTGGTGGACGCGACGGGTTGATAGAGGGACGCGTTCACACATCGGAGGGGACCCGGGGTCGGATGTGAACGCGTGCACGCGTTCACGAGCGGGACGAAAAGTGATCTACGCGCGTGACGCGGTCGTACCGGTGACCGTTCCGTGACCTCCGCCACATCAATGAGAGACCTCTGAGAACCGGGCTTGGCCAACGATCCCGGCCAATGGTAGGCCGAGGGCAATTCGGGCGTATCAATGAAAGCCCGTGATCACAGGCTCGAATGCCCATGTCCGCAATGTCCGTTACGGCGTCAATAAAGAGTGGCGCGAACGGTGTTTGAGGCCCACGTTGAACAAATGTGGCGCAGGACACGTTTCTTGAAGGTATGGAGGATCCCCTGATACCGGTTGGACTCATGTCCCACACCGCTCACATACGCAGCCACCGGAAGCCCCGCCGCAGCGCGTCGAACATCGCGATGCGGGCCGGAGTCGCCAGTGGTGTCCTCGGCACGCTGGCGGTCGCCACGGCGGCCGGTTCGGCCAACGCCGCCGAGCCGGTGACCCAGACGCTGGAACTGCCCATGTTCACGGGCGACCTGGCGGCCCAGGTGGCGCAGTCCGCCCAGGCGACGCAGCAGGCGGCCGCGAACTACCAGCTCGAGGCCGAGCGTGACGCGGCCGCCGCCGCGGCGGCCAAGGAGGCCGCGAAGGACCTCGCCGCCGCCAAGAAGGCCGAGGCGAAGAAGAAGGCGGAGGAGGCCCGTGTGGCCGCCGCGGAGGCCGCCTCCCGCTCCGCGGGACGTTCCACCCTCTCCACGACCGCCTCCGCGCCCGCCAGCGGCAGCGTGGCCACGGTCATCGCCTTCCTCAAGGCACAGGTGGGCGACGCGTACGTCCTGGGCGGCACCGGCCCCAACGCGTGGGACTGCTCGGGCCTGGTCCAGGCCGCCTTCAAGCAGGTCGGCGTCGACCTGCCGCGCGTCTCCGAGGACCAGTCGATGTCCGGCACGGACGTCTCCCTGTCCAACCTTCAGGTCGGCGACATCCTCTACTGGGGCGCCAAGGGTTCCGCCTACCACGTGGGCGTCTACATCGGGAACGGCCAGTACCTGGACGCGGCCAACCCCTCCAAGGGTGTTGTCATCCAGCAGCTGTCCGGATACCCGGCGACGGGTGCGGTGCGCGTCCTCTGAGACCCGCCCCACTCGCCACCACGACACCCACACACACGTAAGGGCCGCTGCCGCTCGGGGGCAGCGGCCCTACGCGTCGTCCGTGGGCTCCGTACGGCCCGTCAGGCCTTCGGGGCCACCTTGCTCAGGCCGTTGATGATGCGGTCCATCGCGTCGCCGCCCGTGGGGTCGGTGAGGTTGGCGAGCATCTTCAGGGTGAACTTCATCAGCATCGGGTGGGTCAGACCCCGCTGGGTCGCGACCTTCATGACCTTCGGGTTGCCGATGAGCTTCACGAAGGCGCGGCCCAGGGTGTAGTAGCCGCCGTAGGTGTCGGCGAGGATCTGCGGGTAGCGCCGCAGGGCGAGTTCGCGCTGGGCGGGGGTGGCGCGGGCGTGGGCCTGGACGATGACGTCGGCGGCGATCTGCCCGGACTCCATGGCGTAGGCGATGCCCTCCCCGTTGAAGGGGTTGACCAGGCCGCCGGCGTCGCCGACGAGCAACAGGCCCTTGGTGTAGTGGGGCTTGCGGTTGAAGGCCATGGGGAGGGCGGCGCCGCGGATCGGGCCGGTCATGTTTTCGGGGGTGTAGCCCCAGTCCTCCGGCATCGACGCGCACCAGGCCTTGAGGACCTCGCGCCAGTCGAGTTCCTTGAAGGAGTCGGAGGTGTTGAGGACGCCCAGCCCCACGTTGCTCGTCCCGTCGCCCATGCCGAAGATCCAGCCGTAGCCGGGCAGGAGACGGTCCTCGCCGGGGCCGCGGCGGTCCCACAGCTCCAGCCAGGACTCCAGGTAGTCGTCGTCGTGGCGCGGGGAGGTGAAGTAGGTGCGGACCGCGACGCCCATGGGGCGGTCCTCGCGGCGGTGCAGCCCCATCGCCAGCGACAGCCGGGTGGAGTTGCCGTCGGCGGCGACCACGAGCGGGGCGTGGAAGGTGACTTCGCGCTTGTCCTCGCCCAGCTTGGCGTGGACGCCGGTGATCCGGCCGGTGCGGTCGTCGACGATCGGGGCGCCGACGTTGCAGCGCTCGTGGAGGCGGGCCCCGGCCTTCTGGGCCTGGCGGGCGAGTTGCTCGTCGAAGTCGTCGCGCTTGCGGACGAGGCCGTAGTCGGGGAAGGAGGCGAGATCCGGCCAGTCCAGCTGGAGGCGTACGCCGCCGCCGATGATCCGCAGGCCCTTGTTGCGCAGCCAGCCGGCCTCCTCGGAGATGTCGATGCCCATGGCCACGAGCTGCTTGGTGGCGCGCGGGGTGAGGCCGTCGCCGCAGACCTTCTCACGCGGGAACTGGGTCTTCTCCAGCAGGAGTACGTCGAGTCCGGCCTTGGCGAGGTAGTACGCGGTCGTGGAGCCGGCCGGCCCCGCGCCGACGACGATGACGTCTGCGGTGTTCGCGGAGAGCGACTCGGAGGCGGACTCGGAGTGGGGCTCGGTCTCGACGGTCACGGCGGGATCTCCCCAAGTTCGTAATCTGCGTGCCGTCCGGCACTGGACATGGGCAGTCTATTCAGCAGAATTGATCACCTGGCTGAAGGGCTGCCCCGTGAACCGAGCTCTCCCCGTAGTACGGCTGCGCGTTCCCACGGACGAGGACGCGGTCGCCTGGCACCGGGTCTTCGCCCACCCGGACGTGATGGAGTTCCAGGGCGGCAGGCCGGCCGAACTCTCCGTCTACGAGGAGCTCACCGCCCGCCAGCGCCGGCACGACGCCGAGTACGGCTTCTGCCTGTGGACCATGCTGGACCGTGACGACCGGGTGATCGGCTTCACGGGCGCGCAGCCCTGGCCGCGGGAGTGGGGGCCCAAGGGCGAGATCGAGATCGGGTGGCGGCTCGGGCGGGAGCACTGGGGCCAGGGGTACGTCACGGCGGCCGCGCAGATGACGCTGGAGCGGGTACGGGCGGCGGGCGTGCCGACGGTGGTGGCCATGGTCGCCGCGGACAACGCGCGCTCCATCGCGGTCACACAGCGCCTGGGGATGCGGCTCGAGGAGGTCTTCACGACGCCGGAGTCGAAGCGGGAGGGCCACTGTTACCGGCTGGACCTCCAGCCCCGGTGACGCCGCCCCGCCCCGTCCCGCCCCGGCATTCGTGACGCTGGGTAGCGAAAAGTCACGGATGGACACACAGCGCTTCCGAACGGCACACCTGTGCGGTTACCCTTCCAGTACCGCTGGGGGTGACATCTGTGCTCATACCACCCAAAACACCCGATGTGCGTGTGCCACGGTTCGTCGGCCTGATGGCCGTGGACGCGCGCGAGACGGCCGCGGCACAGGGCGTGCTGCTGGCCGCTCCGGACCGGCCCGACTTCCACCGAGCCGTCGTCGACTACGTCGTACGGCAGTACCCACCGCCCGGGGTGGAGATACCGCGCGGGGCCGTCGTCACCGTGTGGTTCGACTTCGCCGAGGGCGAGGGCGGCGGAGGCGCGGGCGTACGGGAGCCGCGCGTGCCGAGACCGGGCGGAGGAGGACTGGAACGCGAGCTGGACCGGCCCAAGGACCCCTTCGAGCCCCTCGCGCTCTGACAGCCCCGCTCAGGCCTGCTTGAAGCCCCGGTGGAGGGTCACCACGCCGCCCGTGAGGTTGCGCCAGGCGACCCGGGACCAGCCGGCCTTGCGGAGCAGCTCGGCGAGCGCGGGCTGGTCGGGCCAGGCGCGGATGGACTCGGCGAGGTAGACGTACGCGTCCGGGTTCGAGGAGACCGCGCGGGCCACCGGAGGCAGGGCGCGCATCAGGTACTCGGTGTAGACCGTGCGGAACGGCGCCCAGGTCGGGTGCGAGAACTCGCAGATCACGACGCGTCCGCCGGGCCGGGTCACCCGGTACATCTCGCGCAGGGCCGCGTCGGTGTCCTGCACGTTGCGCAGGCCGAAGGAGATGGTGACGGCGTCGAAGGTGTCGTCCTTGAACGGCAGCCGTGTCGCGTCCCCGGCCGTGAACGGCAGCCAGGTGTGCTTCTTCTTGCCGACCTGGAGCATGCCGAGGGAGAAGTCGCAGGGGACGACGTACGCCCCCGTCGCCGCGAACGGCAGGGAGGAGGTGGCCGTGCCCGCGGCGAGGTCCAGGACCTTCTGCGCCGGGCGGGCGTCGACCGCCTTCGCGACCTCCTTGCGCCATCTGCGGTCCTGACCGAGGGACAGCACGTCGTTCGTCAGGTCGTACCGTTCCGCCACGCGGTCGAACATCGAGGCGACTTCGTGGGGCTGCTTGTTCAGGGAAGCGCGGGTCACCTCGCCATTCTTGCAGCACGGCTTCGGCGCGCGGCAGGACACCCTCAGGGCAGCAGCCTCGGCTTCTTCTTCGCCGCCACGTCCTCCACCCACCCGGCCAGCAGCACGAAGACCGCGATCAGCACCCAGCCGATGCCGAACATGAACCACTGGCTCTCCAGCGGCAGGTACTTCTCGAACGCCGGGACGTTCCAGAACTGGTCGATCAGCGGGACGGCGAGGATCAGGGCGATCTCGTGCCAGAGGTAGATCGTGACCGCGCGCGCGTTGAAGACGGTGACGATCCGGTTCGTACGGCGGAAGCGGGTCAGCCACGCGAAGTCGATGCCGAAGTACGACTTGGCCCACATCAGCAGCAGCACACAGCCCGCCGACCAGAAGGCCTGCGCGAGGGGGTTCTCGTCGAGGTCGTAGGTGCCGAAGTCCGCCTGGTGCGCGAAGGCGTACCAGCCGCCGAAACCGACCGCGGCGAGCGAGAGCACGACGACGAGGGCCGGCTTCAGCTTCTGGAGCACGCCGTCGCGGTGTGCGAAGCCGAGCATCCAGCAGAAGAGGTACGTCGACAGGTCCCACAGGGCGCTGCCCAGCCGGTTGTCCGGGCCGGACCAGACGAAGTTCAGCACGAGGACGGGCGTGAGGGAGAGCGCGAGGACCGGGAGGGGGGCCAGGCGGAACACCCTCAGCAGGAGCGGGGAGAGCAGGACGAACCAGAGGTACGTGCGCAGGTACCAGAGGATCTCCCAGGCCTGCTCGCCCCAGGCGTTGCCCGGGGGGTCGCCCAGCGGGACGATCCAGTAGACGATCTCCCAGTTCGGCATCCAGTCGTGGATCAGCATCGCCAGGACGACGAAGACGCCCCAGAACCAGAACGGGGGTAGCAGCCGGCGGAGGCGGCTCTTGATCACCTTCGGGGCCGGGCGCTCCAGGGACTTGGCCATGAGGGTGCCGGCCAGGCCGAACATGATGCCCATCGAGGGGAAGACCATGCCGGCCCAGGCCCAGCCGAAGGTGTGATAGGTGACGACCCGGATCAGGGCGAGGGCTCTGAGGGTGTCGAAGTAGCGGTCTCTTGTGGGCGGCGGGGGGTTGGGGTCCTTGGTGTCCGTTTCGTCGGTGCCCTGTGCTGTCGGCTGTGCCCACCCTCCCCCACTCTCGGCTTCGCTCGAGCGGGGGGACCCCCATCGCCCTGCGGAACGACTGCCCACAGCGGTCGCGATCGCGGCCTCGGCCGCCGGCTGCGGCTCCGGGTGCGGCTCGGGGTCCATCACCGGGAGTGGGGTCGTCGCCTCGGGAGTCTGGGCGTACTCGACGTACTCGGCGTACTGGGGCTGCTGGGGCTGCTGGGGCTGCTGGGGCTGCTGGCCGTAGTCCTCGTAGGTGTACGGGTACTGGGGCTGTTGCCCGTAGTCGTAGCCGTAGCCGTATTGCTGCTGGTCGTAGCCGTACGTCTGCTGTTGTTCCCAGCTCATCCGCTCACCCCTGCCGGGGTGCCGACCTCGCCGGTCCGCTTCAGTTTCTGCCAGCGGAGGCGGCCGCCGGTGAGGGCGGTGATGGAGGAGTGGATGAGGACGAGGTACATCATCTGGCGGTAGGCCAGCTGCTGCAGCGGCATCATCAGCAGGTAGCGGTACTTCTCCTTGTCGAGGCGGAAGGCGTACGCCGCGCAGCCCAGCTGGATGCCGAGGACCGCGAACCAGGCCAGCAGGGCCGCCTGGAAGTCGACGAAGATCATCGAGTAGACGGTGAACACGTCGATCAGCGGGGCGAAGACCGGCGTGACGATCTGGAAGAGGACCACCAGCGGCATGCCGACGCGGCCGAAGCGGCCCGAGGGGCCCTTGTCGGTCAGCGACTTGCGGTGCTTCCACAGCGCCTGCATGGTGCCGTAGGACCAGCGGTAGCGCTGCGACCACAGCTGCTTGAGCGAGCCGGGCGCCTCGGTCCAGGCCTTGGCGTGCTCCTGGTAGACGACCTGCCAGCCCGCGCGGTGCATGGCGATGGTGATGTCGGTGTCCTCGGCGAGGGTGTCCTCGCTCATGCCGCCGACCTCCAGCACGGCATCGCGCCGGAACGCGCCGATCGCGCCGGGGATGGTGGGCATGCAGCGCAGCAGGTCGTACATACGGCGGTCGAGGTTGAAGCCCATCACGTACTCGATGTGCTGCCAGGCGCCGATGACGGTGTTGCGGTTGCCGACCTTGGCGTTGCCGGCGACCGCGCCGACCTTCGGGTCCGCGAACGGCTGCACCAGCTGGTGCACGGCGTCGGGCTCGAAGACGGTGTCGCCGTCCATCATGATGACGATGTCGTAACTGGCGTTGCGGACCCCGTTGTTGAGGGCGGCGGGCTTGCCCGCGTTCTCCTGCCGGATGACCCGGACGTTCCTCATGCCGAGCGAGGCGGCCGCGTCGCGCGCGATCTCGGACGTACCGTCCGTCGAACCGTCGTCGACCACGATGATCTCGATCGGGTGGGTGCTCTGCGCCAGCGACTGAAGGGTGTTGGCGATGCACTCCTTCTCGTTGTACGCCGGGACGATCACGCTCACCGGCCGGGTGACCGTCGGCCCCCAGCTGAAGCGGCGCTTGTTGCGCAGCCGGTAGTGGCGGCGGGCGAGGATGAGCATCATCCCGAACCGGCCCATGACGGCCACGCCCACGACCATCAGCCCCACCGACAGTGCCGGGACCGTCCACTCGGCGAGCGCGACCGCCCCGATGAGGGCCTTGCCCTCGTAGAGGGTGACTCCGGTGGCCTCGCGGTGGGCGGCCTGGAGGGGGTTGCGGGCCTCCGCCGCGCCCGAACCGCCGCCGGCGTTGCCGATCCCGGTGCCGTACCCGTTCGCGGTGCCGTTCCCGGTGCCGTTCCCGTTGCCCTCGCCGTTCGGCGCGCCACCGGGCTGCTGGCCGGCCTGCTGCCCCGCCGCGGCCCCCGCACCGGAGCCGGAAGCCTGCTGACCGTCGGCGTTCTGCTCCTCCAGCACACCGCTGATGGTGGTGAAGGTGTACCCCTTCGCCTTCATCTTCTTGATGTACTTCGGCAGCGCCTTGATGGTCTGCGACCGCTCGCCGCCCGCGTCGTGGAAGAGCACCGAGGCGCCCTCATCGTCGTCCGGCGTGGCCCACTTGATGATCTTCGAGACGCCCGGCTTCTTCCAGTCGTCGCTGTCGGTGTCGACGAAGACGCTGGTGTAGCCGTCCGCGCCGAGCTCCTTGTAGACGGGCCAGCTGTAGTTGTCGATGGCGTCCGTCTCGGAGGAGTACGGGGCGCGGAAGAGCGTGGTCGTGATACCGGCGGCGCCCGCGAGCGCGAGCTGGGTCTGCTGCATCTCCCGGTCGACGCGGGTGTCGCTCTGGTAGGAGAGGTCGACGTGGGTGAAGGTGTGGATGCCCACCTCATTTCCCTGGTCGACCATCGTCTTCACGATGCTCGGGTAGCGGGACACCATCGAGCCGACCACGAAGAACGTGCCGGGTACGTCGTACTCCTGGAGGATCTCCAGGACCTTCGGCGTCCAGGTCGGGTTGGGGCCGTCGTCGAAGGTGAGCGCGATCGTCTTGTCCGGGACGGACACGGTCGTCGCCTGGCCGCCCCGGAAGGTGAGGATCGGGCCGCCGTCCAGGACCTCGTCCGGGACCTTGCTGGAGCTGGCGCCGGTGCGCACGCGCTGGTCGCCGCCGACCTCGGCGCGCAGATAGCCGTCGAGCAGCATCACGCTGGTCAGCGCGAGCAGAAGCAGCAGGGCGAGGATGACGCGCGGTTTCTGCAGCGCCGCGGCCTTGCCCGCCGCCCGCTTCATACGGGTGGGGGCGCGGCGGCGCCCGCGGGAGGGAGTCGTCGTCGTGGTCATGGCGGTGGTGGCGGTCCCGTCAGTTGGCGGAGGCGGAGGCGGACGGGGAGGCGGTGCCGGTGGGCAGCGAGGAGCGGCCGGCGCCGCCCGGCGCGCCTATCTCGTTGCCCAGGCCCCCGTTGGGGCGGATGCCGCCGGCGGGGCCCTGCCGGTTCTGGCCGTCTCCGCCGAACGGCAGCAGCGAGGACGGTGTGAGGGAGGTGCCCCAGCCCATGAAGGCGGCGCCGAGGACGGTCGCGTAGGCCAGGCAGCCGACACCGAGGAGGATGCCGATGCGGCGCAGCAGCTTGGACCTGCGTCCGGAGTTGTCCACGAACACGGGACCGTCGGCGGCGTTGCCCTCGCGTTTGCGACGGCGACCGCGAACGGCGTCATGACTATCGACGGCAGGCTCGGAAGACTCGGAATGCATTCCCCGGATATTAGGGAGTCTTTATGTGCCGGGAACCCGGAAATCCATGTGAGAGACCCATGAGAAACGCCTTAACCTGTCTCTTTCCTGAGAGTCTCTGAGAAAGCCTGCGCGAGCAGCCCTCGATGAGGGAGGGTTGAATGCCCCTCTTGAGGGGGTGATTGTCCGTTTTTGCCGTGCCGTGTCCGTGAGGCCCCTGTACGTTCCCTGTCCAAAATTTGTGCGGCATTGTGTGAGACATTTTCCTTTGAAATACGTACTCCTATTTTCCCCTGAGACACAAATCACGAGAGCTGGTGCATGCCACATGAGGAGTTTCCTGAAGCCGATGGCGGGGCTCAGTTGCCTGTTTGCCCTGGCCACGGCGGGGTGCTCCGCGGGGTCCGACGGCACTTCGGACGCGGCACCCGAGCCGCCCGATCGGAGCTCGTCGTCCCCGTCCGCGAGCGCCACGGAGGAGGCTTCGTCCGGTACGTCCTACGCGCCGTACGTCAGTGCGTCGGACGCCTCCGACAACGACTCCGCGGGCTCGCCGGTGACGTACAACCTGGCCTTCGTCATCTCCGACGGCAGCAGCTGTACGGCGAAGTGGAACGGCACGGATGCCGTCGACGACTCGGCGGTCACCTCCCGTATCTCGGCGCTCACCGATTCCGGGGCCACGGTCCGCGTCTCCTTCGGCGGGGCCTCCGGCAAGGAGCTGGCGTCCACCTGCGACAGCGCGTCGGCGCTGGCGAACGCCTACGGCGCGGCCCTGGACGCGGCCGGCTCCACCCAGGCCGACTTCGACATCGAGGGCGACGAGCTGACCGACTCGGACTCGGTCGCCCTGCGCTCCAAGGCGATCGCGCTGCTCCAGGAGGAGCGGTCCGACCTGGAGGTCTCCTTCACCCTCCCGGTGATGCCGTCAGGGCTGGACGACGACGGGCTCGCGCTGCTGGAGTCCGCGAACAAGTACGACGTCCAGGTCTCCACGGTCAATCTGATGACGATGAACTACGGCGAGTCGTACACCGGGGACATGGGGGCATACGCGATCACCTCGGCGAAGGCGGCGCAGGAGCAGTTGAGGGACGTCTTCGGGACGTCGGACGAGACCGCGTGGAAGGGGATGGCGCTCACCTCGATGATCGGCACGAATGACGTGGACAACGAGACGTTCACGCTGGCCGATGCGGCCGAGGTGCGGGAGTTCGCCGCGGAGAAGGGGATCGCGTGGGTTTCGATGTGGGCGACGTTTCGGGATCAGCAGTGTGAGGACGGGACGGATACGGATGATGCGCTGACCAACTGCAGTGGGGTGGAGCAGAGTTCGGGGGCGTTCGCCGAGGCGTTCTCGGGGTAGGGGGAGGGGAGTTCTGTGGCAGGCCGGAAGCCTCACCTGGACCGGTACAGCAATCTGCCCTCGATCACCGTCGCCACACAGCAGGACGCGCCCTTCGCCGTCAACGTCGCCTCGTCCTCCGCGTCGAAGACCGTGAAGGTGGCGGGCATGGCGGCGAGCGGAAACAGGGGCATCAGGACGGCGTCCGCCAGGCTCCGTCCGACCAGCGGGTCGAGACCCGGCGGGCCCGCGGGGTCCTCGAACCGCTCCTCGATGCTCAACCCCGCCCGGCGCACGGCGTCCACCACGCCGGGCCGCCACAGGTCTCCGGCGACCGCCACGGTCCCGTGGGCCAGCAGCCGCTGTACACCCCGCCGCGCACTCGCGCCCCAGCGGGCGTCGGTCATCGGCAGGGCCGCGAGGGCCGCGCCCGTGAGCGGCTCGGTGCCCAGCTCGTCGGCCTCACGCGGGTCCGGATGGTAGGCCTGCTCAAGGAGTTCGGGGCCGTACGGGTTCAGCAGCCCGGGAGCCAGGAGCCCCGGCCAGCGCCGCACACGGGCGGTCGGACGCGCGTCCGCCAGCTCCTCGTACAGGCCGACGGCGGCGATCTCCCTGCCCTCGACCACTACCGCGCCGCCGGGCAGGGAAGGCCGCTTCGGATCGCCGAACACCAGCAGGTCGGCGGTGTGAATCGTCAGCATGCCGAAGGAAGGCCCTAGTTGGAAGCGAGCAGCTTCAACTCCGGGTGGGCCGTGCCGCCTTCGATGGCCGTCGAGGAGATGTGGGACATCACGCGCTCGTCGACGGGGTCGTTCGCGGGGTCGTCGTGGACGACGAGGTGCTCGTAGGTCGTCGAGCGCTGCGCCGGGACCCGGCCCGCCTTGCGGATCAGGTCGATGATCTCCAGGCGGTTGGAGCGGTGCTTGGCGCCGGCCGAGGAGACGACGTTCTCCTCCAGCATGATCGAGCCGAGGTCGTCCGCGCCGTAGTGCAGGGAGAGCTGGCCGACCTCCTTGCCGGTGGTGAGCCAGGACCCCTGGATGTGCTGGATGTTGTCCATGAAGAGACGCGCGACGGCGATCATCCGCAGGTACTCGAAGAGGGTCGCCTGCGTACGGCCCTTCAGGTGGTTGTTCTCGGGCTGGTAGGTGTACGGGATGAAGGCGCGGAAGCCGCCCGTCCGGTCCTGTACGTCACGGATCATCCGCAGGTGCTCGATACGCTCGGCGTTGGTCTCGCCGGTGCCCATGAGCATGGTGGACGTGGACTCGACGCCCAGTTTGTGCGCGGTCTCCATGATCTCCAGCCAGCGCTCGCCGGACTCCTTGAGGGGCGCGATGGCCTTGCGGGGGCGTGCGGGAAGCAGTTCCGCGCCCGCGCCGGCGAAGGAGTCGAGGCCGGCCGCGTGAATACGGGTGATGGCCTCCTCGACCGGCACTCCGGAGATCCGGGCCATGTGCTCGACCTCGGAGGCGCCCAGCGAGTGGATCACCAGCTGGGGGTAGGCCTCCTTGATGGCGGAGAAGTGCTTCTCGTAGTACTCGACGCCGTAGTCGGGGTGGTGGCCGCCCTGGAACATGATCTGGGTGCCTCCGAGTTCGACGGTCTCGGCACAGCGGCGCAGGATGTCGTCGAGGTCGCGGGTCCAGCCCTTGGCCGTGTCCTTGGGGGCGGCGTAGAACGCGCAGAACTTGCACGCCGTGACGCACACGTTCGTGTAGTTGATGTTCCGCTCGATGATGTACGTCGCGATGTGCTCGGTCCCGGCGTACTTACGGCGGCGTACGGCGTCGGCGGCGGCGCCCAGGGCGTGCAGGGGCGCGTCGCGGTAGAGGTCGAGCGCCTCCTCCGGGGTGATCCGCCCACCCTCGGCGGCGCGGTCGAGCACAGACTGGAGGTCGGCCTTCTCGGTCACCGGCAGCGTCCCTTTCGTCAAGGGTTGTGGAAGGACCGAACCAGCCTACGCCAGCGGTTTCCCCCACCTCACCTCAGGCCGCGTACGCGCCGATCAGCAGGCCCAGAAAGGCTCCCGTGAGCATGAACGGGCCGAAGGGGACGGTGCTGCGGCGGGTGGCGCGGCCGACGAGGGCGAGGGTCATGCCGTAGAGGGCACCGAGGAGGAAGGCGGCGAAGGTGCCCAGCATGAGCGTGGGCCAGCCGTACCAGCCGAGGACGGCGCCGGTCCCGAGGGCCAGTTTCACGTCGCCGAAGGCCAGGCCGCCGGGGTTGATGAGATGCAGGACGAGATGGCCCGCGGCGAGGGCCAGGGAGCCCAGGAGGGCCGTCGTCCAGCTTCCGGCGTGCTCGGGCAGCAGCACGGCCGCGCCGAGGAGGGCCAGGGCGGCTGCCGCGAGGGGCAGGGTGAGGGGGTCGGGCAGCCGTTGGACCCGTACGTCGACGACCGCCAGCAGCACCCCCGCCGGCGCCAGCAGCAGCCATACGGCCAGTTCCGGGCGGATCCCGGTGGCCGCGGCCAGAGCCGCGCAGAGGAGCGCGGTGACCGTGGGGAGGAGGAGCGCGCCGGGGGCGTACGACGGTCCGCAGGGCCCGCACTCTCCGCAGCTGGCCCGCCCGAGCCACCCGCGCAACGGGTGCCCCGTCGGACAGGTGCCGCGCCACCCCTCGCCCGCCTGCTCCGACGGGACCGAGAAGCGGTGGGCGGGCCGCGGCAGGAGTGCCCCGGCCAGCGCGCCCCACAGAGCGGCGAAGGCGACCAGGGTGAGGGTGGAGGGAGGTGTCGTCATCGGCCGTCCCCTACCCCACCTTGGACAGGCGCGCCGTCGGGTTGCCCTCCGCGCTGCTGTCGGACTTGTAGGTGAGGTCGTCGCCGGTCGGGGTGAAGCGGATCGTGTGCGGGTCGGGGTTGCAGCCGGAGTGGTTCGACTTCGCGCCCACCGAGCCGGCGACGACCTCCTTCGCGGTCACCTTCTTCAGCGTCAGCACGTCGACGCACACCCCGCCGAGCACATCGGTCTGCCGCAGCTCGCCCACCTTCTCGCCCACAGCGGCCTGGCTCAGGGTCACCCGGAAGGTGCCCATGGGGAGCGTGCCGCCGAGTCCGGTGCCCTCGCCCTCCCAGGTGCCGACGTAGCGTGCCGGCAGGGCGCCGGACGTCCCGCCGTCGGCGGGGCTCTGCTCGGCCGTGGGCGCCGCGGAGTACGCACCGCTCCCGGCGTCGGAGTTCGCGTCACCGCCGTCCGGCAGCAGGTCGAGGACGAACACCGAGCCGACCGTCACCGCCGCCAGCGCCCCCGCGACCGCCAGGGCGACGGTGCAGCTCAGCCGCCGTCCGCGCCCGCCCTCCCCCGGCGCCGCCGCGGCGGAGACGGTGACGGACACCCTCCCCGGACGCTCGTTCACTGGACGCTCGTTCCCGGGACGCTCGTTCCCGGGACCCTCACCTCCGCCGCCCTGCCGAGGCACGGGCGCGTCCGCGGGCGCGTCCACGGGAGTCGCCGGACCCAGCCCCGGACCCGGCCCCTGCCCCGGAACCGCGTCCATCACCGGCGGCGGCCCGAACTCCCCCACCGTCACCGGCTGCTCGGCCGCCACGGCCACCCGGCTGAACCCCACCGGCCCGGAAGCCGAGACCTCGCCCCCTGCCCCCGCCGCCTCCAGATTCAGCAGCTGTACGGCGCTCCGCCCGACCTGCTCCACCAGCGCCCCCGGCAGCCACCCGCCCGCCACCAGCCGCGCCGCCCCCTCCGGAGCGAGCCGCCGGGCCAGTTCGCCGGGGGCCGGCCGGGCCGACGGGTCCTTGACCAGGCAGCCCTCGACGACCTCCCGCAGCAGCCCCGGCTCCAGCTCCCCGAGCACGGGTTCCTCATGGACGACCTTGTAGAGCAGCGCGGCCGACGAGTCGCCGGGGAAGGGCGGTTCGCCGGTCGCCGCGTACGCCAGCACCGCGCCGAAGGAGAAGACGTCGGCCGCGCCGGACACGCCCTTGCCGAGGATCTGCTCGGGGGCCATGTAGCCGGGCGAGCCGACGGAGACGCCGGTCGAGGTGAGCGAGGCGGTGCCGTCCGTCGCGCGGGCGATGCCGAAGTCGATGAGCAGCGGGCCGTCCACGGTGAGCAGCACGTTGGACGGCTTCACGTCCCGGTGCACCAGCCCCAGTTCGTGCACGGCCGCCAGCGCCTCCGCGAGCCCCGCCCCCAGCACCCGTACGGTGTGCTCGGGCAGCGGCCCGTGGGCGGCGACGGCCGCGGCGAGCGAGGGACCGGCCGCGTACGCCGTGGCGACCCAGGGCACGGTCGCCTCCGGGTCCGCGTCCAGCACCGGCGCGGTCCAGGCGCCGCCGACCCGGCGCGCGGCCTCGACCTCGCGCCGGAAGCGGGCGCGGAACTCCTCGTCGAGCGCGAGGTGCGGGTGCACGATCTTCACCGCGACCGTACGGCCGCCGGCGCTGCGTCCCAGATAGACCCGGCCCATCCCGCCGGAACCGAGCCGGCCGAGCAGCCGGTAGGGCCCGACGGCCGTGGGTTCGTCGGCTCCGAGCGGCTGCATGACGTTCCCCTTCCCCCCGCCTGCGTGTCAGGTCGCACGAGCGATGCGTCGTCCTGCTCCCACAACACCCGGGGCAATGCTGACACCGATCCTGACGGACAGTCGCCGTTACGGAAGGACCGAGCGGCGGTGATGCTCCTGAGAAGAGCCGCCCGGCCCGCTCAAGCCCCTCACGCGCCCGTCAGCAACTCCACCCGCACGTCCGCCGGGAAGCCCGTCGTGGGCCCCACCCGGCGGGCGAACTCCGCGACCGCGTTCAGTTGGGGTGCGCCGAAGCGGAAGTCGAGGGTGGTGAAGTACCGCTCCAGGACCCGCTCGTCGAAGGCCTCCCAGCGGGCCGCCTGCTCGGCGACCTTGCCGACCTCCTCCAGGGAGAGGTTGCGGGAGGCGAGGAAGGCCTGGTGGACCTCGCGGGTGATGACCGGCTGCCGTTCCAGGTAGTCCCGGCGGGCCGCCCAGACGGCGAAGACGAACGGCAGCCCGGTCCACTCCTTCCAGAGCGTGCCGAGGTCGTGCACCTGAAGGCCGTAGCGCGGACCGTCGAGCAGGTTGGCCCGCAGCGCCGTGTCACCGATCAGTACGGCCGCCTCCGCCTCCTGCATCATCAGGCTGAGGTCGGGCGGGCACGTGTAGTAGTCGGGCCGCACGCCGAAACGGTCCGCCAGCAGCAGCTGGGCCAGCCGCACGGAGGTGCGGGACGTGGAGCCGAGGGCGACCCGCGCCCCGTCCAGCTCGTCCAGCGGGACCTGCGAGACGATCACGCAGGACATGACCGGGCCGTCGCAGCCGACCGCGATGTCGGGGAAGGCGACCAGGTCGTCGGCGTTCCTGAGGAACTCGACCAGGGTGATCGGCCCGATGTCGAGGTCTCCCTGCACCAGCTGCTCGCTGAGCTTCTCCGGGGTGTCCTTGGTGAGCTCGAAGTCGAGGAGCGTGCCGGTTCTCGCGAGCCCCCAGTAGAGGGGCAGGCAGTTCAGGAACTGGATGTGGCCTACGCGCGGCCGGGTGCGAGATTTGTCCACATCGCGAGACTAGCCCCGGTGGAGTACCCTTCGAACTCCGACCCCCGGGTCAACCCCTTCACCGGATGTTCAAACATCCGGGTGACGTGATCTTGACCCCTATTGCTTTCGGCTGCCCGCATGCTAGGCTCGCCGCAAGTTGCAGTTTGGTTTCCCTTGCAGTACAGAGCCTGCGGAGCATGTAACCGCGGGCTCTTGACATTTTCAGACGTATGCATTGTGCGGCACTGCTTTCACCTTGCAGGTTCTGGAGCAGGGCAACCCTTTGAGCCCAAGGAGGGCTTATGGCTACCGGAACCGTGAAGTGGTTCAACGCCGAAAAGGGCTTTGGCTTCATCGCCCAGGAAGGCGGCGGCCCCGACGTCTTCGTCCACTACTCCGCGATCAACGCCTCGGGTTTCCGTTCGCTCGAGGAGAACCAGCAGGTCTCCTTCGACGTGACGCAGGGTCCGAAGGGTCCGCAGGCGGAGAACGTCACCCCCGTGTGACGATCCCCTCTGTGATCGCAGTCTGAAAGCAGTACCCAAGGAGCCCCGTGCCATCCGGCACGGGGCTCCTGCCTTTCCCGGTGAATTCCCGGTGAATTCCAATAGCCGTCATAGCTGAGCGTCACACCTGAGCCGTCACAGCTGAGCGATACGGCCATTCGCCCGCGGCAACTCACTCGTCCGGGTGCCAAGCAGGGTGATCGGCGTCTTCTCGATGCCGGGGCTGGCTTGAAAGCACCGTCGGCAGCCGTCGTTGTCAGTGCCGTTGGCTAGGGTCCCCGCTCATGACCGACGCCATCGACACCACCGACGCCACAACCACTCCCACCTGCGCCGCCCCGGAGTTCGTCACCGCCACCCGCACCTTCTACGACGCCATCGCCGAGGACTACGCCGAGCGGTACCGCGACGAGCTGGTCGCGAGGCCGCTGGAGCGGGCCGTGCTCACGGCGTACGCCGAGCTCGTCGCCCCGGGAGGCCGGGTGGCGGACCTGGGGTGCGGGCCCGGGCGGACGACGGGGTTCCTCGCCGGGCGGGGGCTCGACATCTTCGGGCTGGACCTGTCGGAGTCGATGCTGGCGATCGCGCGGCGCGAGAACCCAGGGATCCGCTTCGAACAGGGCTCGATGCTGAAGCTGGACCTGCCCGACGGGCAGCTCGCCGGGGTGCTGTCCTTCTACTCCTCCATCCACACCCCGTGGGACGAACTGCCCGCCCTCTTCGCCGAGTTCCACCGTGTGCTCGCTCCCGGAAGCCCCCTCCTCCTCGGCTTCCAGGTCGGCGACGAGCCCCGGCACTTCGATCAGCCCTGGGGCCACCCGGTGGCCCTGGACTTCCTGCGCCGGCGCCCGGAGCCGATGACCGAGCTGCTCACGGCGGCCGGCTTCGTCCCGCTGTCGTGCACGGTTCGCCAGCCGGAACCCGCCCTCGGCGAGACGACCCCGCACGCCTTCCTGATCCTGCGCAAGGCCGACTGAGGCTGCTGACGGCTACTTGAGCTCGGCGGCGGTGTAGAAGCCGCCAGCGACCAGGACGTACTCGTAGTTGGACTTGTCGACGCTCGTCGGCTGCAGGAGGTAGGCCGGGACCGCCTTGACGCCGTTGTTGTAGTCCCTTCGGTTGTTCAGCTTCGGCGTCCTGCCGCTGAGGATCGAGTCGACCATCTCCGACGCGACCTCTCCGAGCTGACGGACGTCCTTGTAGACGGTCTGCGCCTGCTCGCCCTTGATGATCGACTTCACCGAGGCAAGTTCGGCGTCCTGCCCGGTGATGACGGGATAGGGCTTGCTGTCGGTGCCGTAGCCGTACGACTTCAGCGCCGCCAGGACGCCGATGGAGATCCCGTCGTACGGCGACAGGACCGCGTCGACCCGCTCGCCGACGTACGACTTGGAGAGGATGCTGTTCATCCGCTTCTGCGCGGTGGGCCCGTCCCAACGCTGGGTGGTCACCTTGTCGAGCGCGGTCTGCCCGGAACGGACGACCAACTGCTTACCGTCGATGAACGGCTGGAGCAGCGCCATCGAACCCTCGAAGAAGTACTTCGTGTTGTTGTCGTCGGCGGAACCGGCGAACAGTTCGATGTTGAACGGGCCCTTGCCGTCCTCCAGGCCGAGCTTCTCGATGATGAAGCGGGCCTCGAGCCGGCCGACCTGCTCGTTGTCGAAGGAGACGTAGTAGTCGACGTTCCCCGTGCCGAGGATGAGCCGGTCGTAGGAGATCACCGGGATCTCCGCGGCCGCGGCCTGCTTGAGGACGTCGTTCAGCGACTTGTTGTCGATCGCCGCGATGATCAACGCGTCGACACCCTTCTTGACCAGGTCCGCGATCTGCGCGACCTGGGTGTCGGGGTCGTCGTCGCCGTAGACGAGCTGGGTCTTGTAGCCCTGATGTGTCAGGTCCTCGACCATGCTCTTGCCCTCGGTGAGCCAGCGCTCCGAGGTCCGGGTCGGCATGGCGATGCCGATGGTGCCGCTCTTCGAGCCGTTCCCCGAGCTGTCCCCGCCGAGCTGCCCGCAGGCGGACAGGGTCAAGGCAGAGGCCGCTCCGGCGAGGGCGGCGAGAGCGGATCTCCGGTTGCGCATGCTGATCTCGTTCCTTGTTCTTCTCGTCGTTGAGAGGATGACGGCGCATCAGATGCAGGCGAGGCAGCGGCGGTGGGGACTCACCCTTCAACTGTTCGAAATACCGTCACCTGATCGAAAAAATACTTGCGTGACCCTAGGAAGCGACTGCGGTGGGTGTCAACGGGGTGAACGCGAACGATTACAGAAAGCAGTGGCAGGGGGAACGGGCGTAAACGGCTGCGGCGGGTGGGGTCCGGTGAAGGAGCCCCACCCGCCGCAGCTCAAGGCAGGTGTCCCGGACACCTCAGGCGTCACACACGCCTCAGATGCCTCTGGTGTGGCGTACGTCTCAGACGGTGCCGGAGGCCGAGATGGTGACCTTGGCCGAGGTGCGGCCGGACTGGCTGCCGAGGCCCTCGATCGTCTTCACGACATCCATGCCCTCGACGACCTCACCGAAGACGACGTGCTTGCCGTCCAGCCAGGAGGTCACGATGGTGGTGATGAAGAACTGCGAGCCGTTGGTGTTGCGGCCGGCGTTGGCCATGCTGAGCAGGCCGGGACGGGTGTGCTTGAGCTGGAAGTTCTCGTCCTCGAACTTCTCGCCGTAGATGCTCTTGCCGCCGGTGCCGTCACCGCGGGTGAAGTCGCCGCCCTGGAGCATGAAGTCCGGGATGACGCGGTGGAAGGACGAACCGGCGTAGCCGTAGCCATGCGCGCCGGTGGCCAGCTCGCGGAAGTTGCGGGCGGTCTTGGGCACGACGTCGTCGTACAGCTTGAAGACGATGCGCCCGGCGGGCTCGTCGTTGATGGTGATGTCGAAGTAAACGTTCTCGCTCATGGAGCCCATAATTCCTCGCTTCGCCCGCCTACCGGTAATCGGCATGCCCGGCGCCGCCCGGCAGTCGCAGTTCCGCCCACACGGTCTTCCCCACCTCGCGCTCCGCGACGCCCCAGGCGACGGCCAGAACGGTGACGACGATCAGCCCCCGCCCACCCTCGGCGTCGGGCTCCCGCACGATCCGCAGCCCGCGGTCGCCCCGCGTGTCGCTCACCTCGATGCGCAGGGTGTCCTCCGCGAGGAGCAGCAGCCGCAGTTCGAAGTCCCGGCCGGGTACGCGGCCGTGCGTGACGGCGTTGGCGGCGAGTTCCGCGACGACCTGCTGTGCGGCGTGGTTCGCGTCGCTGCCGTACGGCTGCCCCCACTCCGCGAGTTGCTGAGCGGCGAGCCGCCGGGCCAGCCGGGCACCTCGCGGGGTCGAGCTCAGCCGCAGGGCCATCTCCCCTAGGGGAGAAATCGGGGTGGGGATCCGGGTGGAGATTTCCGAGTTCACCTGACTGAGCCTGGCCGGTTGTATTTACCCTGGCCAGGGGAGACATCGCGACTCTCCGTTGCCGTACGACTGCGGATGGATGGATGTACGGGGCGTCGAGTGAAGGCGGCCAGGCATGGTCATGAACGAACGCAGGCCGGAGACACCGGCGGAGGCCGACGGCACGACAGGGCTGCTGACGGCCCTGGGCAAGATGTTGAAGCTTCTGCGGGAGCGAAAGGGGTTCACGCAGAAGGACTTCGGCGAGATGGTCGGGTACGGCCCGGACGCCATCTCCGCGATGGAGAGGGGCGTACGGACACTTCGGCCGGAGGTGCTGGAGAAGGCGGACGAGCTCCTGGAGGCCGGGGGCCTGTTGCTCCAGGCCATCCCTGAACTGAGGGAGGCGATGGCTAAGGTACGGACTCGGCATCCGGAGTGGTACCGGGGGTACGCAGCGCTGGAGGCGGAGGCGGTTGAGCTGCACCAGTACTCGATCAACGCGGTGCACGGCCTGCTCCAGACTGAGGCCCACGCCCACGCGGTGTTCGCCAAACGGCGTCCCTTCCTGGACGAGGAGACAATCGAGAAGCGCGTGGCTGACAGGCTCTCTCGGCAGCAAATCTTCTTCCGGTGGCCCGCTCCGATCGTCAGCTACGTGATCGAGGAGGCCGTGCTGGACCGGCCGATCGGCGGACGGGACGTCCACAAGGAGCAGTTGCGGCGGCTGCTGACGGTCAGCGAGATGCAGAACGTGGAGATCCAGGTGATGCCAACCAAGGTCGAGGAACACCCCAACCTGGGCAGCGCGTTCAACCTGTTGGCCCCCAAGAAGCACCCTCAGGTGGCGTACACCGAGGCACAGGGATACCCCCGGCTGATCACAGACCCGGAAGAGGTCCGGAAGATCGCCGACCGCTATGGAATCATGCGGGCAATGGCTCTCCCGCCCAGGGAGACCCGCAGGCTGATCGGGAAGAAGCTGGAGGAGCTATGAACAGCGAGAACCTCAACTGGTTCAAGTCCAGCTACAGCGACGGCGAGGGCGGTGATTGTGTGGAAGCCGCCACCTGCCCCCACACCATCCACATCCGCGACTCCAAGAACCCCACCGGCCCCCACCTCACCCTCTCCGCCCCCGCCTGGGCCGACTTCCTCACGTACGCCATGAAGTGAACGTGGGGGCCGCCCGCTTCTTTGTCAGTGTCGTGCTTCCACGACCCGAGTAAAGGGCGCTGCGCGTCGCCTTCGGCGATGGCCCTGCGGGCCACCCTTGACTCGGCTCGCTCCAGCACGGGGAAGAAGCGAGCGAGCGGCCCGGAAAGGCGGGTGTCCCAGGTGGGTAGCCCCTCGGGTCCGTCAGGAGGTGAGCCGGGCTGAGGGGCGCGCTCGCGCCTCGCCAGCACGCCGGGACGGCTCAGCGGCCTGCGGCCAAGGTGGGGGCTCAGCAACTGACGGCGCTGGGGGGGGAAGGAGCACTCGATGCCCCGCATCCCACCAATTGTTGGATTGGTCTCACCCAACCCGGCAAAGCCCCAGGTCGGAGTCATCACCCGTGAGACTGATTCGTCAATTACCGCTCGGAGCGCAATGGGTGAGGCTGTTGTGACGAGTGAGGCAGGACCGATGCCTTCGCCCTCCAGCCCGCGCCCGCCGACGTGCTCCACCGCCCGCAAGCCGCCAGCCCGGCCGGAGTGCCGCCACCCCGCCGGTGCGCCCCCACCGGCCGTCAGTCGCTGAGCCACCCGGCGTGCCGTCACTGCGCCGGCGCGCTCCACCCACCGGGCCGCAGGCCGCTGAGCCGTCCCGGCGTGCTGGCGAGGCGCGAGCGCGCCCCTCAGCCCCGGCCCAGAACGCAGCCGACCGGAGGGCCTCCCCACCTGGGCCACCCGTTCCTCCGGGCCGCCCGCTCGCTTCCAACCCGTGCTGGAGTGGACCGAGTCAAGGGTGGAGCGAAGCGGAATCGCCGAAGGCGACGCGGAGCGGCAGCGGAGCGCCCTTTACTCGGGCCGCGGAAGCACGACACTGCCAAGAAGCGGGCGGCCCCAACGTTCACTTCATGACGTACGTGAGGAAGTCGGCCCAGGCGGAGGCGGCGAATGCCTAGAGGTCGCCACCTGCCCCCACACCATCCACATCCGCGACTCCAAGCACCCCACCGGCCCCCACCTCACCCTCTCCTCCCCCGCCTAGGGCGACTTCCTCACGTACGCCATGAGCCGCTGACGGCACTGGGCCAACCGCCGGTGCGACAGTGGGCCCAGGGACTCTCAGGAACCGGACTGGCGATGGTGAGCGGACACCAGGGGAATCCCCGCCGCTATGACAGCCGCTCCCACATACGCAAGCCAGCGCCCCGGCGACGATCCCTCATCCCATGACTTCAGCATCCAGACCGTCCCCCCGATGCTGATCGCCACCCCGACCACAAGGCAGCCGAGGGAAAGCCGCCCCGGCCGGGTGGCAAGAAGACCGACCCGACGCGGGTTCATTGGAGACCCGCGTCGGTCACCGCTGTTCCGGCGCTGAACGTCCTCGCGGTACTGGAGGACCACACAGACTGCGAACAGCGCGGGAAACATCGCGAGCCGCAACACCCCCTCCGCCAGATCGCGTTGCCGCTCGCTGTCGGTGAACAACGCCCAGAGCGCACCGCCGACGCAGAGCACCACGGACAGGGAGAGCAGCAGCACGGCCGCCCTCCCCGCCGCGGTCGACATGAACCGCCTCACTCGCCCGCCCTTCCGTACCGCCGAAAGTGCAAGTAGGCCATGAGGACGGCCACAGCCTCAAGGAGCGGGCACGCGTAGAGCATCAACAGCCTCGCCGTGCTCTCATCTACCGCAGGTTGGCCGGTCCGGTTGTCGTCAGACGACATCTACTGCCGGGAGAGTCCAGCCGGGTCGATCTCCACGGGGAACGGGATCTCCAGGCGGGTGGTCGCGCCCGCGAGAGCGGTCGTCCGCTCCACGTAGCGGCCGCCCTGCAGGTCGTGGACGACGAGCATGGGGGCCGGGTCGAACTCGAGTCGCCAGAAGTGCGGGATGGCAGCCTCGGCGTACAGCATCGGCTTGAACTTGCGGTCCATCGTGCGGTTGCCGGGAGAGACCAGTTCGACCACAAGCTGCACGCCGTCGGCGTCGACGCTGACGCCGTCCTCGGCGGTCGCGCCGGCGTCGGTCACCACGAGATCGGGGACCACCAGGCCCGAGGGCAGGATGACGTTGATGGCCTCCAGCACCTCGACCGGCGCCTTGGCGGCCTGGGCCGCCGCGTGCAGAATCATGGCGAGCCGCAGCGTGGCCCGCTGATGGCGGATGCCGGGCGCAGGGGAGATTACGAGGGACTCCCCCAGCAACTCGTAACAGCTGGTGCGGTCTTCGGGCAGGGCCAGGACATCGGCGAGGGTCCACGGCCCCGTGTGGTCGATAGCAACGCCCATTCCGTTTCGCCTCCTCGTCCGACCGGCACTGTCGGTGTGCCTCGACGGGCGGTACGTGCCCAGCGTACGCACGCTTCCACCAGGTGCCACGAGGTTCCGCTGTCAGGAGCGAGCCCTCGAACAGGCGTGCTGCGCAGTCATCCGCCGCACGCCCTCGGCGTCGACGCTGCGTGCGCGGCCAAGGGCCGGGGCTGGGCGGCGGGCGGCGCCGTAGCGGCCGGACGCGCGCCCCGGCCGCGTGCGAGTCCGACGAGCCACCTGCCGCAAAGCTCGTCCGCTGACATTGCCGTCCGCGTTGGCGTCAAACGCCCGGGAGCCCCCGCCAACTTACCGACTCGTGCCGTTGGCGAATCCGGTCAGCGGACTCGAAGTGTCGCGAGAGTCTCAGCGACACGCCGCCAGCACGGCGTGTCGCTGAGACGGTGCACACACTTTGCTGCAGGCGGCGGTAATCGTGATCACCTGCCTGCCGAGCGGCGCCCTGACCGCGATCCACTACCCGAGCAGGACATCCGAGCTACTGTGGATGTCATGATGACGGCCTACGAGGACGTGCCCTTCAGCGAGCTACTCCACCACCCCGCGGCCACCACCCGGCGCCTGGACGCGGTCCGCGCACTGCGCCTGCGCCGACGCGACGCGGGCGATCTGGCGCTCATTCGTGCCGACCAGCTGGAGCAGGACTCCACCGTGGTCGACTTCACCGCGCGCCTACTCGCTGGGCTGGTCCGCACCGAGAACACCTCCGCACTGCGCCAGGCCCTGCCAGACGCTCTGCCCTGGTCGGTCTTCCTCCCCGAGGAAGACGTCGACGCAATGCTCGGCGAGCTCGTGGACACCGCCCGTGGGGCTGCTGCGCTGGAGAACCTGGCTCCCATCGCACTACTGCTGGCCCAGTGGCGGCACAGTGCCGAGATCTACGCCGACCCAGCCCTGCACGCCATCCTCACCCGCGAGCCCGACGGCGACCTCGGCACTGTCCCCGTACCCGAAGCCGAGACCACCGAGTGAGCCCCAAACGCGGTGACCGCGCGGCCCCACCCCCGGTCGGCGAAGAGTTCGACCTACGCTTCGCCAACACCGAGGCCGCCAACGGATGGGACCACCTCTCCCGCCACGCAGCGGGCAACCTCCGCCGCGCCTTCGACAAGATCCGCTCCGCCCCGCGCGCCACCGACGACCCCGAGCGCCACCACCGCCTCAAGGGTAAGCTTGGCTCCACAGTCTGGAAGGGGCAGACGCTGGAACGCTGGCAGTACGAGGTCACCGGGGGCGGCCGCATCTGGTACCTCGTCGACGACGCCAACTGCACTGCCTGGATCACCTACGCAGGCACCGGACACCCCAAAGCCACCGACTGATCGCCCTTCATCTCCTGTCCACCTGCCGCGTCCAAGATACGCGCGGGTGTTGGCGCGACCTTGGGCCGGCGGCCTGCCCGAGCCCGAGCCCCGACCCGGGCGGGTGGGCGGTCCGGGGGGCTTTCAGTGGCTCGGCGCTCGATTACCCGGGCGGCCCTCGGGTCGGCGTGCGGCGTTGACTTCGTCCCCGCCGCTGCCCGTGAACATGACCTCGCACCGCCGGGCGGCTGCCTGCCCGCGTACGACGTCGAACGCCTCCTGATAGAAGGCTCCCGCCGGATCATGCGGCTTGCGCAGGGCGCGCACGCCTCCGGGGCAGAAGGGTGGGTGCTGCATGGCGGGGGTGGCCGTGTCCCGGAAGCCGCAGTGCTCCACAAGGGTCCGGCGCCGCTCGCGCTGCTGCTGGCCTGTACTTCCTCCCACCAGCAGGCCGAAGCTGTACACCTCGGGGAAGCGGGATGCTTTCACGGCCAGGGCGACGTTCCCGGAGTCCGCGCCGCCGGACAGTTCGACGCCCACGCATCCGGTTGCCGTCGGGGCCTCGCGGATCACGTCGGTCAGTAACTCGTCCAGAGCGGCGAGTGGATCAACGCCGGGACGCGGCGTACGCGGCTCAAGTACGTGTTCGGCGGGGTCGGGGTAGTGGATGCTGAGTCCCGCAAGAGTGAACGTGGCCGCTGCCCGTTCGGTGAGGCGGTAGACGCCTTCGAAGAGCGTCTCGGACGTGTAGCGGTGCTGCCTCGTCAGCGTGCGGGCGACAACGCGCGGCACGAGGCGTTCGGCCCGCATATGCGGTCGCAACAGTGTCAGGTCCCAAGTGGCGTGCAGTTCGCCGGACTTCTCTGTCAGATAGAGCGGGGCTGTGCCGAAGACACCCGCCGCCAGGCGGGCTTGTCCGGGCTCCATGGTGAGTGCGACGAAGTCGGCTTCGTCCCGCTTGCACTCTTTCACGCGGACCCGTACGCGCGGCGCCTGGTCGTCGTTGACCTCCATGACCAACGCGGACACGTTCGCGGGCTCGATCCAGCTCTCACCGTTGATCCAACGGCCGCCCTGCGGCCTCCACTTGGGCTCCTGGAGGTCGGACAGGCGCAGACGCATCGACAGCATGTGGTCCCTTTCTGTTGTCGTGCGGCGGGGCGGGGCCGCGTACGGCCCCGCCCCGCCTGGCGTCAGCCCTGGGTCACTTGCTGCAGTGGTCGCCGTTGTTGTCGCCGCCGCCCGGCATCTTGTCGAGCAGCGCGGCCTCGACGGCCGGGACGCCGGTGATCAGGTCGCCGGTGAACAGCTCGTCCACGTTCATCGTTTTCTCCCTTACGGTTTTCAGTGGACTCCGCGGCGGATGCTGCGGAGTTGGACCCGTCCGGCTGCCGGACCCTTGCGAAGAAGGCAGCCGGGCGGGGTGCCCACCGCTTCCGGCGGCGGGCCCTCCCTCGTCACAGGTGGGGAGCCTGGATGCGTGACAGGGAGGAGTCAGGTGGGTGGGGATACGGCGGCCACGCTGAGGACGATGCCGACCGATTCCGAGATGGTGATGATCAGGAGCGGTCCGGGGTAACGGCCGACGGCTGGGGCCAACCGGTTCACAGCCGCTCTCCACGGCTGCGCTCGTCGACCTCGCGTACTGCGGCACTCAGCCTCGCCGCCCCGTCCTCAGGCGTGGCAGTGCGGCGCTGCGGGCAGCGACACGGCGATGACCGGTTCGAACCCGGCGGCAGGTCCACGCTCTCGTAGGTGTCGATCCTCAACACCCCGCCCATGCCCCGCTCCTCGGTCATCCGGGCCAGACGGGCCCGTGCTTCGCTTCTCATCCCTCAGCCTTTCCGACGGCGGCTGCGGCGAGGTCTCCCCGTTCCCTTGCTGCCTCTACGCAACCGCACGATCACGCTCAGCGGTACCGTTGCCGCAGCACCAGGACTTGAAAGCCTTGAAAGTTCGCAAGGGCATGGGGAGTTGAGGGCATGGCCAAGCGTGAACCGAACGTGGCGCTCGGGCGCCTGCTCGCCGAAAGCCGGTGGACTCACCGCCAGTTCGCGAGGGCGTTGAACCGCGTCGGCACCGAGACCGGAATCCCTCTGCGCTACGACGAGTCAGCTGTGAGCCACTGGCTCGGCGGCACCGTCCCCCGCGGCGCGGTGCGCGGATGCATCCTCGAAGCCCTCTCCCGCCGCCTCGGCCGCCCCGTCACCCATGCCGAGGCCGGACTGCCCGTTCCACACGATCGCTCCTCCGCGGCTGCGGATACCGTGGAAGGGGTGATCGACCTGGGGAGGCTGGATATGGACCCGTCCCGCCGCAGCGTCCTGGGTGCCGGCCTGTTCTCCGTGGCCGTCACCATTCCCGGCTGGCCTGATGCGGTCGGGCGTGCCGATGCCGTCCAGTCCGGCCGCACGACTCGCATCGGCATGAACGAAGTGGACATGGTCATCGCCATGACCGAGCGTGTCTCGGAGCTGGACGACGAGTTCGGCGGCCGTCACGCACGCCCCATGGCGGCCTCCTTCATGGTCAACACCGTGGCCTCCTACCTGCGCGCCGACGCACCCGAGAACGTACGCAAAGCGATGCTGTCCGCCGCCTCGGACCTGCTCTACCTCACCGGCTACATGGCCGTGGACGAAGGGCTGCACGGACTCGCACAGCGCTACTACGTCAAGGCCCTGGAACTGGCGGGCGCGGCCGAGGACCACCTGACGTACTGCACCACCCTGCGAGGCATGAGCGTCCAGGCAGTCGACCTCCGCCACGGGGCCAAGGCCATGGAGCTGGCCGACGCCGCTGCCGCCGCCTCCCCGAAAGCCGGCCCCCGGATGCTGGCCTTCCTCGTCGGCCAGCAGGCGCACGCCGCCGCCCAGACCGGCGACCGTACGGGCGCGCTGCGCTACATCCGGGCAGCAGAGGCGGCCATGGACCGCGCCGAGTCACGCGGCAAAGCGTTCGGCTCGTACGACCCCTCCTCGCTCAACTACCACGTCAGCCAGGTCCGTTACGAACTCGGTGACAAGGCCGGAGCCGTCGAAGCCATGCACCAAGCCGACCGGCTCCGCCCCAGCGTGTACCGGCGCACACGAGTACACCGTCGTGGCCTGCTGGCAGAGCGGCAGCTGGAACTCGGCCACCTGGAAGCTGCCTGCGCCACCTGGCACCAGGCCCTCGACGACTACCCCAAGGTGCAGTCCGGCCGCGCCGACGACCGCGTGAAGACGATGTTCGGCCTCTTGCGCCCTCACCTGAAGAACGCGACGGCCCGCGACCTGTACGACCGAGCACGGACCATCGCACCATCGTCGCTGGCCGCCTGATCCCCGTCACGCCTTCGCCTCCCGTACGCCATGAAGTAGATGCCTGTGCACAGCGAAAGGTCGAATCGTGAACTGTTCCAGACGGCGGGCAGGGGCGTGGACGCTCGTGGCGTGCGCGCTCGTGGCTGTGGCGGGCCTCTCGGCCCTGCGGTTCCTGTCCCTCCGTGAGGCGGTGGAGGATCCGCTCGATCTGCGGGCCGTGGACTGGCGGAACATCGAGATCCCCGGATCTCTGTGCAAGTCCCCGAAGGCGATCTCCTTGCGCAACGGACTGGCGACCAGTGTCCCGTCGGATTTCGACGGCCCGGAGCCGGACATGCCACAGGACGTGGCAGCCATGACGAAGGACATCTTCTACGGCGACATCACGGGTGACGACCGTGACGAAGCCGCGTTGCCCGTGCTCTGCGCCAATCACAACTCCACCGCTGCGGGGCAGAGGGCCATGGGGATCCTGGTCTTTGACGGTGACTCCCAACGGCTCTCTGTCATCGGGACTCTGACAAGCCGACAACCACGGCTCGGCGAACCGCCCAATTTCCTGAAGGTCACCAGGATGAAGGCCGGAAGGATAACCGCGACCGACAGTTTCTATCGTGAGGGCGACCCCAATTGCTGCCCTTCGGGCCAGGCCATGGAGACCTGGGTGTATCAACGGGACCGTCTCGTGGCCCGCTGAACGCGGGCCCTGAGACAGAATCAGAAGAGGCCGAACTCCCTCAGCACGTTCAGCGTGCCGGTGCTGACGGCCACGAAGGCCCCGCCCGCACTCAACGTCGAGACCAGGATGGTCGCGCCGAGGTGCGGCAGGACGATGAACACGATCAGAGCGGCGACGAGGGCGCTCAGCCCCGCGATGGTGAGGGCCATGACCCGGACGGCGGGGGTCGGCGTAGGCATGGTGTCCATCCTTCGTGTTCGTCGTGCGGCTTGCGGTGTGCCCCACACCGTGCGGCAGGACGTTTGGACACCTCCAGAACACGATCGGTGTTGTTCTGGACACTCGCGTATTCGCAGGTAGCAGGCTCAAGAGTGACCAAAGGTGCACCAGAGCCCATGAGTTCTGCTCCGGCGGCCCGGCGGTTTCGGGATACTGCTGCACCATCAGCGGGAGCCAGGGGGCGGCATGACCGAGCGGGCGAGAACGTGGCAGGAACTGTTGGCTGCCGCGGCCGAAGAACGGACGCCGCTGGCGTTCCGCAAGGCGCTGAGGGGTTTGCGAGAGGACGGCCCCTCCTTTGAACGCCTGACCAGTATCGGGGTCGATCTCGTAAAGGAGAAGGTCGGCAAGACTCACCCCTCGGGCTTCGAGGCCGGCCCCTCTACGTCCGCTTGGAAGAAACTGGTCGCCGTCGACGGCACCGATGCAACCAAGCTGCCCGCCTGGAAGTACGTGGAGCTGCTGGTCCTGGCGTACGTCAGACACCACGATCTGCCGAAGGACGGGACGCCCGAGCTGCTCTTCGCGTGGGCGGACTGCTACACCGCATGCGGCGGCGTGCCGCGTCCCCAGTACCGACGCACGGCCGAGGCCCCGCCCAAAGATCCTCCGCCAGCACGACGGAGGCGCCCGCTGTACGTCATCGGCGCCGTCACCACAGCCATGGTGCTGACGGCAGCCGCGACGTACGCCTTGTGGGACGACGACCCGGGGCTTCCGCTCTCCGTGGACGACGTGTCCTATCTGGGGTTGAGCACGGGTGACTACGTCTTCCCCTCGGGCATGAAGCTGTCGGATGCCGACGTGGAGAAACTGAAGAACGAGGACTACGGAGGGGGCCGGACGTTCGAGGACTGGTTTTCCCAGAACGGTGGGGTCCCATCCCGGTTCAGAACCGTGTCGCTCACCATCAGTGGACGCTCGAAGGAGCAGCTCCGCATCACCAACATGGACATCCAGAAACAGGAGTGCACGCCACCGCTCACCGGAACACTGTTCCTCAACGGGGGCACCAACGGCGGCGAGTCCAAGACGCGGACCCTGTTCTTCCACCTGGACGATCGGGATCCTGAGCCCACGGACGAGAACGGGGATCCCTACTTCGCGCGAAAGAGCATCACCCTGAAACGTGGGGAGAGCGAGACGATCGTCGCATTCGTCAATGCCAACGCGCGTTCCTGCGGTTTCACGTTCCGCTTCACTGCAGTCGTACCCGGCAAGAAGCCGGTGAAGCAGGAAGTGAACGACGGAGGAAAGCCTTTTCAGCTCACCGCGCCCGCCACGGACTTCGAGGCAGAACACCCCTACGCCGATTACCGGGCGATGTACGTGGGCGGCGTCGCAGCGCCGGTGGGAGCCGGTATCGTCCCGGCCGACCCCAAGACCTACAACGGTGATCCCCAGACCCTCACCGTTCCCTGACGAACCACCCGCGGTAGGGCCGCTCCCGCCAGGCACGGGCACAGGCACAGTGCCGCGGCGGCCGGCGAGTGTGGGCCGGTGCCCGACCGGTCCCAGGACAGCCAGATCCACCCCCACGGCGCGGCCGAGCTGTGCGTCTGGTGTCCCGGCGTCGCGAGAATGGGCGCATGATCGAGGTGCCGGAGGCGTTCGTCCGTCAGACCGTCGAGCGGGAGGGGGATGCCGGGGCGCGGTGGGTCGCCGGGTTGGCTTCGCTCGTCCGGGAGTTGGTGGAGGCGTGGGGGTGTGCGGTCGACGGTGATGTCACGCACGGCGGTGTCGGGATCGTCGTCCCCGTCGTGGCTCCCGGGCACGGGGCCGCCGTGCTCAAGGTGTCCTTTCCACACCCCGGGAACGTTCATGAGCCCGATGCCTTCGCCGCCTGGGGCGGGCGCGGTGCCGTACGGCTGCTCGCGCGGGACGACGGACGGTTCGCCATGCTGTTGGAGCGGGTACGGAGCAGCTCGCTCGCCGAGGTCGAGGACATCGACGAGGTCGCGGTCGTCGCCGGGAGGGTCAGCCGGCGGCTCGCCGTGGCCGCGCCGGGCGGGTTGCCCCGGCTGAGGGACATGGCTGGAGAGTGGGAGCAGCAACTCCTGGTCGATGCTGGCGAGTTGAGGCACAGTCTCCCCGCCGCAACCCTCGACGCCGCCCTCGCCACCGTGCGGGAGCTCGGTGCGGATCAGCCCGGGCTGCTCGTCCACGGCGACCTTCACGCCCGTAACATCCTGCGCGCCGACCGGGAGCCGTGGCTGGCCGTCGATCCCAAGGGGTGGGTGGGGGATCCGGCGTACGACGCGGGCACGTTGCTGAAGGCCCTTTCGCTCCGGCTGCTCGCCCTCGACGACCCGCACGACGTACGCGAGGCAGCGCACCGGATCCTGGACCTCTTCGCCGACGCCGCCGGGCTCGACCGGGAGCGGGTCGGGCGGTGGGCGCAGTTCCAGATCGTGCAGGCGTGCTTCTGGGGGCGGCGGCACGGGTTCCGGCTGGCGAGGCGAGGTGCGGAGCTGGACCGGATCATGTGGTTCGCGGACCGGTTCGCGGAGGTGCTCACCCCGGGTCACGCGTGAACCCGTTCTCCGTCGGGCGGCAAGAACGGGCCGTCCATGGCACCCGAGTCCCTCGCCCTGGTCACCGTCCGCGACGCCTGGGGAGTCGTGGACAGGCCGGGCGAGCGCCCTTAGCCGAAGGCGCAGCCGCCGCCAGGGCGGTACGCCGGCCCTGACGCTCGTCAGGAAGTGAGCCGGTACCGAGGAGCGCACTCGCGCCTCGCCGGCACGCCGGGGTGGGCTCAGCGGCTTGCGGCCGGTGGGGCGAAGGGGCGCCGGCCGTAGCCTCGTGGGGTGGTACCGCGAAAGTCGCAGAGCCCCTACCGCGCATGTTGTAGCGGCCGCGCTGCTACCGCGCACGGTGGAGCCGGAGTTCAACTCGCCGCAGGACGCATCACGTGCCCCGTCGCCCCTACTGTCAGTGCCTGGTCCGTCGATTGTGATCCAAGTGAACAGGGGAAGACTGTGGGCCGGCTACTGCGTCTCGTTATCGCCTTCGGTGTGCTCGCGCTCGCGATCGGGCTGGGCATGGTCGTGGACGGCAACCTCGGGGGAGGCCTTGCGCTGCTCATCGCCGGGCTCCTGTTCGCCGGTGTCCCGGCCGGCGTGCTCATTCGTCACCTCCGCGCCAACTGGACGGTCGGCTACAGCCCTTCACCCGCCATGGCGGACCCAGCGCTGCGGCGCGCCTTCCGCAACGTCGGTGTGTCCGTCATCGTCTCCAGCGCGCTGTGGTTCGTCGCGGCCTTCGTGGTCCTCTTCGCCTTCTACCAAGGCGCCGACGACGACGCCAGCGGCGGGGCCATCGCCACCAGGATGGTGCTGGGATGCTTCTTCGCCGGGATACCGGCGCTGCTCGGCATCCAGTTCCTCCGGTGCGGACAACTGCTGCTGCACGGCGACACCGACGGCACTGGCGGTGTCGTGCGACTCGGCTGGATCGTCGTCGTCCTCGGCGTTCTCGTCGTCGGCAGTTCCCTGTCCAAGGGCCAGATCGGGATCGGACTCTTCGTCGGCGCCCTGGTGGTAATGGCGCTGGTTCACAACTTCTGGGTGCCAGCCCTGTACGCGCGAGTCATCCAGCACGGCCGCACAGCGCGTGGGCATTCCCCCTCGGATGCCTCCTCGACCTGAGCAGTGGGGTTGCACGCCCGACGGGGACGCCCTTCACGGGGCGTCGGAGTCGTCGTGCCCCTCCTGAGAGACGGCTCCGACGCCGCCGTCGTCCTCAAGGTGTCCTTCCCGCACCCCGGCAACGTCCACGAACCCGACGCCTTCGCCGCCTGGGGTGGGCGAGGGGACCCAGATCCCGCAGGTACAGCCGAGGAGGGGGACCAGCTCGGCCGCGTCGAGGAAGTCGGTGTACGCGAACTCCTCGACGGCCAGGCCGGCGTGCTGGCCCCAGATGAGTTCCGCCGACTCCCCCTCCGGGTCCTCGAAGTGGTCCTCCAGCTCAGGTCGCCACAGCCCGCGTGTCGCCCAGGCCGCGTGCGCGCAGGCCGGTGCCGTCGACGCGGATGCCCCAGCGGCGGAAAGTGGCCCCGGGCACGTAGTGGAGTTACTGCGCGTACAGCCCCTCCACCTGATCCGAGAAGTCACGCAGGATCGTTTCGCGGCGGAGTTTCATCGACGGGGTGAGGTGGCCTGCTGTCTCCGTGAAGTCGACCGGCAGGATGGCGAAGCGGCGGATGGACTCCGGGCGGGAGACCAGCTTGTTGGCCTCGTCGATCGCGCGCTGGAGTACGGCGTTCAACTCCTCGTCGTCGAGGAGGAGTTCGGCGGGGACGGGGTGTTTGCCGTTCATGTTGCGCCAGTGGGTGAGGCCGTCGGGGTCGAGGGTGAGGAGGGCGGAGACGTAGGGGCGGGCGTCGCCGAGGAC
Source organism: Streptomyces sp. T028 (assembly GCF_048159505.1). Classification (NCBI taxonomy): domain Bacteria; kingdom Bacillati; phylum Actinomycetota; class Actinomycetes; order Kitasatosporales; family Streptomycetaceae; genus Streptomyces; species Streptomyces sp. T028. The sequence continues at coordinate 76,268 of NZ_JBLRVZ010000038.1, forward strand.
CATGGCCTGGGAGATGAGGGGGTGGGAGCGGAGCCAGTTCTCCAGGGGAGCGGGGGCCACGCTCTTGCCGCCCGCCGTGATGATCATTTCCTTCTTGCGGCCGGTGATCGTGAGGTAGCCCTCGTCGTCGAGTTCGCCTATGTCGCCGGTCGGCAGCCAGCCGTCGGGGGCGGCGGGGACGACTCCGCCCGCCGACGGGTCCCAGTAGCCGCGCAGGACGTGGTCGCCGGCGATGAGGATCTCTCCGTCGGCGGCTATGCGGATCTTCGTGCCGGGGAGCGGCCAGCCGACCGTGCCCAGGCGGGGTTTCAACGGGGGTGTCACCGTGGACGCTCCCGTCGTCTCCGTCAGGCCGTAGCCCTCGTAGATCTCGATGCCCGCGCCGAGGTAGAAGGAGGAGAGGCGGCGGCCCAGCGGGGAGCCGCCGCAGATGGCGTGGCGGACGCGGCCGCCCATGGCGTTGCGGATACGGCGGTAGACGAGCGGGTCGTAGAAGGTGCGGGCCGCGCGCAGGGTGGCGCCGGGACCGGAGCCCGTGCCGGTCTTGTGGGCCTCGACGGCCTCGCCGTAGCGGCGCGCGACGGACACGGCCCGGTCGAAGGTGGTCAGACGGCCGCCCGCCTCGGCCTTCGCGCGGGCCGTGTTGAAGACCTTCTCCAGCATGTAGGGAATGGAGAGGAGACAGGTGGGTCTGAACGCGGCCAGATCCGGGAGGAGTTCGTCGGCCTTCAGGCTCGGCGCGTGGCCGAGTCGGACCCGGGCGCGGATGCAGGCGATCGCCACCATCCGGCCGAAGACATGGGACATGGGGAGGAAGAGGAGGACGGAGAGGTCCTCGCCCCGGGAGTCGCCCTTCGACTTGAAGACCGGGTAGAGGAGTTCGATCGCGTTGTCGACCTCGGCGAAGAAATTGCCGTGGGTGAGCGCGCAGCCCTTGGGGCGGCCGGTGGTGCCGGAGGTGTAGATGAGGGTGGCGAGGGTGTCGGGGCCCAACACCCCACGCCGGACCGCCACTTCGCCGTCGGGGACATGGACGCCGGCCTCGCCCAGCCGGTCCACATGGCCCTTCTCCATCACCCACATGTGCTGGAGGTCGGGCAGTCGGTCGCGCTCGGGGCCGAGGGCGGCGGCCTGGGAGAGGGTCTCGGTGACAAGGGCGACCGCGCCGGAGTCCTGGAGGATCCAGCGGGTCTGGAAGACGGAGGAGGTGGGGTAGATGGGGACGGTGACCAGGCCGGCGGCCCAGGCGGCGAAGTCGAGCAGCGTCCACTCGTACGTCGTACGGGCCATGATGGCGATCCGGTCGCCCGGCATCAGCCCCTCCGCGATCAGCCCCTTGGCCACCGCGTGCACCTGGGCGGCGAAGCGTTCCGCCGTGATGTCGGTCCAGGTGCCGGGGCCGGTGCCGGTGACGGTGCCGGTGCCGGGGCCGTTCTGCTCCTGCTCCCGCTCCTTGCGGCTGAGGACCACCGCCTGTGGGGCGGCGGAGGCGTTGTCGTAGGGGAGGTCGGCGAGCGAGCCGTGGGTGACCGGCTGGGCGAACGCCGGTACGGCGGCCTCCCGTACGACACCGTCCAGCCGACGCGTCTCCGGTTCCACGAGGGCGGGGGGAGCGTCGGCGAAGTCGGTCGAGGTGGCGTAGGGCGTGGACACGGGCGGCTCCCTTGGCGTGCAGCGATAAAGAACTGCTTGCTGCAAAGACGTACGTGCCTCGGGTATGGAGGCGTTCAACCGGGATGGCCCCGAAGGAAGGGGTTACCGACGGTTAGGTAGGGGATCGTACGGCGCTGGCGTGGGGGGCTTGTGCGTGTTCGGGGATGATCCGGGACTGATCCGGGATTGATCCGGGACTGATCCGGGATTGATCTGGGATTGATCTGGGATTGATCTGGGATTGATCTGAAGCCCTGACCGCTGGTCAGGGGCGTTCCAGCACCGCCGTCACCCCCTGCCCTCCCGCTGCGCAGATCGATATCAGGCCCCGTCCCGGAACGCCCCGTTCCGCGAGCAGTTTGGCCAGGGTCGCGACGATCCGGGCGCCGGTGGCCGCGAAGGGGTGGCCGGTGGCGAGCGAGGAGCCGGTGACGTTGAGTTTGTCCCGGTCGACCGGGGCCAGTCCCTGCTTCTCCCAGGCCGCGAGGGTGGCCAACACCTGGGAGGCGAAGGCCTCGTGGACCTCCACCAGGTCGAAGTCCTCGATGCCGAGACCGGCCCGCTCCAGCATGCGCGGGACGGCGTAGGCGGGGGCCATGAGCAGCCCGTCCTCTCCCTTGCCGACATCGCCGTGGACGAAGTCGACGGCCGCCGTCTCGTACACGGTCAGATACGCGAGCGGTTCCAGGCCCCGGGTCTCCGCCCACTCCTCGGAGGCGAGCAGGACGACCGCCGCGCCGTCGGTGAGCGGGGTCGAATTGCCCGCCGTCATGGTGGGGTTGGGGCCGTCGGTGCCGAACACCGGCTTCAGCGTGGCGAGTTTCTCCACCGTGGAGTCCGGGCGCAGGTTCTGGTCGCGGGTCAGGTCATGGAAGGGGACGACCAGGTCGGAGAAGAAACCGCGTTCGTACGCGGCCGCCAGCCGCTGGTGGCTGGTCGCCGCCAGTTCGTCCTGGGCCTCGCGCTCGATGCCCCAGACGCGGGCGGTGACCGCCGCGTGCTCGCCCATGGAAAGGCCGGTACGCGGCTCGGCGTTGCGCGGGATGTCGGGGACCAGGTGGGCGGGGCGGATCTGCGCGAGCGCCTTGAGGCGGCCGACCGTCGACCTGGCGCGGCGGGCCTGGAGCAGGATGCGGCGCAGCGAGTCGTTGACGCCGAGCGGGGCGTCGCTCGCGGTGTCGGCGCCGCCCGCGATCGCCGACTCGGTCTGGCCGAGGGCGATCTTGTTGGCGGCGGCGATGACGGCCTGCAGTCCGGTGCCGCAGGCCTGCTGGATGTCGTAGGCGGGGGTGCGCGGGTCCAGCTTGGAGCCGAGGACGGTCTCGCGGGTGAGGTTGAAGTCCCGGCTGTGCTTGAGGACGGCGCCGGCGACGACCTCGCCCACGACGCCGGGCACGTCGAGTCCGTAGCGGGTGGCCAGGCCGTTGACCGCCGCCGTCAGCATGTCCTGGTTGGAGGCGGTGGCGTAGGGGCCGTCGGAGCTGGCGAAGGGGGTCCGGCTGCCGCCGAGGACCGCGACGCGGCGGGCGCGCGGGGGCTCGAAGGCGGGCTTCCGCGCGCCTCTCAGATAGGTCACCTTCGACGGTTCCGACGTACTCGCCCGCGATGGCTCCGAGGTACTCATCTCGACCTGCTCCTCACCCTTGACCTAGACTTACCCCGGGTAACCTTACTCCGGAGTAAGCAACTTTTTCAGTCATGCCGAGCCCGTGGGAGACGAGACGAACATGGCCGACCGCTATCTGAGTTTCACCGCCACCGCACCCGGCCGTTTCCTCACCCGACGGCTCGGCCTTCCGCAGCCGGCGGCGCTCAGGCGCTGGTCCCCCGAACACCCGTCCCTCACAGGCAACTTGCTTCACCTTACGGCCGGTACATCCGCCCTCGACCTCACTCCGGTCCTCGCCCGCACCGGCCTCCCCCTCGGCGCCACCGACCCCGCCGCCGTCGTCCTCGACGCGACCGGCGTCCGTGACGTCGACACCCTCGCCGAGGTGCACGCGGCCCTGCACCCGGTCGTACGGTCAGTCACGGCGAGCGGCCGGATCGTGGTCCTCGGCGCCCCCCTCGACGCCGACGCCGACGCCGGCCCCGACGACGACCACCACCGGGCGGCCGTGCAGCAGGCCCTGGAGGGCTTCACCCGCTCGCTCGGCAAGGAGATCGGCCGCGGCCGGACCGTGAATCTCGTACGGCTCACCGACGCCGCCGCCGCCGAGTCGACCCTGCGCTTCCTCCTCTCCCCCAAGTCGGCCTACGTCAGCGGCCAGGTGATCGGGGTGGGCGCGGGAGCCTTCGTCGCACCCGGCGACGAGGACCGTCCCCTCGCCGGCCGCACCGCCCTCGTCACGGGCGCCGCGCGCGGCATCGGCGAGGCCGTCGCCGAGACCCTGGCCAGGGACGGCGCCGAGGTCGTCGTACTCGACGTACCGCAGGCCGAGTCGGACGCGCGGCGGGTCGCGGAACGGCTGGGCGGGCGCGCCCTGGCGCTCGACATCACGGCCGCCGACGCGGGCGAGCGGATCGCCGCCGAACTCCCCGACGGACTGGACGTGTTGATCCACAACGCGGGGATCACCCGGGACCGGCGGCTGGTCAACATGCCCGCCGATCGCTGGAGTTCGGTCCTCGACGTCAACCTCGGGAGCGTGCTGCGCACCACCGACGCGCTGCTCGCCAAGGGCACCCTCAGGCCGGGCGGGCGGATCGTGGCGACCGCCTCCATCGCCGGGCTCGCGGGCAACGCGGGGCAGACGAACTACGGCGCGAGCAAGGCGGGCGTGGCCGGGCTGGTCCGCGCCCTCGCGCCGCGCGCGCTCGCCGAGCACGGGGTGACGGTGAACGCGGTCGCGCCCGGCTTCATCGAGACGAAGATGACGGCCGCCGTGCCGCTGTTCATCCGGGAGGCGGGCCGCCGGATGAACTCCCTCGCGCAGGGCGGGCTGCCCGTCGACGTCGCCGAGACCACGGCCTGGCTCGCGCATCCGGCGTCCGGCGCGGTCAACGGACAGGTCGTACGGGTGTGCGGCCAGAGTCTGCTGGGGGCGTGATGACGGCGGCGACCACCCTCTCCTCCTCCCCCGCCCTCGGCCCGCTGCTCGCCCTCGGGGCCCTGCGCTCGCCGTTCAAACGGCCGCACCCCGGGGTCGGTTTCACCGGCGAACGGCTCGTCCTGCCCGGACTGCGGGTCGACCTGGCCCGGCTCGCGGCCTACGAGCGGGTGTGCGGCTTCCCCACCGGCGAGGACGCCCTGCCGCCGACGTATCCGCATGTGCTGGGCTTCCCGCTGGCCATGAGCATCATGAGCGGCCGGGACTTCCCGCTCCCGCTGCTCGGCCTCGTCCACACCTCGATCGACATCACCCGCTACCGGCCGCTCGCCGCCGCCGGGACGTACGAACTCGACGTGTACGTCGACCGGTTGGCGCCGCATCGGCGCGGGACGGAGGCGTTCGTGGTGACGCGGCTGAGGGAGGCCGACACCGTCGTATGGGAGTCGACGAGCACCTATCTGGCGCGGCACCGCACCCAGCGGGAACCGGCGCCCGGACCGACTCCCTCGGAGCCCGGGGCCGCTCCCCTCCCCCTCCTCGACGAGTGGCGGCTCGGCGCCGATGTCGGCCGGCGTTACGGGGCCGCCTCCGGCGACCGCAACCCCATCCACCTCCACCCGCTCACCGCCCGCCTCTTCGGCTTCCCCCGCGCCATCGCCCACGGCATGTGGACGGTCGCCCGCTGCCTCGCCGCCCACGGCACCCCGCCGGCCGTACGGACCCGGGCGGAGTTCCGGGCGCCGGTGCTGCTGCCGGGCACGGTGGCGTTCGCCTCGGACGGCGTACGGTTCGAGCTGCGCGGGACGGGAGAGGCGGCGTCGCGGCTCCATGTGAGCGGACGGGTGGACCGGCTCACGTTCTGAGCGGACGGGTGGACCGGCTCACGTTCTGAGCGGACGGGTGGTCCGGCTCACGTTCTGAGCGGGCGGGTGGTCCGGCTCACGTTCTGAGCGGGCGGGTGGATCAGCGACCGGCTCGGGTGGCGGGTGTCATACGTCGGCGGCTGCCGGCGGGGTCCAGGAGCGGCCCTGCATCAGGTCGCCCAGGCCCGCCCAGGCGAAGTTCATCAGGGTGGCCGCCGCCTGCCGGGCCGTGACGCCTTCGGTGGCGTTGGCCCAGACGGCGAGGGACTCGGCGGCGCCGACGAGGGCCTCGGCGAGACCGGCGACCTCCCCCTCCGGGAGGTCGGGATCACGGTGGGCCTCCCTGGCGCCGACGGCTATCAGGTGGGTGACGAACGCGACGATCTCCTCGCGCATCGCGGCGGCCTCGGCGGCGAAGGTCTCGCCGTGGGTGCGGGCCTGGAGATGCACGACGGACCAGGCGTGCGGATGGGCGGCGGTGTGCGCGAAGAACGCGAGCAGGCCGTCCCAGAGCTGGCGGTCGGCCGGCAGGTCGGTACGGACACCGGAGCGCACCGCGTCCACCAGCGCCCTCGCCTCGCGGCGGATGCAGGCGGTGAAGAGGTCGTCCTTGGAGTTCAGGTACAGATACACCAACGGCTTGGACACGCCCGCCAGTTCGGCGATCTCGTCCATGGACGCGGCCATGTACCCCCGCTGCCCGAAGATCTCCACTGCGGCGTCCAGCATCTGCTGCTCACGGACCGCTCGCGGCATCCGCTTGGTCTTCACGGCACCCATGGGGCCAGCCTAGTTGGACCGGGCGGGACTGAACTCCGTCAGGAGGTGTGAGTCTGGGCCTCGGCCGCGTCGACCGCCTCGTCCTCCTGGGAGCGGTTGGCCTCCAGGTTGGCCTTCATCCGGTCCACCCGCTGCACGACGCTCACCGAGGCGCGGTCGCGCTCCTTGCGCAGGACGACGAAGCTGATGGGCGCGGAGACGACCAGCGCGAGCAGGACGACCCACATGCCGTTGGAGTCGCCGAGGCCGCGCGGCAGGACGCCGAAGTAGACCAGGCCCCAGACGGCCACGAGGCAGCCGGCGAAGACGCCGAGGCGCATCAGCGTGTAGCGGAGCATCTCAATCCACTCTTCCTTCTCCAAAAAGGGCCGTCGTCCAGTGAAGCACGCCGGGCTCCCGATCTTGCAGGCGGGTGCTGCGGGTGCGGCGGCTGCGGCGGTCAGGTGAGCGACAGCAGCATGGTGATGTCGTCGCGGTCGTCGCCCGGGGCGACCCGGATGGCGCCGGGGACCCGGCCGACCTCCTTGAAGCCGCAGGAGCCGTAGAACCGCTCCAGGCCGAGTCCGCCCCGGCAGCCGAGGCGGATCGCGTCGATGCCGTCGAACCCGCGGGCCGCGTCGGCGGCCGCCGCCATCAGGTCACGGCCGTAGCCCTTGCCCTGGTGACGCGGGTGCACCATCACCGTGTACAGCCAGACCCAGTGGGTCTGCAGCCGGTGTGTGTTGAAGGAGAAGAAGGCCGTGGCGGCGATCTGCCCCGCCTCGTCGTGCCCGACGAGCAGCCGGTGCCGTCCCTCGGCCATCGCCGCCAGGTGCTTCACCAGATCCGGCCGCACCTCCTCCCGCTCCACCGGCGCCACGAACCCGACGGCCCCGCCCGCGTTGGAGACATCCGTCCAGAGATCGAGGACGCCCTCCAGGAGGGCGGGGGTTACGGCCGGGTCCAGCGTGAAGGTAAGGGCCATGAGGGAAGGGTAGCCATTACCCGACCCCGGCCTCAACGGGTTTCAGACCCGTCGTCGGCTGCGGGTGCGTCGTGGCTGGTCGCGCAGTTCCCCGCGCCCCTTGAGTGGGACCGGCTCAGCCCCTTTTCAGCCGACCGAGTCGGGTGGGCGGGTGGGCAAGGCGGCTCAGACCCGCATCGGCTGCGGGGACTCGCGGCGCAAGGGGTCCGGGGCGTCGTACTCGCGGATGATCTCGTAGCGGGTGTTGCGTTCCACGGGGCGGAAGCCCGCGTCGCGGATGAGGTCGAGGAGGTCCTCGCGGGTCAGCTTGTTGGGGGTGCCGTAGTTGTCGGCGTCATGGGTGATCTTGTACTCGACGACCGAGCCGTCCATGTCGTCCGCGCCGTGCTGGAGGGCGAGTTGCGCGGTCTGGACGCCGTGCATGACCCAGAAGACCTTGACGTGCGGGACGTTGTCGAACAGCAGCCGCGAGACCGCGAAGGTCTTGAGGGCCTCCGCGCCGGTCGCCATCTGGGTGCGGGCCTGGAGGCGGTTGCGGACCTTGCCGTCCTTCATGTCCACGAAGTCGTGCTGGTAGCGGAGCGGGATGAAGACCTGGAAGCCGTTCGTCTCGTCCTGGAGCTCGCGCAGGCGCAGGACGTGGTCCACCCGGTGCCGGGGCTCCTCGACGTGGCCGTAGAGCATGGTGCACGGGGTCTTCAGACCCTTCTCGTGCGCCAGGCGGTGGATGCGGGACCAGTCCTCCCAGTGGGTCCGGTGGTCCACGATGTGCCGGCGGACCTCCCAGTCGAAGATCTCCGCGCCGCCGCCGGTCAGCGACTCCAGGCCCGCGTCGATCAGCTCGTCGAGGATCTCGGACGCCGACAGACCGCTGATCGTCTCGAAGTGGTGGATCTCCGTGGCCGTGAATGCCTTCAGGGAGACGTTCGGGAGAGCCGCCTTCAGCTCGCGCAGCGAGCGCGGGTAGTAACGCCACGGCAGGTTCGGATGGAGCCCGTTGACGATGTGGAGTTCCGTGAGGTTCTCGCTCTCCATCGCCTTGGCGAGCTTCACCGCCTCCTCGATGCGCATCGTGTACGCGTCCTTCTCCCCCGGCTTGCGCTGGAAGGAGCAGTAGGCGCAGGAGGCGGTGCACACGTTCGTCATGTTGAGGTGCCGGTTGACGTTGAAGTGCACGACGTCACCGTTCTTGCGGGTGCGCACCTCGTGGGCGAGGCCGCCGAGCCACGCCAGGTCGTCCGACTCGTACAGCGCGATGCCGTCCTCGCGGGTCAGCCGCTCACCGGCCCTGACCTTCTCCTCCAGCTCGCGCTTGAGCCCGACGTCCATGCCCACACACCTTTCTCCGACGACTCGACCAACCGTACTCCCCCACCCTTCGGGCGGGCGGTACCCCCAAACGGCCCTAAAACGGGCCTACGCCTCTAGACCTCTTCGGGAAGCTCCCCGACCCGGTTCTCCCACTTCGTGGAGAGCACGATGGTGGTACGGGTCCTGGACACCCCCTTGGTCCCGGACAGCCGCCGGATGATCTTCTCCAGCCCGTCCACGTCGTTCGCCCGCACCTTGAGCATGAACGAGTCGTCGCCGGCGATGAACCAGCAGTCCTCGATCTCACTGAAGTCCCTCAGCCGCATCGCCACGTCCTCGTGGTCGGCGGCGTCGGAGAGGGAGATGCCGATGAGGGCGGTGACGCCGAGGCCGAGCTGGGCCGCGTTCACCGTGGCGCGGTAGCCGGTGATGACGCCGGCCGCCTCCAGCCGGTTGATGCGGTCGGTGACGCTGGGTCCCGACAGGCCGACGAGGCGCCCCAGCTCCGCGTACGAGGCCCGGCCGTTCCCCCGCAGGGCCTGGATGAGCTGCCTGTCCACCGCGTCCATGCGAATCGAAGCCTTCCGATCAGAGTTCCTGAAGTTCCTGAAAGATGAGAGGTACTGCGACGTGCTCAGATGGCGCTCAGGTGTCCCTGGTTCCCGTGTCCCCGGTTCCCGTGCCCCTGGTTTCCGTGCCCCTGGTTCCCGTGTCCCGGCTTCCGGATCCGCCGCCCAGCTCGCCCTCCCACCGGCGGTAGAGCCCGTGCGCGGCCCCCGCCGCGTCGAGCACCCGTCCGGCGACGAAGTCGACCAGGTCCTGGATGTGGGTGGCGCCCGCGTAGAAGGCGGGCGAGGCCGGGACCACGGCGGCGCCCAGGTCGTCCAGGGTCACCAGATGCCGCAGGGTCTGCCCGTTCAACGGCGTCTCCCGTACGGCGACGACGAGCGTCCGGCGCTCCTTGAGCGTGACGGAGGCGGCCCGCTGGAGCAGATCCTTGGACAGCCCGAGGGCGACCCCCGCGACACAGGCGGTCGAGGCCGGGACGATGATCATCCCTTTCGCGGGATACGACCCCGAGGACGGCCCCGCGGCAAGGTCCCCGGCCGCCCAGTACCGCACGGCATCGATGTCGACGTCGAAGGTGCCCGGCTTGCCGTCGGCCCCCCGGCCGAGCCATTCCCGCAGGTCGTCCTGCCAGTGCGCGTCCCGGAAGGAGATCCCGGTCTCGTCGAGCAGCGTGAGCCGCGAGGCCCGGCTGACCACCAGGTCCACGCTCTCGCCCCCGACGAGCAGCGCCCGCAGCACAGCGGCGGCATACGGCGTACCGGACGCCCCGGACACCCCCACGATCCAAGGCACGCGCTGCGTTTCTCCTGCGTTCACACCTTGAGCGTACCGGTGGGCAGGAGGGTCTTCAGGACGGGTGGGGTGCGTGGGGATCGCCGGGCGGGTTCCTGGTCGGGACCGTACTCACACGGTCAGACCCCGGACCAGGAGATCCAGTAGCGCGCACACGAACAGGGCAATGCCGATGAAGCCGTTGACGGAGAAGAACGCCCTGTTCAGACGGGACAGGTCATGGGGGCGCACGATCGTGTGCTCGTAGACGAAGGCGCCGGCGACGATCAGCAGCCCCAGCCAGAAGAAGGCACCCGCGCCGGTGGCCACCGCGTACCAGACGAACAGGGCCGTCGTGACGGCGTGGCAGGCCCGGGCCGCCCAGATCGCCGCCGGGATGCCGAAGCGGGCCGGAACCGACATGACGCCGATCTCGCGGTCGGTCTCGACGTCCTGGCAGGCGTAGATCAGGTCGAAGCCGCCGATCCAGATGCCGACGGCGAGGCCGAGGACGACCGCGTCCCAGGACCACTCACCGGTGACGGCCAGCCAGCCGCCGACCGGCCCCATCGCCTGGGCGAGCCCCAGGATGGCCTGCGGGAAGTTCGTGAAGCGTTTGCCGTAGGGGTAGACCACCATCGGGATCACGGCGACCGGCGCCAGGGCGAGGCACAGCGGGTTCAGCATCGCCGCGGAGCCGAGGAAGACCGCGACCGCGATCAGCGCACCGGTCCAGGCATGCTTCACCGACACGGCGCCCGTGACCAGCTCACGGTGGGCCGTGCGCGGGTTCCGGGCGTCGATCTCGCGGTCGATGATCCGGTTGACGGCCATGGCGAAGGTGCGCAGGCCGACCATGCAGATCGTCACCAGGAGCAGCCGCCCCCAGTGGATGTTCCTGTCGAGCTGGAACATCGCCGTGAGGGCGGCGATGTAGGCGAAGGGCAGCGCGAAGACCGAGTGCTCGATCATCACCAGCCGGAGGAAGGCCTTCGTGCGCCCCGGCTGCGGGAGCGCTGCGGAAGCGGAGCTCACAGCCCGTACTCCTTCCAGCGGCGGTCGACCCTCGCCGCCGTCTCCGGGTCCGACAGGACCATGTCCGGCCAGCCGCCGTCTCGCGTGTAGCCCTCCTCGGGCCACTTCTTCGTCGCGTCGATGCCCGCCTTGCCGCCCCAGAACTGCTGGTAGGAGGCGTGGTCGAGATGGTCGACGGGGCCTTCCACGACGCTCAGGTCACGGGCGTAGTCCGTGTTGCCGAGGGCCCGCCAGGCGACCTCGTGCAGGTCGTGGACATCGCAGTCGGAGTCGACGACCACGATCAGCTTGGTCAGGGACATCATGTGGGCGCCCCAGATCGCGTGCATGACCTTCTGCGCGTGCTTGGGGTACTTCTTGTCGATCGACACGATCGCGCAGTTGTGGAAGCCGCCCGCCTCGGGGAGGTGGTAGTCCACGATGTCCGGGACGATGATCTTCAGCAGCGGCAGGAAGAACCGCTCGGTCGCCTTCCCCAGCGGCCCGTCCTCGGTCGGCGGCCGGCCGACGACGATCGACTGGAGCAGCGGGCGCCGACGCATCGTCACGCAGTCGATCTTCAGCGCGGGGAACGGTTCCTGCGGGGTGTAGAAGCCGGTGTGGTCGCCGAAGGGCCCCTCCGGCAGCATCTCGCCGGGCTCCAGCCACCCCTCCAACACCACCTCCGCCTGCGCCGGCACCTGCAGCGGCACCGTCTTGCAGTCGACCATCTCGATCCGCCTGCCCGCGAGGAACCCGGCGAACAGGTACTCGTCGATGTCACCGGGGAGCGGCGCGGTGGAGGCGTACGTCACGGCGGGCGGGCAGCCGAAGGCGATCGCGACCGGCAGCCGCTCCCCGCGCCGGGCCGCCACCTGGTAGTGGTTGCGGCTGTCCTTGTGGATCTGCCAGTGCATGCCGATGGTGCGCCTGTCGTGGCGCTGGAGCCGGTACAGCCCGAGGTTGCGGATCCCGGACTCGGGGTCCTTGGTGTGGGTGAGGCCCAGGTTGAAGAAGGAGCCGCCGTCCTGCGGCCAGGTGAAGAGCGCCGGCAGCTGCTCCAGGTCCACGTCGTCGCCGTGCAGAACGACTTCCTGCACCGGCGCGTCCCCGGACTTCACCTTCTTCGGCGGTACGTGCGTCATCGCGCCGAGCTTCCCGAACGCCTCGCGCACGCCGACGAACCCGTGCGGCAGCTCGGGCCGCAGCAGTCCGCCGATCTTCTCGCTGATCTCGCCGTACGACTTCAGCCCGAGCGCCTTCAGCAGCCGCCGGTCGGTGCCGAAGACGTTCATCGCGAGGGGCATCGACGCCCCCTTCACGTTCTCGAAGAGAAGCGCGGGGCCCCCTGCCTTCTGGACCCGGTCGACGATCTCCCCGACCTCCAGATACGGATCGACCTCGGCCTTCACGCGCTTGAGGTCGCCTTCGCGTTCCAGTGCCCTGAGCAGGGAACGAAGATCGTCGTAAGCCATGTGTCCCAGTATCGGCCACCCGCTACCCTGACCCCGTCACCGGGGGCCGCCCCGCGTCCCGTCACCGTCTCCTGGGGGAACCCGCCACCATGCTCAGGTATCTGCCCCTCCTGCTGGTCCTGGCGCTGTGGATCTATGCCTTCATCGACTGCCTGAACACCCCCGAGGACGAGGTCAAGCGGCTGCCGAAGGTGGTGTGGGTGCTGATCATCCTGCTCTTCGGCGAGGTGCTGGTCGGTCCGGTGGCCTGGCTGGTGGCGGGCAAGGTGCGGCACGCGCGCGCCGGTGGCGCCGGGGACCGGCAGTGGGTGGCGCCCGACGACAACCCCGAGTTCCTCAAGTCCCTGAAGGACGAGAAGGCCGCGAACGACGAGCAGCTCCTGAAGGACTGGGAGGCCGATCTGCGCCGCCGCGAGGAGGAGCTCAAGCGCCGCGAGTCCGGCGACGAGCCCAAGGACAGCTGAGGCGGGGCGCGTTCAGTCGCGCAGGACGAGGTCCAGCAGCCCCGGGAAGCGGGCGTCGAACTCCTTGCGCCGCAGCCGGTTGACCCGGCGGGGCCCTTCGTCGCGCTGTTCGACGAGGCCCGCGCCGCGCAGGACGGAGAAGTGGTGACTGAGGGCGGCCTTGCCGACGGGCACGTCGAAGCTGCCGCAGGCCCGGCTCCACTCCGGTGAGCCGGCCAACTCCCGGACGAGGGTGATCCGTACCGGGTCGGCGAGCGCGGCGAGCGCGGTGAGGACCGGGACGTCGTCGGGGTGGATGTGCTCGGGAGCGACCCGATGGCTGACGCCGGCCATGTGATGCCCCTCCCACTCGTTCCTGCCGGCCACCCGTTGCCGACTGTTCGACGAAAACCATACACTCCCGAGTGTTCGCTTTTCATTGAACAGTCGAGTGGGAGAGCGGGAGATCCGGCATGCGCGCGATCGAGATCCAGGAGTACGGCGACCCCGAGGTCCTGCGGGCCGTGGAGGTGGACGCCCCCGAGCCCGGCCCCGGGCAGGTGAGCATCGACGTGGCCTACGCCGGGGTGAACTTCGCGGACCTGAAGGCACGCGCCGAGGGTTACCGGGTCCCGGCGCTGCCCTTCCGCCCCGGTCTGGAGGTCTCCGGCCGGGTCCGTGCCGTCGGCACGGGCGTGACCGGGCTGTCCGTGGGCCAGGAGGTGGCCGCCCTGACCGGCGGCGGAGCGTACGCGGAGGTCGCCGTGGCCGAGGCGGGCCTGGTCTTCCCGCTCCCCGAGGGCGCCGACCTGCGCACGGGGGCGGCGATCCCGACGGTGGTCCCGACGGCGTACGCGCTGGTCCACGCGGTGGGCCGACTGCAGCCCGGCGAGAGCGTCCTCGTGCAGGGCGCGGCGGGCGGAATCGGCACGGTGGTGGGCCAGTTGGCGAAGGCGGCGGGCGCCGGCGCGGTGTACGGCGTGGTGTCGTCGGCGGCGAAGGCGGAGTACGCGCGCGGCTACGGCTACGACGAGGTGTTCGTCGGCGACTTCGAGAAGGCGGTGCGCGCGGCGACCGGCGAACGCGGGGTCGACCTCGCCCTGGACCCGGTGGGCGGCGAGACCCTGAAGGCATCCCTGGCCTCCCTCTCGGTCTTCGGACGCCTGGTCTCCTTCGGCAACGCGAGCGGGGCCGAGTCGTGGAGCGTGGGCCAGCCGGAGCTGTACCCGACGGGACTCTCGGTGGCCGGCTTCTCCATCCTCACCCTGTCCCAGACGGCCCCGTCCACCCTGCGGGGCCTGGCCGAGCGGGCGTTCGCGAAGGTCGCCGACGGTACGGTGACCGTCCCGGTCACGGCCGAGTTCCCCCTGGCGGAGGCGGCGCGGGCCCACCACCTGATGGGCACCCGCACCAGCACGGGGAAGCTGCTGCTCCGCATCCAGGACTGACGGGACCGAAGTGTGCCCAGTCTGAAGTGTGCGCTCAGTCTCAGCGACACGCCGTCTACACGGCGTGTCGCTGAGACTCGATCACCACTTCGTCGATGTCTGCGTCCAGGAAGGCGGTCAGGTCCTCGGCCTCGGCGTGGACGGCTTCCTCTTCCCCCGGGGTGAGGGGGCGGAGGGGGGTGATGCGGAGGTGGTGGTCGCGCACCGTCCAGGTGGCGGTGACGCGTCCGTCGACCAGGACCATACGGTGGCCTGCGACGGACAGGCCGAGGTGGGCGGCGTCGATGATGCGGCCGCGGTGGTGGTAGCCGAGGACGGCGTTGTCGAAGGCCGGCAGGAACCGGACGGGGGCCGGGGTGTCGGGGTCGGGGCGGGGCGCGTCGGGCAGATCGAGCAGCTCGCGGCCGCGTTCGTCGCGGAGGACGACGAGTTCTTCCCGGGCGCGGGCGGCTTTGACCGCGGCGGGAAGTCCGGCGAGGCCGCACCAGGCCCGTAGGTCCGCGCTTGCGGCGGGCCCGTAGGCGGCGAGGTAGCGGCGCAGCAGTTGCTGCCCGACGGGATCGCCGTCCCCGGCGGGGAGGGGGTCGATGTCCCGTTCCAGCCAGGTGGCCAGCGGCAGGTTGCGTACGCCGGCGGTCTGCTGCCAGAGGCCGCGCGGCGGGAGTTGGGCCATCGGGACGAGGGCCGCGACGAGCAGCTCGCCCAGGACCCGGCGGGGCGGGCCGGGCCAGCGGTCCTCGACGGCTCGTACGAGCTCGCTCATCGTGCGGGGCCGCCGGTCGGCCATGACCGCGCGGCCGGCGGCGGCGACCTCGTCGAAGTCGATGCCGGCCAGCTCGCGCCGGTAGGTGCCCAGCACGCGCTGACGCAGCATGGTGTCGTGCCGGGCCCGCCAGGCGAGCGCGTCGTCGGAGGTGACGAGGTGGACGGTGCGGCGCATCAGGTGGGTGCGCACCACCGTACGGCCGGTCAGAGCCTCGTCCAGTTGGCCGGGTGTGAAGCCGGCCAGGCGGGACCACAGCCCGATGAACGGTTCCTGGGGCTCCTGCGCCTGCATGCCGCACAGGTGGGCCACCGCCTCGGGCACGGACGTGCCGCTGACGCGGGTGAGCAGGTGCTGGCGGGCGAGGGTGGTCCGGTTGAGGGCGCGGCTGTCGAGGACGGTCATGGCGTTCCCAGGAGTCGCTGCCGGTTCAGCCGTTGTACGGGGCGGTGACGTCCAGGACCCAGGTGACACCGAAGGGGTCGGTGAGCATGCCGTACAGCGGCGCCCACGGCGCGGGCTCCAGCGGGCGCACGACGGTCGAGCCGTCGGCGAGCCTGCCCCACAGGGCGCTGATCTCGTCGGCGTCGTCACCGCGTACGGAGACGAAGAAGGGGTTCTCGCCCTGGTTCCAGGGGAGTTGCGAGGGCACGTCGTACGCCATGACGTGGAAGCCGTTGTCGCCGGCGACCTCGCCCCACATCACCCAGTCCGCCTCGCTCTCGTTCTGTACGGCGCCGGCGTCCTTGTAGGTGACCGCGACGGTACGGCCGCCGAAGACGGACCGGTAGAAGTCCAGCGCCTCGCGCGCGGTGCCCCGGAAGTTCAGGTGGGTGGTGGTCGTGACGGACACGGTCTGCTCCTTGCCTCGGTGCCTCGGTGGTGAAACCCACCCTGGCGGAGGTAGCGGACAGGGCGTGTCCTGTACTTCCCTGACAATGGATCTCATGCAGAAGACGTCCTCCCGGCTGCTCGCGATGCTCTCGCTGCTTCAGACACACCGGGACTGGTCCGGCGAGGATCTCGCCGAGCGTCTCGACATCACCTCGCGGACCGTGCGGCGTGACATCGACCGTCTGCGCGAACTCGGCTACCGGATCACGACCGTCAAGGGACCGGCCGGCGGCTACCGCCTGGAGGCGGGCGCCCAGCTGCCGCCCATGCTGTTCGACGACGGCCAGGCCGTCGCCCTGGCCGTCGCGCTCCAGACCGCGGCCACCGGCAGCAGCGTCACCACCATCGCCGAGGACGCCGCCCGCGCCCTGGCCACCCTCCGCCAGGTCATGCCCACTCGGCTGCGCCACCGCATCGACCTGCTGCGCATCACCGCCGTTCCGCCGCCCACGGCCCGCGACACCCCTGGCCTCGACCCCCAGGTCCTGCTGGAGCTGAGCCGCGCGATCCACGCCCGCGAGGAGCTCCGCTTCGACTACACGCCGGGCTCCGACAGCCCGCGCCCGCGCCGCGTACAACCCCACCACCTGGTCACCTGGCGCGATCACTGGTACCTCGTTGCCTGGGACCTCGACCGTGAGGACTGGCGCACCTTCCGCGTCGACCGCGTCCGGCCCCGCACCCCCACCGGCCCCCGCTTCACCCCACGCGAACTCCCCGGCGGCGACGTCTCCACCTTCATCACCGGCCGGTTCCGCGGCAACGACGGCACGACCACCGAGTGGCCATGCCGAGGCGAGGTCATCCTGCACCTCCCGGCCGCGGACGTCGCGCCCTACGCCCAGGACGGAATCGTCGAGGAACTCGGCCCCCACCACTGCCGTCTCACCCTCGGCTCCTGGTCCTGGACGGGCCTCGCCACCACCCTCGGCCACTTCGACACCGACATCGAGGTCATCGGCCCACCCCAACTGGCCGACGCCTTCGCCGACCTCGCGACCCGCTTCGGCCGCGCGGGTCAGACACGGTGAGGGGGGCCGCGGGCTTCTTGGATCGGCCCCGTTATCAAAAATGCCAGAACGCGATATCAGGGCCGATGGACTCCGGCCGGGAACGCCGACCAGCCCCTGGCGGGATTTCGGTCCCAACCGATGCGCCCCTTGCGGCGTCTCAAGGGTGCGGCGGAGGGACAGCCGATCCGCCGGGACAGGAGAACGAGGATGACGCGACAACGACTGACACGCGCGGCCCTGGTCGCCGCTCTGCTGCTGGGAACGGCTCTGACCGGTGCGAGCGCCGTCAGCGCGGTGAGCGCGGTGGACAGCGCGAGCGTCGGCGGGCGGACCGTGACCGCCGCCTACGACCTGGGGGACACCGCGTTCACCGACCCCGTCACCGGTACGGTCAGCGAGGTGCGCGCGGTGGTGCACCGTCCGGCCCTGGTGAGCGGACGGCTGCCGCTGGTGGTGGTCTCGCACGGGTCCTGGTTCGCCTGCACCGACCGGGAGGCCGAGGCCTGGCCCTGCGACAAGGGTGAGGCGTATCCGAGTCACCGCGGCTACGACTACCTGGCCGAGAGCCTCGCCGAGCGCGGTTTCGTCGTCGTGTCGCTCAGCGCGGACGGCATCAACATGCAGTCGTTCGACTACGGGGACCGCGCACGGCTGATCAACGAGCACCTGCGTCTGTGGCGGCAGCTCGCCGACGGCCGCGGTGCTCTCGCCAAGCGGCTCCCCGCGCTCCGCGGGCACGTGGACATGCGGCGCGTCGGGACGCTCGGGCACTCCCGGGGCGGCAAGGCCGTGATGTGGCAGGCGTCGGACAAGCACCGGGGAGAGGTCCCGGCCGGGGTCCGCGTCGGGGCCGTACTGGCGCTGGCGCCGGTGAAGTTCGACGACCCGGAGGGGGACAACAGCGACACGCTCGTCACCCGGACTCCCGTCGCCGTGGTGACCTCCGGCTGTGACGGCGCGGTCGGGGAGGCGGGACAGGCGTACCTCGACGACGTCCAAGGGCGCACCGCACAGCCCGCGTACTCGGTCTCGCTGCGCGACGGGAACCACAACTTCTTCAACACCCGGTGGACCCCGCCCGCCGCACTGGGCGAGGACGACAGCACCTGCCCCGATCGCGAGCTGGCCCCGAAGACCCAGCAGGACGCGCTGACGTCGTACGCCACCGCCTTCTTCGAGAAGCACCTCAAGGGCGAGGCCGGCGGTGAGGCACTGCTCACGGGCGAGCGCGCGCTGCCCGGGGTCGTCTCGACCACCCGACTGGTCCAACCGGCACAGCCCTAGGACAGGTCCTGGTCGACGGTGATCGAGTCCAGCTTCTCCCGCAGGTAGACGTGGGAGTCGACGGGTTCGTACGCCACCCGGCCCACCGGCGCCGGTACGGACTCCACGAGAGTCCCCGGGGTGCACTCGCCGAAGTAGACGAGCGACATGAGCTCCTCGGCGGGTTCGTCGGCCGGGGGCGGGAGGACGCGGTGGCGTCCGGACCGCCACCGGTCACCCGTCCAACGGGCCATCAGATCCCCGATGTTGATGGTGAACGCGTCCGGATCGAACGGTGCGTCCTCCCAGCCGCCCTCCTCCGTCCAGACCTGGAGTCCGCCCTTGCCGGCCTGCCGGTCGAGGATGGTGACCGTGCCGAAGTCGGTGTGCGGGCCGATGCGGAACTGGCCGGGCTCCGGGTCGCCCATGACGTCCGTGCCCGGGTACCAGTTGATGTTGAAGCCGTACGTCGGGTGGTCCATGTGCCGGGAGAAGAAGTCGGGCTCCAGGCCGAGGGCCTCCCCGAGCAACGACAGCAGCTGCTTCTCCAGTTCCGCCATCTTCCCCAGGTACTCCTCGCAGAGCCCCTCCAGCTCCGGCACCTCCGTCGGCCAGACGTTCGGCGCGTACCACTCCGCGTTGATCACGGGGTCGGAGAAGGGCTCGTGGGTGGCGAAGGTCAGCGACTCCTTGAGGTCCGGCGGGGTCTCGGTCCCCTCCGAGTAGGCGTTCGCCTCCGCGCCCGGGCCGAGCCAGCCCCGCCCGCCGACCTTCACGGCGTACGGCTGCTTGACGTCCACCGGCAGCGTGAAGAAGGCCCGAGCCGACTCCCGGATGCGGGAACGGAGGGCCGGGTCCACGCCGTGCCCGGTGACCAGCAGGAACCCGGCGGTCCGGAGGGCCTCGTCGACGGTGCGGGCGATCGCCGCGCGCGCCGCCGCGTCACCGCCGAGCCAGGGCGTGAGATCGATCGTGGGAATGCGCGGTTCACTCACCGATGTCCTCGTTCCAGAGTGCCGGGTTCTTCTCGATGAAGTCGCGCATCATCCCGACGCACCCGGGGTCGTCGAGCAGCACGATCTCCACGCCGTGCTCGGCGAGCCAGTCGTGGCCGCCGTGGAAGGTGGCCGCCTCGCCCACCACGACACGCGAGATACCGAACTGCCGGACCAGGCCGGAGCAGTACCAGCAGGGCGAGAGGGTGGTCACCATGGTGGTGCCCCGGTACGAGCGCTGCCGGCCCGCGGCGCGGAAGGCGGCCGTCTCCGCGTGCATGGAGGGGTCGTCGTCCTGGACGCGCCGGTTGTGGCCGCGGCCGAGGAGGGTGCCGTCCGGGCCGTAGAGCGCGGCGCCGATCGGGATGCCGCCCTCGGCGAGCCCGGCACGGGCCTCGGCGACGGCGGTGGCCAGCCAGGTCCGGGCCGTCGCCTGGTCCAAGGGGACCTGATCCACAGGGTTCATGGCTCCACTGTGCTGTGGCCGCACCGCCGGGGCAACGTGCCGCGAGGACGGGGTCAGCGCAGTGTGACGCGGCTCGGGCCGTTGTAGGGGGCCAGGCACAGGACCGACGCGGGGGTGCGCAGGCCGTCCTCCCGCGCGAACAGCTCGCGGGCCGCGTCGAAGGACACCTCGTCGTCGGCGGTGACGCGCGCGGCACGGTCGTAGAGCGCGTGGACCGCTTCCGGCAGGGGCTGGTCGAAGTCGCCCTCGTCCGCTCCCCAGATGTCCCACAGCAGCGTCTCCACCTTGTTGAGCGCCGCCAGGTCCAGCCGTACGTTGCCGGCCACGAACCGCTCGCCGCACAGCGGCCCCTCCTCGGGCGGGTGCAGTCCGAAGGTCCTGGGGTCGGCCGTGCCCGCGCGGATCGCCCGCCAGGCGCGGCCCGCGACCAGGAAGCGGTCGCGGGGGACGTCCATGGGGTCGAAGTCCACCGTCCAGGGGCCGCCCACGAGTTGGGCGTCCGCCAGCCGCCAGGCCCGCCGCTCCTCGTCCCAGTACTCGGTGACGACGTGGTCGTAGTGAAAGCCTCGGAAGCTGTCGGAGCCGTCCGTGCCGAAGTAGTCGGCGAAGCCGGAGCGGATGCGGGCCGGGACTCCCGTGTGCCGCAGGAGCGAGCAGAACAGCAGGGCGAAGTCGCGGCAGACGCCGACGAACCGGTCGGCGGGCGTGCGCCGCTCGGTCAGCGGGGCGGGGTCACGGTCGACGACGATCCTCAGGATGTCGTCGATGTAGCGGGTCTCGGCGTCGTTGTGGAGACGGTCGACCGGGTGGGTGTGGGCGAAGAGGTCGCCCTCCAGACGGTGGATCATCACGTCACGTGTGATGCGGGCGAGTCGGGCGGGGTCGCGGGGCAGGTCCGTGTAGCGGTCCGCGAGGTCGCCGGGGTCGGAGAACGCGCTCTGGGCGGTGTAGAAGTCGAGGGACAAGGCAGGGCCTCCCTGACGGGCATCATCGACCACGTGTTCGATTGCAGGCCGGTGCGCCTCACCGTGTCAAAATTCCCCGGGAATTGTCCAGTTGGGGTATGTGGGAGGAACGGTCATGGTTGCTGCTCCGGTGCTCGAGGAGCTGCGGGAGGTCTGCCAGCCGCAGGCCAAGCTGGCGAGCCGCAACGGCGAACACTGGGCCGGGCGCCTCTACATGCGGCGCATATCGCTGCGCTTCACCCGTCAGCTGGTGCGCACGCCGGTCACCCCGGACCAGCTGACCTGGACGATGGTGGTGTGCGGGATCCTCTCCGGGGCCGCGCTGCTGATACCGGGGCTCGCCGGGGCCGTGCTCGCCGCCCTGTTCATGCAGCTGTTCCTCCTCTTCGACTGCGTGGACGGCGAGGTCGCCCGCTGGAAGGGGCAGAACAGCGCGACCGGCATCTACGTCGACCGGCTGGGCGCCTATCTCGCCGACGCGGCGCTGATGATCGGCTTCGGTTTCCGGGCCGCCGAGTCGGGGGTGGGCGACTGGCACGGGTTCAACGGCTGGGTCTCTCTCGGTCTCGCGACCGCCCTCGGGGTCGTCCTGCTGAAGGCGTCCACCGACCTGGTGGACGTGGCCCGGGCCCGGCGCGGGCTCGCCGTGGCCGACGACGAGGCCGCCGCGCCCCGCTCGCAGGGGGTCGCCTCGGTACGCCGGCTCGCCGCCGCCTTCAAGATCCACCGGGTGACCAACGGCATCGAGGCCTCCCTGGTCCTCCTCGCCGTCGCCTTCGCCGACGTGGCGACCGGGGGCGTCGAGCCGACCCGCTGGGCGCTGGCGGGCATCGCCGCCATCACCTGGCTGATGGTCCCGGCCCATCTGCTGTCGATCCTGTCGTCGTCCCGGCTGCGCTGAGCGACGCGGCTCCTGGGCCGCGTCGCCCGAAATCCTCATCGTCCAAGACTGCGCCGCTCAGGAGCCGAGCAGCTCCAGGACCCTGTTCACCGCCTCGATCACCGGCTGGCCCACCGCGCCGATCGTGGCCGCGATGCCCGCGACGGCGAGGAGAGCGCGGTGCCGCTCCTGCGGGGGTGCGGTGGCGTCGGCGGTGAGGGCGGGCACCGACTCGTCGAGGGCCTGGGCGCTGGCCGCCGGAATCTGCGGGCGCAACTCCCGCAGCAGCGCCAGCAGTTCACCCACCGCCGCCTCCAGCTCGGGGGAGGCGGGGGCGGCCGGGGCGACACCCTGGTTCTTGATCATGCCGATGTTGCCGGTGCCACCGACCATGTTCACGTTGTCGCCGTAGTAGTTGTGCGTGCTCATGCGCCTGCCATCCCCACGTTGCCGCTGCCGCCGTACATGTTGACGTTGTCGCCGAAGTAGTAGTTCTGCGGGCTGATCGTGATGCTCTCCACCCGCACCTGGAACTCGGTCTCGGGGTTCTCGATCGCGTGGGCGATCTGACCGACGAGCTGGTTCAGGAAGTGCGGGTCCCGGCTGGTGACCACGGCCTGGGAGGGGCCGGAGGTCTCGACGGCCATCACGTAGTGCGACTGCGCGCCGAGGACCTGGAGCATCTCGACCAGGGCGTACACCACCACACCGACGGAGCCCAGCCACACGAACGTCATCAGCCCGCTGCCGGTGTCCCGGTCCGCGACCATGGTGATGCCGCTGAGCACGGTGAGGGTGAGGGCCACGGCCCCGGTGATCAGGAGCGTCCTCACGAACCGCAGCACCGCCTCCTTGCGGCGCGGATGGATCGTGAGGGTGTACACGCGGGCGACGTTCGCCAGCGGATAGCAGGCCCCGCCGACCCACAGCAGCCGCTTGCTGACCCGCAGTTCGAGTCCCGGTAACCGCGTCGGCGGCGCGGGGGGCGGAGGCGGGACGTCGAAGTGTCCCGAAGGTTCCGGTGTTGTCATCAAGTCCCCCATGAGTTGAGCGAGTTGCCGGTGATCCCCGTCACTCTCCGAGCATCATTAACTACGGCATCATTAACTACGGTGCACAGCTCTGAGGCAAGTCGTTACCGACAGCGACGGCCCGCCGCGACCCCCTGTCGCCGTCCTAGACGTCCCGGCGCCCCTCGGACACCGCGAGCAACTCGCTCAAATATTCGAATCGAGCCTGCCAGGCCGGCTCCGCCCCGGAGTCCGGCGGCTCTCCGCCCTGGAAGTCGTGCGTGAAGCGCAGCAGCGAGGCGGTGTCCCCGTCCCGCTCCAGATGGAAGCGGACGCGGCCGATCGCCGGGAAGGTGTACTCGGCGACCCGGTCCACGTCCCAGGCGGTGACCCGGCCCTCCCCCGGCCCCCGCAGCACGACCGCGCCACCGAGCCGGGGTTCGAGCACGTCTGCCTCCGCCCACCAGGCCGCCAGCCCGCCCGGCGTACTCACCGCCGGCCAGACCGCCTCCATGGGAACCGGGAGCCGTATCTGGAGGTGCATGACACCAGGGTGACCCTTGGGAGGGCGTCACGCACCCGTTAAGGCCTGTTTTGAGCTGCCCCGAGGCGTCGCGACTCAGGCCGTGATCAATACGCCTAGGGCCGCGACGACGCGAGAGAGCCGAGAGCCGGCAGGCGTGGTTTTGAAGTGCTCTTCCGGCTGATGCCGGGAGATTCCCTCCTACCTTGCGGTGGTGGGCTTGACGCCGCGGGGGCGCCTGACGACTGCCCTTCCGGCAGCCGGGACGAGCGCGTGGCCCATCCGGTACAGGTGCAAGACGTTCTGTGCGGCGTTGTGGTCGGCGTTGTCGGACCATCCGCAGCCTTCGTTCTTGCATACGAACACGGCCTGGGACTCCCGGCTGCCCGGTGTGGTGAAGCCGCACATCGAGCAGCGCCGGGAGGTGCCGGGGGCGGGAACCTTGTGCAGGGTGCCCCCGTGGCGGGCGGCCTTGTACGTCAGCATCGTCACGGTGCGTCCCCACGCCTCCTGGCTGATGGAGCGGTTGAGGCCGGACTTCTGGGCGACGTTCTTCCCCGGGTTCTCGATGGTGCCTCTGGCACTCTTGACCATGTTCGGGATGTCCAGTTTTTCCACCACGATCACGCCGTAGGTGCGGGCGAGGTGGGTGGTGGTCTGGTGCTGCCAGTCACTCGCCCTGCGCTTGGCTGTCGCGCGGAGGCTTGCGATCTGGTCGTAGGTCCGCTTCAGCCGGTTGGAGGTTTTCCGCCCCGGCTTGCGGAAGCTCTTGCGGTGCGCGGCCCGCTGCTCCAGGCGGAGCAGCTTGGCCTTTTCATTGGGGTTGAGCCACTTGTCCCGGTCGGCTGTGCCGTCCGGGAGGCGGGCGGGGCGGCCGTGGTCCTGGTGGTGGCCGTCGGACAGGGCGAGCGGGATGTTGACTCCGGCGTCGATGCCGACCTCGGGACCGGTGTGCGGCTCGGGCACGGCGCCCAGGGTCTGGACGCGGAAGGCGATGTGCCAGCCGAGCGTGTCCCTGACCAACCGGGCGCCGGTGATCTTGTTGTCGGTGCCGGCGGTCTTGCCGATGGGGAGGTCTTTGGTCCAGCGGAAGCGGACACGGCCGGCCTTGGGAATGTTGACCATGCCCCAGCGGCGGTGCACGCGCTTGATCTGCAGGTCGCGGCCCTGCGGGACGTCCACGCTCATCACCGTGCGGAAACGGGCCTTGAAGTTCGGCGCTTCGGCCCGCCCCTCCCAGCAGTTCCTCCACGCCTGAAAGTAGGTCTTCAGCACCGCCTGGGCGGCCTGGGCGGGCAGGGCCGCGAGCCAGTCGATGTCCCTGCGCGCCTGGCGGATCGCGGCGTCCGCCGCGGCAAGTGTGCGCTTGCCCTGAGGCAGCATCGTCCACCAGCCATGCAGGAGGTTCCACGTCGTACGGGCGGCGTGCGCCTGGGCGTCGACGAGCCGGATCTGTGCAGGGGTCAGTGCCAGCCGGGCGCGGTGCCCGAACTGCCGCTTCTCTCGCACACGTTCCGTAGCCACGCGATTACTCTACCATTTGGCCTATTTCACCGCGCTGGAATCCAAATCCCGATGTGAGAGTCAGTACATCGAGAACCAGCAGCGCCCCGTGTGACGGTCTCCACGCCCCTCTTCCTCGCCGTAGGTGCTCAGACCCCGGCGTCAGACCCCGGCGTACGAGTGCTTGCCGGTCACGAAGATGTTGACGCCGTAGTAGTTGAAGAGCCAGCAGCCGAAGGCGATCATGGCCAGGTAGGCGGCCTTGCGGCCCTTCCAGCCGGCCGTGGCGCGGGCGTGGAGGTAGCCGGCGTAGGCGACCCAAGTGATGAAGGACCAGGTCTCCTTGGGGTCCCAGCCCCAGTAGCGGCCCCACGCGTCGCCCGCCCAGATCGCGCCCGCGATGATCGTGAAGGTCCACAGGGGGAAGACGGCCGCGTTGACGCGGTAGGCGAACTTGTCCAGGGACGCGGAGGCGGGCAGCCGGTCGAGGACCGAGTTGGCGAACCTGCCGGGCTTGCCGCCGGTCGCCAGCTTGTTCTCGTAGGAGTCCTTGAAGAGGTAGAGGATCGTGGCGACCGCGCCGACGTAGAACACCGCGCCGCAGAAGATCGCGGTGGAGACGTGGATGTACAGCCAGTACGAGTGCAGGGCCGGGACCAGCTGGTCGCTCGCCGTGTAGAGGACGGTGACCGCGAGGCCGAGGTCCAGCAGGACCGTGGTGATCAGGAAGAGGCCGAGCCAGCGGACGTTCTTCTTCAGCGCCAGCAGGCCGAGGTACACGCCGACGGCCACCGTGGAGAAGGTGAGGTTGAACTCGTACATGTTGCCCCAGGGCGCCCGCTCCACCGAGGCCGCGCGGGCGATCACCCCGCCGAGTTCGACCAGGAACGCGAGCACCGTGAGGGAGACCGCGATCCGGCCGTACATGTCGCCCTGCTCGTCCCCGCCGTGGGCGCCCGGCCCGTCGGGCACGTCCCGCGCCCCGGCCGCCGAGCGCACGACGACCTTCGGGCGCTCCAGTACGGCGGTGGAGCCGCCCTTCTTCACGGTGACCGCGGGGCCCTGCGTCTTGGCCTGCGCCGTGGCGGTGAGCGCGGCGGCGGTACGGCCGACCTTGCTGCGGCTGCCGAACAGCCACTCCGCGATGTACGCGAAGAAGGCCAGCGTGTAGACGGCCATCGCGGAGTAGATCAGCGTGTTGCTGATACTCGCGAGGTGTTCGTTGGTGGCGGCGGCCAGCTCGGTTGCGGCGGCGAGAGTCATTTCTCAGCCCCTTCGGCAGGTACGACTTCGGGTTCGGGGGTGTCGGGGTCTTCGGGCGCCCCGGGGGCCTGGTCGTACAGGATGGCGGCGAGATCGCCGAGTTCCTCGGGGACCTTCGCGGACTCGCTGCGGCCGAGGCCGGCCATCTCGACGACGGTGACGCCGTCGGCGCCCTTCACCGCGCGCACCCACACCCGGCGGCGCTGGATGAAGAGGGAGGCGGCCAGGCCGAAGATCGCGGCGGTCGCACCGGTGAGCGCCGAGCCGCTGCCGGGCTGCTGGGTGATCTGGAAGTTCGCCCACTGCTTGGTGCCCTCGTAGGTGACCGTACCGGCACCGTCCGGGAGCGTCATGGTCTCGCCGGGCTTGAGGTTCTCCCGCAGCTGGGCGCCCTTGGAGTCCTTGAACTCCTTCATATGGGTCTTGTCCATCTGGTACACGCTCTGCGGGATGCCCGAGTTGACGCCGAGGTCGCCGTGGTACGGCGCCAGGTTCAGCACCGGGTTGTTCAGCGCCGGGAAGGTGGAGGCGGTCTCGCTGCCGGTGGTGTACGTCGGCAGGAAGAAGGCCGAGATGCCCAGCTGCTCGGTGACGCCCTTGGCGTTCGTGTAGCCGTCGAGGACCTTGATGACACCGGAGGAGGTGACGTTGGAGTCCAGCGGCAGCAGCGGCACCGCGTCGTCGAAGACGACGTTCCCCTTGCCGTCGCGGACGGTGATCACCGGGGCGTAGCCGTGGGCGGTGAGATAGACCTTGGAGTTGTCGATCTCCAGGGGGTGGTTGACCTTGATGAGGTCCTTCCGGTCCTTGCCGTAGGCGCCGACGCTGTAGGTGACGGCGGCCTGGAAGGTGCGGGCGGTGCCCTTGTTGGGGCCGGTCGTCTCGTACGTCCCCTTGAACTCGTCCAGGCTGAAGCTGAACGGGTTCAGGTCGTCGACGCCGAAGAGGTTGCCGGACTTGAAGTCGTCGTAGGAGATCAGGGTGTTGGAGAAGCCGTTGCCCTCGACGAGGAGCTTGTTGCCCTCGGACTTGAAGAGCTGGCCCCAGGCGAAGGCCACCAGCATCACGATGAGCGCGATGTGGAAGGCGAGGTTGCCGACCTCGCGGAGGTAGCCCTTCTCGGCGGAGACGGCGTCACCCGCGAGGTGGGCGCGGAAGCGGCGCTTCTTCAGCAGGGCGAGGGCGGCCTCGCGGACCTGCTCCGGCTCGGCCTCGGTGCGCCAGGTCGTGTACGCCGGGAGCCGGGTCAGCCGCTTGGGGGCGCCCGGGGGGCGGCTGCGCAGCTGGCCGACGAACTGCCAGGTGCGGGGCACGATGCAGCCGATGAGGGAGACGAACAGCAGGATGTAGACGGCGGAGAACCACACCGAGCTGTAGACGTGGAAGAGGCCCAGCTTCTCGTAGACCGGCGCGAGGGTGGGGTGGGCCTTGGTGAAGTCGGCGACCTTGGTGGCGTCCTGGCCGGTCTGCGGGATCAGCGAGCCGGGGATCGCGCCGAGCGCCACCAGCAGCAGGAGCAGCAGGGCGACCCGCATGGAGGTCAGCTGGCGCCAGAACCAGCGGGCCCAGCCGACGACCCCGAGGCCGGGGACGCTCGCGAGGGACTCGGCTGGCGCGGTGGACAGCTGGGAGCCGGCGGCGCCGAGGTCCCCTTCCCCGGGGGCGGCCGCCGTCTCGTCGCTTGTCGTGGTCTTGCTCATGGATCAGATCCCCACAGTGAAGCCGGCGGACCAGGACTGCATGTCCTGCACGATGCGGTCCCACGCACCGGTCAGCAGCAGCAGTCCGGTCACGATCATCATGATGCCGCCGGCCCGCAGCACCCAGACATAGTGGCGCTTGACCCAGCCGAAGGCACCGAGCGCCTTGCGGAAGGCGACCGCGGCCAGGACGAACGGCACTCCGAGGCCGAGGCAGTAGGCGACGGTCAGTATGGCACCGCGGCCCGCGCTCCCCTGCTGGGAGGAGAGGGCGATCACGGAGGCGAGGGTGGGGCCGATGCACGGGGTCCAGCCGATGCCGAACAGCGCGCCGAGCAGCGGGGCGCCGACGAGCCCGGTGGCGGGCTTCTTGTGGAAGCGGAACTCGCGTGCGGTCATCCAGGGCATCAGGCCCATGAAGAAGACGCCCATGACGATCATGAGGACGCCGAGCACCTTGGACAGGACGCCCTGGTTCTCCTGGAGGGTCTGCCCGAAGTAGCCGAACAGGGCGCCGCTGGAGACGAACACGGCGGTGAAGCCGAGGACGAACAGGGATGCGCCGGCGACCATCCGCCCGCGCCGGGCCTCGGCCAGGTCGGTGCCGGTCACGCCGGTGACGTAGGAGAGGTAGCCGGGGACAAGCGGCAGGACGCAGGGGGAGAAGAAGGAGACGAGCCCGCCGAGCAGGGCGATGGGCAGGGCGAGGACCAGGGCGCCGTTGAGGACCGTGCCGTTGTAGCCGTCCGCCGCGGCGAGGGTGGTGAGCGCGCTCACGTCACTTCTCCGCGAGGACCGGAGCGATCATCTTGCGCAGCTTTTCCTCGCTGAGCGCGGCCAGCGAGCGCGCGGCGACCTTGCCGTCCCGGTCGATGACCAGCGTGGAGGGGATGGCCTGCGGGTTGAGCGTGCCCTTCTTGAAGCGGAGCATCAGCTTGCTGCTCGGGTCGTACAGGCTCGGGTAGGTGACGCCGAACCCCTTCTCGAAGGCGCGGGCGCTCTGCACCTTGGGGTCGGCGACGTTGATGCCGACGAACTGCACGCCCTGGGCCGCGAGGTCCTCGGAGACCTTCTGGAAGCCGGGGGCCTCGGCGCGGCAGGGGGAGCACCAGGACCCCCACACGTTCACGACGACGACCTTGCCCTTGTACGTCGACAGCGAGAGCTGCTGGTCGTCGATGGTCTTGCCGGACAGGTCGGGGGCCGCGTCGCGCTCGCCCTTCTCGACGGTGGAGATGCCGTCCTTGCCCATGATGAAGTTGGTGTCACCGCCCCCTCCGGAGATGCCTCCGGAGGTGCAGGCGGACAGCAGCACTGTCGCGGCGGCGGCGACGGCGAGGGACGCGGGGGTGCGGCTGGCACTCATGTGAAAAGTTTCGCATGTCCGTTCCGGGGATCTTGCGCACCCCCCTCACGGGCCGGAACCCGCATTTCAGGCGGCGGTTCCGGTGGGGCTCGGGGAGCTCGGGGAGCTCGCGGTGTCCTTCGTGAACTCCTTCCAGCCGCCGACCGGCGCCTGGCCGACGTCCAGGGTGCGCAGCTTGTCGAGGATCTCCGGCTTCTGTACGTCGATCCAGTCGACGAACTGGCGGAAGGAGACGAGGCGGACGTCCGCGCCGCTCTCCTTCTCGGCCGCGATGTGCTTGAAGGCCTCCTCGACGGCGTCCATGTAGATGCCGCCGTTCCACTGCTCGAAGTGGTTGCCGACGAAGAAGGGGGCGCGATTCGTCTCGTACGCCCGCTGGAATCCCTGTATGTACGCCTGGGCGGACTGCTTGCGCCAGCCCGGGTAGTTGTAGCTGGGCGCGTTGGTCGAGTTGACCGACTGGTTGGCGAGCATGTTGTAGTCCATGGAAAGGACCTCGAAACCGCGTCCGGGGAAAGGTATCTGCTGCAACGGCAGGTCCCAGAGCCCCTGCTTCTTCTGCGGCCACACCTGGCGCCCGCCCGGCGAGGAGGCGTCGTAGCGCCAGCCGAGCGCCTTGGCGGTGGGCAGCAGGTTGTCCTGGCCGAGGAGGCAGGGCGTGCGGCCGCCGACGAGTTCCTTGTCGTAGTCGAAGGGCAGGGCCGCGAGGTCGGTCCAGCCGGTGTTGGTCCGCCACTCCTTGACGAACTTCTTCGCCTGGTCGATCTCGCTGCGCCACTGCGCGGGCGTCCAGTTGCCGACCGAGCCGGAGCCGCCGCAGAAGTGCCCGTTGAAGTGGGTGCCTATCTCGTGGCCCTCCAGCCACGCCCGGCGGACGCCCTCGAGGGTCATCTTCACGTGCTCGTCGGTGAGGTAGCCGATGTCGGAGGCGCCGACCGGGTTGTTCGGCGGGTCGTAGAGCCGCTTCTTCGACTCGGGCAGCAGATACAGCCCGGAGAGGAAGAAGGTCATGGACGCGCCGTGCTCCTTGGCGAGGTCCAGGAAGCGGGGGAACAGGCCGTTGCCGACCTCGCCGGCGCCGTCCCAGGAGAAGACGACGAACTGCGGCGGCTCCTGGCCCGGCTCCAGCGGCACGGGCTTCACGGGCTGGTGGGGCTGCTTGCCGGTGAAGGAGGTGGAGCCGTCGCCGATGGGGCGGGCGGTGGCGGTCGGCTTGGGCGAGCCCTTCCTGCCCGGGCCGCCCTTGCCGGAGCCGCCCGCGGGAGAGGGTTCGGTACTCGTCAGGCTCCCGCATCCGACGAGTCCGGCAGCGGCGGCGGCCCCGGCACCGAGTCCGAGTGCTCCCCTTCGGGTGATGGCGCGCATAACAGTCCCGTTCGTCGCGTCCTGGGTGGTCACCCGTTGAGAGGACGCGACGAACGAGCGGGTTCCGCTCATACGTCCGGATTCGGTAACAGCGGACGCTCAGGAAGCACCCAGACACGGCCGGAATGCGTTGCGCGCGGTGGGCGCTAGGCCCCGAACGCCTTGCCCTGACCCGGCGCCTGTCCCTTCACCGGCTTGGCACCGGCCCGCAGATGGGCCGGTACGAGGTCGATGGCGGGCTCGGTGTAGCCGACGGAGACGATCCGGTCGCCCTGGTAGGTGAACGTCGTCAGGGAGGCGAGCGTGCACTGCCGCTTGCGCGGGTCGTGCCACAGCCGGCGCCGCTCGACGTAGGACCGCACGATCCAGATCGGCAGCTGATGGCTGACCAGCACGGCCTCGTGCCCGCGGGCCGCGTCCTTGGCGGCGTCCAGCGCGCCCTTCATCCGGACGACCTGGTCGACGTACGGCTCGCCCCAGGACGGCCTGAACGGGTTGACGAGGTGCTTCCAGTTCCCGGGGTTCTTCAGCGCCCCGTCGCCGACGCCGAAGGTCTTGCCCTGGAAGACGTTGCCGGCCTCGATGAGCCGCCCGTCGGTGGCGAGGTCGAGCCCGTGCGCCTTGGCGATCGGGGTCGCCGTCTCCTGCGCCCGCTCCAGCGGCGACGCGACGACGTACCGGATGTCCCGGGAGGAGAGGTGCTCGGCGACCCGGTCGGCCATCTGCCGGCCGAGCTCGGAGAGGTGGTAGCCGGCGAGACGGCCGTAGAGGATCCCGTCCGGGTTGGCGACCTCGCCGTGCCGCATGAGGTGGACGACGGTGAGGTCGCTGTTGCTCTTGGGGCTTTTGCTGGGGCTGTTGTTGGGGCTGGTCATGCTGCTGTGGCCTCCGCAGCCGCTCGGGCCGCCGCCGGGAGGGCGTCGGCGATCCGCTGGATGGCCCGGTCGTCGTGGGCCGTGGAAACGAACCAGGACTCGAAGGACGACGGCGGCAGATAGACGCCGTTCGCCAGCAACGAGTGGAAGAAGGCGGTGAACCGGAAGGACTCCTGCGCCTTGGCGTCCTCGTAGTCGCGCACCGGCCGGTCGGTGAAGAACACCGAGAACATGTTGGAGGCGCTCTGCAGCGTGTGCGCGACGCCTTCCTTGGTGAGCGCCTCGGAGACGAGCGCCTGGATCCGCTCGGAGGCGGTGTTGACCTTGGTGTACGCCGCGTCGTCGAGGAGGCGGAGCTGGGCGAGGCCGGCGGCGGTGGCGACCGGGTTCCCGGAGAGGGTGCCGGCCTGGTAGACGGGCCCGGCGGGCGCGAGGTGCGCCATGACGTCGGCGCGCCCCCCGAACGCGGCGGCGGGGAACCCACCGCCCATGACCTTCCCGAAGGTCATGAGGTCGGGCCGTACGCCGTCGATCCCGAACCACCCGGCGCGGCTGGTCCGGAACCCGGTCATCACCTCGTCGGAGATGAACAGGGCGCCGTTGGCCCGGCAGGCGTCCTTGAGTCCCTGGTTGAAGCCGGGCAGCGGCGGGACGACGCCCATGTTGCCCGGGGAGGCCTCGGTGATCACGCAGGCGATCTCACCGGGGTGCCGGTGGAAGGCCTCCTGCACGGCCTCCAGGTCGTTGTACGGCAGCACGATGGTGTCGCCGGCCTGGGCGCCGGTGACACCGGGGGTGTCGGGCAGCGCGAAGGTCGCGACCCCGGACCCGGCCGCGGCGAGCAGCGAGTCGACGTGCCCGTGGTAGCACCCGGCGAACTTGATCACCTTCGTCCGCCGGGTGAACCCACGGGCGAGGCGGATCGCGGACATGGTCGCCTCGGTCCCGCTGCTGACGAGCCGCACCTGCTCCAGCGGCTCGATCCGCTCGACCATCTCCTCGCCGAGGGCGACCTCGCCCTCACCGGGTGTACCGAAGGAGGTACCGCGGGCGACGGCCTCCTGGACGGCGGCGATCACCTCGGGGTGCGCGTGCCCGAGGATCATGGGCCCCCAGGAACAGACGAGGTCGACGTACTCCCGCCCGTCGGCGTCGGTCAGATACGGGCCGGTTCCGGACACCATGAAACGGGGCGTCCCGCCCACGGCGCGGAAGGCACGGACCGGCGAGTTCACACCGCCCGGCGTGACGGCGGCCGCGCGGTCGAACAGGGCCTGCGAGACAGGCGCATCGTATGAATAGGGCAGTTCGCTCATGACCTGCGGCTTCTCCGACCTTCTCCGACTTGCTGGACTCCGGTTGCCAGTGACTTCCCAGGGTAGGCCAGCGGGGGTGGCTGACCACGGGGCGGGAAGGCGGTGGGCCGCGGGGCAGGGAGACGGTGGAGGCGGTGGCCCCTCCCCCGCCGGCCGTCATCTGCGAAACTGAGACGGACCGAGCCTGATATGAGACGGACTGAGGCTGATAGACGTAGCTCACAACGACCGAGTGTCGAGGGGCTGCGAAGATCCTGCGGGCAGGTGTTTCAACGCACGTTTCGGCGGGCGACCGTGGGGGAGGTCACTGACACGATGATCGGGTTGCGCGGCCGGGGCCACGCGTCCTAGAAAAGCAGTCGGGTGGAGATATGCATCGCGGTGGCGGACTGGGCGAGGGGACTGATGACCTGGGTCCTCGACGTGCCCGGCGGGGGAAGCACCGGCGCGACGCGGAGGAAGCCAACGAGGGACGTGACGAAGCGCGTCGGAGCCAGGGCATGAACCAGGGTGTACCGAATGACCCCGAGCAGGGCGACCGGCGAGTCGACCGCCGGGTCGATCGCCTCCGGGCGGGGAGCAGGAATGGTGGTCGGGTGGGGGTGACGTACAAGTACTTCGGCGCGCCGGACGGCGCGACCGCGGCCCGCGTCCCGATCTCGATGCGCCCCGAGGAACTCGGCGGCGACGAGCTCGGCATGGGCGGCATGTTCACCAAGATCAAGCCCGAGACGATGGCCGCGATGGTCCTCACGGGCATCGAAGGCGTCCCCCTGCACAAGGTGCCCCCGCTCGAACTGGTCGTCCTCCACCCCGACTACGCGGTCGTGAAACTCCCCATGACGGTCGTCGACCCCCTGCGCGACATAGGCGAGGAGGCGGTCGGCGCGGCAGCCTTCATCTGGTCGACGGTCCCGGACCGGGGCGGCCCGCGCGACGCGTTCAACGTGTACCAGCTGCTGCACGAATGGCAGGACTTCAGCCATCGGTTGCATGAGGCGGGGCATCAACCTTATTGCCTTGTTTGGCCCTGACCTGGGGTTTCGCTGGATTGGGGCGGGGTTCTACGACCCCGCCCTCGCCATGGGGTCAGGTCCGGCCGGCATGTCGGCCGGGCTCACGCCCAGATCCCGCGCAACCTTCGTGATCGTCTTGTCGGCGAGCTCCCAGGCTCGCGCGTTCCATCAGGCTCTCTCCGCAGAGGGTGTACGTCCGGCATCGAACGGCTGCACGAGACTCGCCCGGATCACGCGGTCGCTGGCGCGTAAAGCCGATGCCAGTTCTCCCTGCAGCTCGTCTGGGATGGTCCCTGCGCCGAGGGCGCAGGCGCGCACCAACGCGCGACAGTCCTGCACTTGCCGGTCCGTGGCGATCTCGGTGAACAGAGGATGAGCCAAGTTCTCGCGGGCCACGTAGCCGTCTTCGGCGTCCGTCGTCCTGCGGTGGAGGTCCTCCACGATGCGGTGCGCGGCGAGCGCCCCGGCGGAGCCGATCGCGTCGAGGACTGTAAGTCCGAGCCGGGTGTCGAAGACGGTCATCCCAGGTTCGGTCTTCCGGCCCAGGTAGGCCGTCACCAGGTCCGCCAGGTGGCCGTCGATCGGCTCCCCGGCGTCGTGGCGGCATAGAACGGTCAGACATGCCGTGACGGCTTGCTCCCACGGATCGCCGGGCATCGTGTCGGCAAGGAGGGCAGCTGCCCACGCGGTGTCACCCGCAGCGAGGGCGGTGAGTACGGCGACCTGTCGACCGTCGAGCATCCGCTGTCCGATGCCATGGTGGGCTTCGATGTGCGCCAGGGCCTCGGCCCAGCGTCCCTCGGTCGTGAGAGTGCGTGTGCCGTCTGCGAGGAGGACGCGCCACAGCCACGCGCGGACCTCATGGCGGTCTTCGCCGGTCGCCGTGAGGTCCGCGGATACGGTGACGCCCTCGAACCGGGCGGCTGTGCCCGCCTCGACGGCCTTGTACAGGTTGAGGAGTCGTTGACGGCCCTCATCGGCGTGGCCGGCGCGGATCTGGAGGCGAGCGAGATTGACGACGGGTTCCAGTCCTCGGATCGCGCTCATGCCGGGGAGGGGGCAGGCGTGGAGGTAGGCGGCGGCGTGCTGGTGGCACATCTCTCGGGCGAGGTCGGGGAGGTCGAGGTCGGAGGCGATGAGCGCGGCCTGGTTGTAGACGGCCGATGCAAGCCCTTGGTCGCCCTTCTTCACAGCAGAGTCGGCGAGTTCGACAAGGCTGCGCACGCGCTTGGGCAAGGGCAGGCAGGCGGGCCGGAATCGGGCGACGAGCGGGAAGCGCTGGGCTGTGGGTCCGTGCGGGTCCATGGATCCCCCGGGGCGAGAATGAGGACTGGTGAGGCGACGGTGCCCGCCAGCCGTGTGCCAGCGGGCGCCGTCCGCTACGTGCGGGGCGTCATCGCCAGTCGACGACGATGCGGTTCAGCGGGGTGTCGAGAGCGAAGAGGCTGGGGCGCTCTTCGATGGCGGGGGCGTCGAGGGGCTGGATCTCGAACGTGGCCTCACGGCCTCGGTACTCCCTGTCCCAGGTGCGGATGGTGTCGGCGACCTTCGCGGCCAGTTC
Organism: Streptomyces sp. T028; assembly: GCF_048159505.1. Lineage (NCBI taxonomy): Bacteria > Bacillati > Actinomycetota > Actinomycetes > Kitasatosporales > Streptomycetaceae > Streptomyces > Streptomyces sp. T028. Next base: position 111,350 of record NZ_JBLRVZ010000038.1, read on the forward strand.
GTCGCTGCCGGGGCCGTGGCCGATGACGCCGAACTCCCAGAGCTTGTCGCCCTCGGGGGTCTTCTCCTTGGACAGGCGCCGGGCGAGGTAGGTGACGGCGCCCTTGTCGACGACCGCGGTCGACGAGGGGTAGGGGTCCTCGGTGAGCAGTGTGCCCTTGACACTCTGGGGGAACAGCATCCGGATCAGACCGGAGGGCAGGGAGCAGGTGACGAACAGTTCCATCCACTCCGGCGACTCCATGGCGCGGACCGTCATGCCGGTCCACTCCTCGGTGCGCGGCTGGTCAAGTACACCCGCGAGGGTGTCGGCGTCGATGCTGAGCCCGGCGGGGGCCTGGAGTCGTACGGCGCCGTCCGTACTGAGCGGGATCACTCGGCGGTCGTCGTCAGCGATGCCCCGCCGAAGCGGCATGAAGGTGTTCATCTCGCTGCCGAGGGACACCCACCGGCCGTCGCGCTGCTCGTAGGCGATGGAGCGGGAGACGGTGCCCTTGAGGCGCTGGGGGACGAGGAGCCGGCCGCCGGGTGCGAGCTGCTGCAGCCAGGCGTGCGGTACGCCGTGCGCGCCGACCGTGGCGATGATCCGGTCGTACGGCGCTGCTTCGGCGTAGCCGAGTGCCCCGTCGCGGGTCAGGGCCTCGACGTTGGTGATTCCGGCGGCGGCGAGGTGCGTGCGGGCACTCTCCACGAGGTCGTCGTCGACGTCGAGGGTGGTCACGTGTCCGCTCTCACCGATCAGGTGGGCGAGCAGACCGGCGTTGTAGCCAGTGCCGGCGCCGAGTTCGAGGATGCGCTCGCCGGGCTGGGCTCCGAGCTGGTCCAGCATGAGGGCGACGACGCCCGGCTGGGAGGCGCAGGAGATGGACGTGCCGTCGGTGTCGTACTTGATGTGCACCGGTGCGTTGGCGTAGGCGTCTTCGAGTGACGCCTCGGGCACGAACACGTGGCGGGGCACAGCGCGCAACGCGGTTTCGACAGCGGGCGTGCGGGCGTGCGCGTCCGCACGGAGCTGGTCGACCAGGGCGTTGCGGAGGCGCTCGGCGTCCGCCGTGGGGGTGGTGATCGTGTCGATGTTCACCGCGCTGACGCTAGCGATGTCGGCCATTGCCTCGGTGGGCGACTCGGTGTGGTCACTCGTTCCCATGACTACCTCTCGTGCGATGTGGGACAGGGCGCTCTGGTCGTCGCGGAGGAGACCGGCGCGGTTGGCGTGGAAGATCGCGTGGTGGGCGATGACGGCTCGCAGGCCACGGGTGAGGGCGCCGCGGCCTGCGAGTTCGGCGAGCGTGGCTCCGGCTCGTTCGAAGGCGGTTACCCATTCCTCGTGTGCGTGGAGTGGGCCATCCGGGCGGCAGAGGCTGTGGGCGTCGGCGGTCATGAGCTTGCGCATGGCCGGGGCCAGTTCGGCGGCTTGTTTGGGTGGTGGTGGATTGGTGGCCGGTCGAAGGGCCGCTACGTTCGCCCATACGTCGCCCTGTTCGAACCAGTCGAGTCCAGCACCGCGCATCATGACGCTCGCCAGCAGGACGGCGGTCTCCCGGCGCCCGAAGTGCGTCGGGTTCGGCTGGTAGGTGAGCAGGTGGCGGGAGTCGCTGTGGAACAGTTCGTGGGCTGCATCCATGGCCTCGGGTCCGCCGAACGTGTCGGTCTCGGGCTCGTAGACGCAGGGCAGGCACGACACGGCCACGCCGTCGCCGATGAGATCGCTCAGGAGCAACTCAATGGATGGCGAGGGCTTGTCCGCGAGGTAACGCAACGGCCAGGGCTGCTTGTTCATGAACCACCAGCCGGTGAGCTGCCCGTCGGCCTCGGCCTCGATCAGGGCGGGGCCGAGGCGTTCGGCGATGGTGCGCCGGGCGCTCTCGCGGTCGGAGAAGGTGATGTTGTGCTGCTGCCAGCGGTCGGGAGGCATAGAGGTCCTTCGGTCGGTGGATCAGGCAATAAGGAGGCATGCGTCCCAGGCGGACCGGGGTGGTGCCGCGGTGCTGGGAGAGAGGAGGGCCAGGGCTACGCCCGCGGCGCCGTCGAGGAGGCCGGGGCCGCCCTTCTCGTCCTGAATGAGCGCCGTGGCCATGACTTCGGGGTCGGTGCCCGGTGGGATGACCGCAGCCAGGAGGGCCGGGATCGCGGCGCGGAGTTGGCCCGCGGTCGAGGGGTGAGCGTCGTCGGCTGTACGCGTGACAGCGTGGGCGAGGCCGGCGAAGCCGTGGCAGAGGCCGTTGTCCGTCGTGGCCTTCAGCTGTCCGGGGTCAGCGAGGGCGGCCACGAGTGCGTTCTCCGCGTCGATCTGGCGGCTGGTATCGCCGAGGGCGAGCGCGGCAAGTTGCTGGGCGCGGGCGAGGCCGGCGGTGCCGTAGCACCAGGACGGCCGCCTGAGGGCTGACGGGACGAGACGCCCCCTGCGTAGCTCGCCCTGGGTGACCCAGTACGGCCAGGCCGGTCCGCCGTCGGCCTTCTGCTTCCAGCGGTCCAGCCAGGTCAGGATGGTGCGCAGAGCCGCATGGTGCCCGTCGGTGACGGAGCCGTTCCGAGCGGCGAGGGCCAGGAGCGCGAGGACGCCGCCGATGCCGTGCGCCATACCGGTGTTGGCGTGTCCACCGGGGAATCGGTCGTCCGGGTTGCCGGAGGGTCCGGTCTCCGTCCACCAGCCCGGCAGGGTCTCGCCGTGGTGGGTGATTGGTTCGGTGAGGCGCACGCAGTAGTCGAGAACGGCGCGCAGCGTGGGGCTGCCGGGGTTTCGGCGGAGTAGGTAGGCGCCGTTTCCGGTGATGCCCCGGATGGCGTCGAACTCGGCGAGCTGCGGCAGGCGTCCGGCGTCGATGCGGCGGTGCGCGGCATCGAGACGGCGCCCGACATCGGCCGCGATCTGTCCGTCCACCGCGTCAAGGGCACGCTGGTAGGAGCCGGGAAGGTAATCGGCCGCACAGGCCAGGGCATGGGCGAAGGCGGGCGCCCCGTAGAACGGGTGGCTGTCCGGACCGCTGGTAAGCGGCTGCCGGGAGGCGGCGGCGAGCCAGGCGTGGGCGCGGTGCCATGAGCCGAGTCCGTTCGCGGCCAGCTCGATGTGCAGCAGGGCGATTCCGGGTGGGCCGTAAGCAAGGTGCTGCCGGTCCGAGGTCAGCGTCCTGGAGCCGAGGGGCACGGTGTCGGGATCGGCGAGCTGGGCGGCGATGGCGTCGACCAGGCCGAGCGCGGCGTGGGCAGTCACGACGCCCTCGCCCTGGTGCGGGCGGCCCAGGCCAGGGCAGCGGCGCGCGCCAGGTAGAGGCATACCTCTTCCTCCGGGAAGTTCACGGCGACGTGGCGCACGAAGTGGACGTGCAGCAGGGAGGTCAGGACGTCGTCGACGGCGATGCCCTGGGTGTCCGGGCCGGGCAGGTGCGGCCGGTACGCGACGAGTGCCGCTTCCCGGTCGGCCCATCCGGACACGATGGCGTCTCCGCCTGGGACCCTGCGCAGGGCCGACCAGACGTCGCTCGGGTCGGCGAGCCGTACAGCCTCGGTGAACTGCGGGCGTGGAACGGGCACCGGTGCGGTCGGCGAGACATGGTCGATCAGCCACTGCATCCCAGCCTGGGTGGTGCCGAGGAACGCGGAGGCGATGGCGGCGGTGTGGGCCACCACCAGGGCGCGCAGTCCGGGGCGCTGTGGCTGCGCGAGCTGGGCCAGGATGGCGCGCGAGTCCGCCCGGAAGACCTCCTCAGCCGCCTCCCATGCGGTGCCGGAGCCCCAGCGGCCCATCTCACGGTAGGAGGTGGGATAGCGCAGGTCGGCCAGCAGGCCGATGCTTCGTAGCTCGTCGGCCCAGGCGCTCACCGTTCGGGCCGTGTCGGCGAAGGCTTCCGGGTTGTTGAGGGCGATGCGTACGCGGAGGTGTTGATCAGGGTCGCGGAAGCGGATGAACCACCATGGCGGGTTACCGAGTTGTTCGAGAAGGCCAGGCAAGTGCCGGGAGAGCAAGATGTCTTGGCGGCGTGGGTCGCCGTACAGAGCGGCTAAAAGAACTGGGGAAGCGGCGGGCGTCTGCATCTGGGCCGCAGACAGGGCACGGGTCCGGCTGGGGGATGGCAGTGGCGGCCATGCCGACGGCCTGGTTGCTTTGAGTGGCACCACGACCTCGTGGGCTCGCCCGCCGCACCAGCCGTACGCCTCTGGTTCCGGGGCCTCAACGAGCACGGCCAGGTGGGAATGGTCGAGGTGTCTGCGCAGGAGCGCACGATGGCCGGCCTCGTCGAGGTCGAGGAAGAGGCGCCGGTCGTCCTCTACGAGGTAAGCGCGGCGCGGCAGCCTCCGCCGGGCACGCCAGTCGCTTAGCGCAGCGTCCCACTCGGCCCGAGGGCTGGCATGGACGGGCAGTTCGGACGCTTCCAGCCGCCAGCGTGCCGGGGCCAGCACGGTCCGGCCGTACCGCAGACGTGGAAGGAACGGCATGGCTGCTGCGGCGCCCCAGTCGAAGACAGTGACCTGCGCGCACTGGGCGCGGGACAGTTCGGTGAGGAACCGCACCAGCGGCGGGGTGTGGGTGTGGAGGTTCAGAGCGTGCATCGCGATGACCTCGACGCGATGTCCGCGCTCGGGGGCGGCGAGGTACATACGGCGGCCGTCGCACCCCACAGCCAAGTCCTCCGGGGTGAGGACGATGTCCTGCGGGGCGCGGTGCTCCTGAAGGCTGATCACGGTGGGTAAAACCTGTGGGGAGCGGGTGACATGGGCGTTCTCGGGGAGCAGGGGAGGGAAGGAGAGCTGCGCGGGCATGGTGTTGCCGTCTGCGGCGGGGAGGTCGGCAAGCTCTGTGACCAGGGCCTCCCGCTCGGCGGGGGCCAGGACGCTGAGGAATCGGCCCGTGGAGACGCCGGCGCCTCGGGACACGCTCATGACCTCCAGCCGGAACCGCCCGAGCTGCAATTCCTCTAGGCTGGCCGCGTGCACCCGCACTCCGATCTCCAAGTGCGGTGGCAGCCGAGGCTCGTCGGGACCCACGTCCAGGGCCTCAATCTGTTCGTCCGTGAGGATCACTTCGTCGCGGCCGTCGAGCGCGGCGGTCTGAGCGAGCCGTACGAGGGCGTCATCCCGAGCGGTGACGCGGGGCCTGGGTGCGCCGGCCGGAGCGCCTGGGTAGCCGTCGGGATAGCCGGTGCCGCTGTCCGCCACGGCCTCCGTGAGCGGCACCATCGTGCCGATGCCGTACCGCTCGTAGAACCGCTGGTGGTACTCGTTCCACGCGGCGGTCCCGTACGGGCGGATGCTCAAGCGGGTCAGGATGAGAGCGGCGCGCTCGATCTCTCGGGCGACCACTTCCGGCAGAACGATCTGCGCGTCCAGGCGGAGGTCGAGCGCTACGGGATGGCGACGCAGGCCAGCAACGAGGTCTCGCATCCGCGCCGCGACGCTGTCCCGGCCGCCGTGCGTGGCGCACTCCCCCAGGCCCGCCCGGACCGCGTGGAGTTCGCGTACGGTCTCCGCGACCGGGGCGAGGCTTCCAGCGTCGATCGCGTCGAGTTGGCCCACCAGATACCCGAGGCCATCGGTCTCGGTGCTCGGAGCGTGCAGGCCCGTGATCAGAACCCGCCGCCGGATCAACTCCGCCAGCAGTTGACGCGCCTTCTCGGGACCGGCCCCGGGGAACTCCGCCTGGAGCTTGTCCACGAGAGTGCCGAACCGGATCGGCGCCCGGGTCGCGGCCAGGACCGCGCGCACCGGTCCGGTCAGGGCCAGAGACGCCTCGACCGCGCGCGTCCGGTCGTCCTGGACGTCGGGCTGGAACGGCACGATGAGCCGGTCCCCCCGGTACGTCACGGTGTTGTTGACGACGACGGGCAGCCGTTCGAGGAGGTCCGGGCACGACTCCAACCGTTCGACCACGGCAGCCAGCCACTCTGCCCCCGCCCGGCCGACGGCCACGTGCTCCTCGCCCCAGTCGGCCCGCGCCTGCGGGCCGAACCCTGCGGTGGCCACGCCGGCGAACAGGCCAAAAGGTGTCGCCCGGTGCTGGGCCCGCAGCAGGTAGCGGGCCACGGACAGCGCCGCGCGCCGCACATCCCGAAGGGCGGGATGCTCGGCCGTGCACAGAGCCCGTACCTGCGCGGCCAGGACCGGGCTGGAGTGTTGGAGCGCCTCGGCGACGTCCTTGTTCGCCCAGACCGCGCGTAGCCACGCCACGCGGGCAGACGAACCACTGGGCGAGCGGTCATCGAGGTCAGGGCACGGAGGCACCGGCAGCGACGGCCGGGCCACGGCGCGCACGAGAGCGGTGGAACCGGTGCGGAACGCTGCGGGCGGAGCAACCACCAAGTACCTCCGTAGGTGAGGGGACGGGCGGCTGGTGCCGCCGCGCGGAGACGCAGCGGCACCAGACCGGGGTGATCCGGGGTCCGGGTCAGGCGACGTTGGTGGTGCAGGCGCCGCAGGTGGACCCGCAGTTGTCGTCGGTCAGGTTGACCAGGCCGGCCGGGTCGGCGATCTCGACGAGGGAGACGTCCAGGTCGAAGCCGTCCGACGCCCCGGGGATCTGGGGGCGTACTTCGGTGCGGCTGGGAACTACAGTGCTGCGCGTCATGCTTCAACTCCTTTTAATCGTTGGGGTGTTAATGGGCTGGAGCGCCCACCAGGTGCCGTCACGGGAGCGTTGCCAGACGGCTGCTCCCCGGACGGCTCCTGGCCGCCCGGCACGAGGGGACGTACTCCGCGTAGGAAGTCCTCGCGGGCTGCCTCCCTCACGCCGGGAAGTCGTGTGCCGGGTGTCTGATCAAGCGGATGCCGGTCGCCGCTCCATGAAGTAGGCGAGCGCCTGGGCCTGGAGGCGATCGAGGCACGGCTCGCACGCGTAGAAGGGGGCGTGCTGCCCGTCCCACTGCACCGGGCCGAGCCAGATCACCAGGACTCCGGTACGTCCGCAGCCGAGCCAGCAATCACCGGTGATCCACGGCCACTCCACGGAAGGACGCCCCCGTTCTCAGCTGGTCGGGATAGTCGATCTGGCGGCCTGGCAGTGGGGAGCGCAGGCCCAGAGCTGGAACGGTCGCCGATCAGTTCCTCAGAGGTCATGAGCCGTAAGGAGATGCGCGGGGTCAGCATGCGTCCGACGCCCTCAGCTCGGCCCAGACGAGCTTGCCCCAGCGATGCAGGTCGTAGCCCCATCGCCAACTCAGGGTCTCCACCAGGAGCAGGCCACGGCCATTCTCGGAGTCGCCGTCAGGGCAGCCCGGCTTCGGGGTGTCACGGCACTTGTCGGCAACGCCGATCCGGACCACCTCGTCCGTCTCACGCCGCACCACGATACGAACGACGCGACACCGCGTGTGGTCCACAGCGTTGTTGATCAGCTCCGAGACGATCAGCGTCCCGACTTCGGCCAACTCGCCTATACCCCAGGTGTTCAGAGCGGCGGACACAAGCAGACGGGCGCGGCGCGCTGATTCCGGCTCGCACGGCACGGTCTCGGTGTAGCCGGGAGCGCCTGTCGCTGTCGGTCTGGCTGAGGTCATGGTCACGGGTCATCCCTCCGAGGTTGGACGCCCACCCCCGCAGCGGGTGCGTCGGGGCGGGCTCTCCTCCATGCCGACGGGGGGCGGGGAAGGGGAACCTGGCCCGCCCCCCGTCGGCTGATACCGAGTCAACGACCTCTGACCGGGCGGGAACAGGAAGAGTGGCACCCCACCCGGCTGCACAGAACCAGAAGACTTTGCGTCCCCGTGACCTCGGGTCTGGTTCGGTCGGTGACCACAGGGCTACCGTCGGTGTCATGGGAGCGAACGCCGTCCTCAAGAGCCGGATGAAGGAACTCGGGCTCACCCAGGACGAATTGGCCGGTCGGATGAACGCTGCGCTGGCAGAGATCACCGGCAGGCCCGGTGACGTCTCCGACCGAACGGTCCGCAATCTGCTGAACGGCACCTCTCGCCGCCCCATCGGACGCACATGCGCGGCTCTGGAGCGGGTGTTCAGCTGCCGTGTCGAGGACTTAGGGTTCAGCGCACCACGCACCATGCAACACCCGCAGGAGGACCCCGTGCGGCGTCGTGCCTTCCTCGCCTCGGCCACCGGGACCGCGGCCGCCGCCGTGCCCTTGGTGGCCCAGCGACGCGCCGTCGGCATGTCGGACGTGGCCAGAGCAGCCGCCGGAATGAACGCCCTCCTCGACGCGGATGACCACCGGGGGGGACACGCGCAGTTGGAGCGGGACGCTCTCCGTGGCCGTGACGCCGTCCTGGCGTTGCAGCAGCGCAACGCCTCCGAGCGCGTCCGCCGAGCCCTGTACGCGCTGGCCGCCGAGTACACGGGCATGGCGGCCTGGTCCTGCATCGACGTACGCGATCTGGATCAGGGCCTGCGCCACCTGAACGAGGCCGCGACATACGCGGGCCTCTCCCAGGACGGGCTCACGCACATGCGCGTGTGGGTCAGCCTCTCCGCGCTGGCCTACCAGCGCGGAAACTGGCCCGAAGCGCTCGCGGCGGCGCAGGCCGCACAAGCCTCGCAGGAGGCGCGCAGGGACCCGTTCTTCGATTCACTGAGCAAGATCCGCACGGCTCTCGCGTACGCACCTCTCGGCGACAGCCGCAGCGCGCTGCGCTCACTCGGATCCGCTCAGGACAGCCTTGCCAAGGCCCCGGAGCGGGAGCGTCCACGGTGGACAGCTTTCTATGGCCCGGGCGAACTCAACCACCTGGGCGCCATCGTCCAGAACCGCAGCGGCCGCCACACCCACGGCGAAGCCATGGCACACCGCGCCCTGACCAGGATCCCGCCCGCCTTCCGTCGCAACAGGGCGATGGTGACGATCCAGCTCGCCCTCGCCCAACTCCATCAAGGAGACATCGATCAGGCCACGACCACGGCATCCGAGGCCTTCACGATCATGGATAACAATCCCCTGCCCGGTCGGATGCGCACGAGGATCGGCGACTTCCACCGGGACCTGTTCCATCTGGCCCCCTCCACCGCCTCAGCGCGGGAGTGGGCGGACCGCATGCGGGACGAATGGAGCCGAGCGTGATCAACCTGCGGCATTTCAAGCACGGCAGCCTCCCCGAGGGCTTCCGCCAGATGCTGATCGACGTGCACGACGACGCCTACGCCGACGCCATGGACGACCCGTTCAACCAGCGCTTCGCGTGGTTCGTAGACCACTGGTCGGACGCGGAGGGCTTCACCTGCGTGGTGGCGTACGACGGGGAGGAGCGGACCGGTTTCGCCTACGGCGCTCCGGCCACACCCGGCCGGGAATGGTGGCGCTCCACCCCCTATGAACCGGCCGACAGCCACACTTCCACCTACGCGGTGTCCGAGATCATGGTGCGGCCCCCATGGCGCAAGCAAGGCATCTCCGAGCAACTGCACGAGGCGCTGCTGAGCGAGCGTCCGGAAGACCTGGCCGTGCTCCTGGTCGACGTCACACACCCCAAGGTGCAGGCACTGTACGAGTCATGGGGTTACGTGAAGGTCGGCGAGCGGCAACCCTTCGCCGACTCACCGCTGTTCGCGGTCATGGTGAGAAACCTTCGAGCCTAACCCCGCTACCGACGCACCGCGCCAAGGTTCCAGCAGTCGCCGGTCCGGAGATCCGGCGTCACGTCTCTGGTCGTCAAAGAGCGATCAGGCGGCTGTCGAACCCGGCGCGCACGGCCATTCCGAGAGACTAGCGCGATGCCGCAGATTGAAAGGACCTATAGGCGACCCTGCTCACCAACAGGCTCTCCTGCACTCGTGACCGCGAGTCGCTCACCGAGGTCCGCGACGCCTTCCGCTCTCGTGGCTTCGCCTCGGCCAAGCCGGTTTCGGACTTCGACCAGGCGGCTGTCGAAGCCGGCGTGGACAAGTCGCTCGTAAGCATCATGGACATCGCTCGGTACGTCCTGCTCGATGGCGAAGCAGGTCACCGACGATCATGTCGACGACGAGCTTCTCGTCGCCGCGGACTTGATGTAGTCGTCCACTCCAGCGGCTCGGAGACACAGACGGCTTCGGCCTCGGGCCACAGCTTGCGTCACGTCACGCAGGAACGGCGTTCCAGGTACGGCTTGGAGATCAACAGCAGAGAATCGACCGTGATGCCGACCTCGGCCAGCAGCTCGCGGGAGAAGGTGATGAAGGTGTCGTCCGGTGCGTCTTCGTGGAGTTGATCAGGCAGTTTGGTCATCGCCCCTCCCCGCTCTGGGGCGTCATGGGCCCGTGGCAGTGCATGAGTGCCTAGTACTGCAACGCATCGACGGCAGCCTGCATGAAGGCGGATCTGGCGTTCTTGAGTGCCGCTCTCGCAGCTTCGAACTCCTGCGAGAGGTTAGGGATGTCGCTCGACTGCCCCTCACGGATCGCTTCAGACCACTTGGTAAGGGCTACGAACTGAGTCCCTACTTCCTTGAGCATGGCATGCCCATGGTCCACCACGGCCCGGGGGCCCCAAAGGTCGGCGCGTGCCGTAATCTCGCCGAGCTCGACGTACTGGCCTCTGAAGCGTAGGCGGTCCTCGCTGGACAGCGACAGGTCGCGGCGCAGCTCGACTAACCAATTGATCGTGGTGGTCCGGAACGAGGCATGCGCGGCCAGGACGTCGCTGTACACCTGCCTGCGCTGCTCGCGTATCCAGTGCAAGTGTTCGGCCGTCGATTGGCGCTCGACCTGCATGTGTGCGGCCTCAATAGTCTTCTGCGCACCGATGCGCGCACCATAGGCCGTAGCGAGGCCCCCCACACCGGCTCCGACAAGTCCAGCGATACCGGCGATTACTCCTGCGACTCCCTGATCCATTGCAGCATTCTCCTGGCTTCTCGAAGAGCGGCGGCCCGGTACCACCCCCGTCGCGGCATCCGGTCCCGTCAACACCACCCACGAACTCCGCCTCGCCTGGGACACCGACCCCCGCTGACCCGCCCGCTCACTTCTCAGCCGGGCCCGGCCACACCGCCGAGGCGTCGTCGCGGGCCGGGTCGGGCAGGCGGATCGGGCGGACGGGGATCGTGCGGGTGCGGCCTTCCGTTGCCGCCGTCCAGGTCGTGGGGTGGCCCGAGTAGGACAGGGTGGTGAGGGCGAAGACGTTGTCGGCGTAGAGCTCCACGTATTCGCCGATGGTGAGGATGCGCAGGGTTGTGGCGGGCTCGGTCAGGACGGTCTCGGCCAGGGGGGCGTCGGCGGGGCCGGTGATCACGAGGTTCTTGCCGTCGCATCCGACGGTCAGGGCGGGGCGGCCGTCGTCCCCGGTGCGCAGGGTGATCTCGACGGGGCCAGTGATGTCGAGGTCGCCTACCGCGTGCAGCACGGGATTCTCCGTCTCCTCGGCCAGCCAGGCGTCCAGGCCCGGCCACCACTGAAGGCGGGGTGCGGAATCGTCCGTGGTGACCAGCGACTTGGGTTGCGCGAGCATGCCGCGGCAGCGTTCGCCGGAGTCGGTGAGGCCGACGCGGCGGGGTGTGGTGTGCAGGACGACGCGTGAGCCGTCGGGAGCGGCGATGACGCGGGGGGCGTACGAGCCGGTCGGGCCCAGCGGGCCGCGGCGGGTCCATGGTCCGCGCAGCCGGGGCGCGGTCCACGCCTCGAAACCGCGCGTCGCACCGATCGAGCCGATCAGCAACCAGCTGCCGTCGTCGAGGCGTTCCAGGACGGGGCACTCCAACTCGTCCACGTCGCCCGGTGAGACGAGCGGCGGATGGACCGTCCAGTTCTCGAGGTCGTCGGAGGTGGCCCAGGCGACGCAGCCGCTGACCTCGACGGGCAGGGAGGCGTCGGCGGCGCAGACGACCATGACCCAGCCGTCCGACTCGTCGTCGCGTACGACGAACGGGTCGCGCCAGCCCATGCGTTCGCCCGTGCGGTACCAGCGTGCGTCCGCCTCGACGACGGGTCCGGTGCCGTGGCGGCGCCAGCCGGTGCCGTCGGTGCGGTCGGAGTGGGCCAGTCCTACCGACTGGAGGGGCCAGCCGTCGGGGGTGAGACCGGAGACGCCCGTGTAGAACATCGCCATTCCGGTGCCGTGCCGGATCGGGTGCATGGTCCACACCGCCTGCTGGTCGAAGCGGCCGGGCAGGCCGTTGCCGAAGGCCGTGCCCTCGGGCCGCCAGGCGACCAGGTCGGTGGAGGTGGCCCGGCCGTAGGAGGTCTCCATCCTCAGGTGGTCGAACTCGGCCGTCCAGGGGCCCTGCAGATGCAGCACCGCGTAGGTGCCGTCGTCGTCCCGCAGCAGGGCGAAGTCGTTCACGCAGAGGCCGGGCGGGGCGTATCGCATGCACAGTTCCTGTCGGCTCGTAGCGCTCAAACGTATGCGCTGACCGTAGATCCAGAAGATCTCGCTTGAGAATCGGCCCAAGTAAAACTGAACGCAAACGCTTGCGCAACAAGGAGGCCCGGTTTACGGTCTCGTCACCCCCACATCACACCGACGTGAAACCGACGGGAGAAAAGTGCTGTGACCGTCAGCATCACCGATGTCGCCCGCGCCGCCGGAGTCTCGGCGTCCACCGTGTCCCGCGCGCTGCGCGGCCAGCCGGGCGTGTCCGACGAGGTGCGCGCTCAGATCACGGCCGTCGCCGCGAACCTCGGCTATACGGCGTCCCGCTCGGCGTCCAGCCTGGCGAGCGGGCGCACCTTCACCATCGGGGTCGTGGTCCCGTACGTGGGCCGCTGGTTCTTCGGCACCGTGCTGGACGCCGCCGAGCACGTGTTCAGTGCCGCCGGGTACGACGTCCTGCTGTACAACCTGGGCTCGCCGGAGTCCCGCAAGCGTTTCTTCACCAAGATGCCGGTCCGCAAGCGGGTGGACGCGGTGCTGTCGCTGCTCATTCCCGACGAGGAGGAGTCGGCCGCACTGCGCTCACTCGGGGTGCCGTTGGCCGGCACGGTCGGCGGCGCCCGGCCCGGCTTCACCGTGGTCGGCATCGACGACCGGGCCGGCACGGAGAGCGCCGTACGGCATCTGGTGAACCTCGGCCACCGCCGGATCGGCATGATCAGCGGGTCGAGCGGGCCGCAGCACTGGACCACTCCCGTCGAGCGCCGCCAGGCGTACCTGGACGTGCTGGCCGACGCCGGGATAGAGCACGATCCGGCGCTGGAGGCGGACGGCGACTACACCGTCGAGGGCGGCGAGCGGGCCATGACCGAGTTGCTGGCCGCGTCCCGGCCGCCGACGGCCGTGTTCGCGCAGTCCGACGAGATGGCCATGGGTGCGCTGCGTGCCCTGCGGCGGCACCGGCTGAAGGTGCCGGACGACGTGTCCGTCGTCGGCTTCGACGATCACGAGCTCGCCGACGTGATCGGGCTGACCACCGTCGCCCAGCCGGTCGCCGGCCAGGGCGCCGAGGCCGCCCGGCTGCTGCTGCGACAGCTCGACGAGCCGGACGGCGAGGCGCCCGGGCATGTGCAGATGCCCATCCGCCTCGTCCTGCGCGAGACCACCGCTCCACCGCGCCCGCGCGGCCCCCAGTAACCCCTCCCCGCAACTCCCCGCAACCCTCCGCGGCCGGCAGGCCGCCCGAGGTCCCACGCCCACACCCCACGCCGGCAGGCACCAGCGCACCCCGAAACCCTCGCACCGCACGGAGGCACAACCATGAGCTCGACCAGCAGAAGGCACCGCCGCACGGCCTGTACGGGCCTGGCGCTCGCCCTGCCCCTCGCCGCGCTGGCCGCCTGTGGCGGCGGCAGCGGCGGCGACACCTCCGCCGCGGCGGGCAGCGGCAAGGGCACCATCAGCGTCTGGGCCCACCAGGGCCAGAAGAGCGAGGACACGGCCCTGCAGAACGCGGTGAAGTCCTTCAACTCCTCCCAGGACAAGATCAAGGTCGAGCTGAAGCTCATCCCCGGCAACGACTACACCAAGACCATCACCGCGACCGACGCCTCCGAGCTGCCGGACGTGATGGAATTCGACGGGCCGACCATGGCGAACTTCGTCTACAACAAGAAGCTCGCCGCGATCGACGACTACGTCTCGGCCACGACCATGAGCAACGCCACCGACGCGAGCAAGGCGCAGGGCGAGATCGACGGCAAGCACTACGGCCTGGGCATGTACGACTCCGGGCTCGGCATCTACGGCAGCAAGAAGCTGCTGGACGCCGCCGGGGTGAAGTACCCGACCAGCGCGTCCGACGCCTGGACCGCGGACGAGTTCAACGCCGCGCTCAAGGCGCTCAAGGCCGAGGACTCCGACGGCAAGGTCCTCGACATCCAGGAGAACAACGGCCTGGCCAGCGAGTGGGGCACCTACGGCTTCGCCCCGGTCGTCTGGTCGGCCGGCGGCTCCCTGCTGAAGGACGGCAAGGCCGAGGGCGCCCTCGACACCCCGGCCGTGGTCTCGGCCATGAAGAGCCTCCAGTCCTGGAAGGCGACCGTCGACCCCAACACCGACGGCAACGCCTTCGCCAAGGGCCGGGTCGCGCTGAGCTGGGTCGGACACTGGATGTACCCCGCCTACAGCGAGGCCCTCGGTGACGACCTCGTCGTCCTGCCCCTGCCCGACTTCGGCAACGGGGCGAAGACCGGCCAGGGTTCGTGGGCCTGGGGCATCGGCGCGGGCTCCGGGAACGGCAAGGCCGCCGGAGCGTTCCTCGACTACCTCCTCAACGACACCAACGTCACCGCCATGACGACGGCCAACGGCGCCCCGCCCGCGACGAAGACCGCCCTCGCCGCGAGCCCCCTCTACAAGGAGGGCGGCGCGCTCCAGCTCTACGCCGACCAGCTGGCCAAGCCCTGCGGCGACAGCGACATCACCACGTCCTGCGTCGCCGTGACCCGCCCGGTCACCGCCGGATACCCCACGGTCACCGCCAAGTTCAGCGAGGCACTGAACTCGATCTACGGCGGCGCCGACCCGAAGAGCGCCCTGGAGAAGGCCGCCCGCGCCATCGACCAGGACTTCTCCGACAACGCCGGATACAAGATCCAGTAGGAAACCTTCGGCCAGGGGTGGGCCCGCGTACGACGACGGGCCCACCCCGGCCGGGAACAGGACCCCCCGTGAAGACCGTGGAACCCGCGCACACCGCGCCCTCAGGCAGGGAAGAAGGCTCGCCCGTGACCTCTGCACAGCCCTCCCGGCCGGTGCGTTCGGGGGCCAGGAACCGCGACTGGCTGCACGGACTGCTCATGTCCGCCCCCGCCGTCGCCGGACTCATCGCGTTCGTCGGCATCCCGTTCGGCTACGCCGTCGTCCTCTCCTTCTACAACGTGCGCCTCGGCTCGCCCCTGGCCCCCACCTTCTTCGGCCTGGAGCAGTACCGGCGGCTGTTCACCGACCCGGACCTGTCCGGTCCGTTCCTGCGGGCCCTGCTGAACAACCTGACCTTCGCCGTAGTCGTCGTACCGCTCCAGACGGGCCTGGCGCTGGCGCTCGCGATCCTCCTCAACCGCAAGCTGAAGGCCATCGGCCTGTTCCGGTCCCTGTTCTTCATGCCGGTCGTCTTCCCCATGACGCTGGTCGCCGTCATCTGGCGGCTCATCCTCGCGCGCAGCGACCAGGGCCTGCTCAACTCCGCGCTGGACGCGGTGAGTTTCGGCAACTGGGGGGCCTTCGACTGGCTCGGCGACACCGCCACCGCCATGGCCTCGATCATCGTGCTGTCCGTCTGGCAGGGGGTCGGCTTCCAGATGGTCATCCTGCTGGCCGGCCTCCAGCAGATCCCCGGCGAGCTCTACGAGGCCGCCGAACTCGACCGCGCCTCCCGCTGGCAGCAGTTCCGGCACGTCACCCTGCCCGGCATCCGCGGCACGCTCGTCTTCGTCGTCATGCTCACCTCGGTGCTGTCCTTCCGTGTCTTCGACCAGGTCTACGTCCTCATCCACGGCGGCGGACTCGACGAGGACGCCACCCGCACCGTCATGTACCAGGCCGTCACGACCGCCTTCGACCAGAACAACATCGGCCAGGCATCCGCGATCACCGTCGTCTTCTTCCTGATCGTCGTCGCCCTGACCCTCATCCAGCGCCGCGTCGTCCGGCCCGACAACGAGGACTGACCCCCACCATGGCCACGACCACGCCCACGACCACGACCGCGACCGCGACCACGACCACGACCGCCACGCGCGCGCCGCGTCGCCGTCTGCGCCGCATCGCCGACTACGCCGTTCTCAGCGTGCTCGCCTTCATCTTCATTCTGCCCGTCCTGTACCTGCTCCTGGGCAGTCTGAAGCCCTCCGACCAGGTACTCGACGGCCTGACCGGCTTCCTCCCCACGCACCTGACCCTGGACAACTACGCGCACGTCGTCGACGCCCTGAACTCCGACAGCACCGGCTACCTCTGGCGCTTCATGGGCGTCTCGCTGCTCGTCGCGTTCGTGGTCGTGACCGGCGGCCTGTTCGTCAACTCCATGGCCGCGTACGGCATGTCACGGCTGAAGTGGCGCGGCCGGGAAGCCGTCTTCACGCTCGTGCTGCTGCTGATGCTGGTGCCGTTCGAATCGGTGGCCGTGCCGCTGTTCTACATGTTCAACGACCAGCGCAACACGCTCTACATCCAGGCGATCCCGTTCATCGCCAACGCCTTCTCGATCTACCAGTTTCACACGTTCTTCCGCTCGATCCCGCCGAGCATCGAAGAGGCCGCCCGGCTGGACGGCGCGGGGCCCTGGCGCACGTTCTTCGCGATCATCGTGCCGATGTCGAAGCCCGTGTTCGCGTCCGTCGCGATCCTCACGTTCCTCACCCAGTGGGGCTCGTTCCTGTGGCCGGTCCTGATGGTCTCCGACCCCGCCGTCCGTCCCCTCCCCCTCGAGATGAGCGTCTTCCAGGGCCAGCAGCCCCCGGACTGGGGCCAGATCCTCGCCTTCGGCGTCCTCCTCGTCCTGCCCGTCCTGATCGTCTTCGCCTTCTTCCAGCGCTGGTTCGTCCAGGGCGTCGCCAGCTCCGCGGTCAAGGGGTGAGCACGGCACAGGCGTGGTTTCAGTAGGAAACGACGATCTTCCCGAACCGTTCGCTGCCGATGAGGTCGCTGAACGCGGTGCGGAACCGGCTGATGTCGTAGGCGACTTCCACGATGGGCTGGATCTCCCCCCGGGCGACCATGTCGAGGATCCGGGACTGCGTCGTCGCCGAGGAGTGCGGGACATAGACGAAGGGCATCCTCTGCCGGCCGAAGCGCGAGGAGATCATGCCCGTGACGTCCTTCTGCGGGTTGACGTTGACGAAGGCCCCCTGCGCGGACAGCTTTTCCCTCACCTCGCTGAAGCGCAGCGATCCGGAGAAGTCGAGGACCGCGTCGAACGTCTCGGTCAGGTCCTGGAAGGACGTGTCGCGATAGGAGTGACTGGTCGTCGCCCCGATCTCCTTGAGCCGCGTCAGAGAGTGTCTTCCGCCGATGGCGGTGACGGTGGCGCCGCGTGCCGCGGCCAGCTGTACGGCGTACACACCCACGCCTCCGCTCGCGCCGACGACCAGGACATGGCTGTCGCCGCGTACGGCGGCCTTGTCGAGGCCGGTCAGGGCGGTCTCCGCGCCGATCGGCAGGGCTGCCGCCCGAGTGAAGTCGAGACCGTCGGGCAGTTCGGCGAGGTATTCCTCACGGATGGACACGTACTGGGCGAGGGCCTTTTCGTCCTTGGTCAGGTGCGGGCCACCCATGACCCGCTGCCCTTTCCTGAAGCGGCGGCCGTCGGAGCGGACGACGCCGGAGAACTCCAGGCCCAGGTTGACCGCCTTCTTCCTGGTTCTGCGGGTCAGCGAACGCGGATCGTCGTCCTGGGTGAATCCCTTCTCCCAGGCGCTCAGGGCGACGGCCTTCACCTCGACGAGCACCTCGCCGTCGGCGGGTCTCGGGGTGGGGGCGGTGCCGAGACGGAACTTCTCGGCGCCCTTCCTGGTGGGGTCGATGAGCACTGCTTCCATGAGGGTCATCGGGGATTCTCCGTTCGGGGTCGGGAAGCCTCAGCGGGCCGGAGGCGGAAAGAGCCGCATGAGGACATCCACGGCCTCGTCCCGGGTGAGACGCCGGGCGATGACCGCCTCGGACAGACGGTCCGCGGCTCCCAGGAACCCCGCGGTCAGGGCGTACGCGTCCCGCGGGTCGAGGCCGAGCAGCTCGGCCACGAGCCCGGCGTAGCGTTCGGCGTCGTCCCCGTGAACCACGCTGCCGGACTCGCCGACGGCCACGAGGGCGGCGCCGATGTCGGCATGGAGGGCGCCGTTCTCCAGGGTGCAGGCGACATAGGCGTCACACAGCGCCCGTAGCGCCTGCGCTGTCGCGGCCGGGGAGGCGCGGTGTGCGGCCATCACCTCCATGACCCTCTCCTCGTACTCGACGCCCACACGCTGGAACATCGCGCGCAGCAAACCGGCGAGAGAGCTGAAGTGCTGATAGGCGATCGGCTTGCTGACACCACAGGCGTCCGCCACCCGGGCGAGCGTCAGCGATCCGGCACCGTCCTCCCGCGCCATGCGCAGGGCCGTCTCCAGGAGCAGTTCCTTACGCTCCGCGGCCGGCACGCGCCGCCGCTTGACCGCGCTCTCCGCGGCGGTCTCCCTCATGCACCTCACCCCAACCCACTGAAGTTACTATTCGTAACTTACTGGTAGTAGCTTGAGGAGCGCAAGGGAAGTCAGATCACCCCGAGGTCCAGCATGGTGTCCGCCACCTTGAGGAAGCCCGCGATGTTGGCGCCGACGACGTAGTTGTCCGGGGCGCCGTACTCCTCGGCCGTCGTGCGGCAGGTGGTGTGGATGGCGGCCATGATGGCGGCGAGGCGGCGGTCGGTGTCCTCGAAGGTCCAGGAGTCACGGCCGGCGTTCTGCCGCATCTCCAGGGCCGAGGTGGCGACCCCGCCGGCGTTGACCGCCTTGCCCGGGCCGAAGGCCACGCCCGCCTCCTGGAGGAGTCGTACGGCCCCCGGGGTCGTGGGCATGTTCGCGCCCTCGGCCACCGCCACCACTCCCCCGGTCAGCAGGGCGCGGGCCGCGCTCTCGTCGAGCTCGTTCTGGGTGGCGCAGGGCAGCGCGACCGAGCACGGTACGTCCCAGACGGAGCCGCCCTCGATGTAGCGGGCGCGGGGCACGGCCTCGGTGTACTCCTTGATGCGGGCCCGGCGGACCTCCTTGATGTCCTTGATCAGGTCGAGGTCGAGGCCCGCCTCGTCGACCACGTACCCGCCGGAGTCGGACATGGCGACGACCTGCGCGCCGAGTTCGTACGCCTTGCGCGCCGCGTAGATCGCGACGTTGCCGGAGCCGGAGACGACGACCCGCCTGCCGTCGAGGTCCTGGCCGCGGGCGGCGAGCATCTCGGAGACGAAGTAGACGGTGCCGTAGCCCGTGGCCTCGGTGCGGACGTGGGAGCCGCCCCAGTTGAGGCCCTTGCCGGTGAGGACGCCGGACTCGTAGCGGTTGGTGATGCGCTTGTACTGGCCGAAGAGGTAGCCGATCTCGCGGGTGCCGACCCCGATGTCACCGGCGGGCACGTCGGTGTGCTCGCCGAGGTGACGGTGGAGTTCGGTCATGAACGACTGGCAGAACCGCATGATCTCGCCGTCGGAGCGGCCCTTCGGGTCGAAGTCGGCGCCGCCCTTGCCGCCGCCGATGGGCAGTCCGGTGAGCGCGTTCTTGAAGATCTGCTCGAAGCCGAGGAACTTCACGATCCCGAGGTTCACGGACGGGTGGAAGCGCAGACCGCCCTTGTAGGGGCCGAGGGCGCTGTTGAACTCCACCCGGAAGCCCCGGTTGACCTGGACCCGGCCGTCGTCGTCGACCCACGGGACGCGGAAGACGAGCTGCCGCTCCGGCTCGCACAGGCGCTCCAGGACCCGGTGGCGGGTGTACTCGGGGCGGCGGGCGAGGACCGGTTCCAGGGACTCCAGCACCTCTCGTACGGCCTGGTGGAACTCGGACTGGGCGGGATCCCGCGCCAGGACGGCGGCATGGACCCCGGCGGTCAGGCGCAGGTCCTCGGCCGGTGCGTGCTGGACGGTCATGGGCGTACCTCCTTGTACGGCGTTGCAGGGGGATGTACGGCGGATCGCACGGCGGGTACTCAGCTGACCGTCGGACCACCGCTCGCGACGAGCGTCCCGCCCGGCGGACACGTGCCGTGGCACAGCCTCCGACCAGGGCCGCGATTTCCTCCGGATGGGGGCGGGCAGGGCCGGGGGCGGCGGTACGCGCTTCGGCGCTACGATCGCCCGCCATGGACTGGGTCGAGCGCGCCGCCGAGCTGAGGCAGTGGACCAGGAGCGGCACCCGTGCTCCCCACAAACCGCTGCTGTTCCTGTACGCCCTCGGCCGGTTCCAGGAGGACGCCGACGGCGCGCTGCGGTACAGCGCGGTGGAGGAGGATCTGCAGCGCCTGCTGGCCGAGTACGGCCCGCCGCACAGGACCACGCCCGCCTATCCGTTCCATCACCTGGTCAGCGACGGGGTGTGGGAGGTGCGCACCGACCGGGGGCCGGGCAGCCCCGGGACCGGGGTGCGGGACCTGCGGGAGTCCGGCGCGAGCGGGCGGCTCGTGCCGGAGCTGAGGGCGGCGCTGCGGCACGACCCGGACCTGCTCGGCCGGCTCGCGCGCTCGCTCCTCGAGACGCACTTCCCGCCCTCCCTGCACACCGAGCTGTGCGAGGCGGTCGGCCTGGAGCTGGAGCCCGCGGAGGAGCGCGGGTTCTCGACGGTGCGGCGGCAGCAGCGGGACCGGCGGATGCGGGAACTGGTGCTGACCGCGTACGAGTACCGGTGCGCGTTCTGCGGTTACGACGGCAGGATCGGCGCGGTGCCGGTCGGGCTGGAGGCCGCGCATGTGCGCTGGTGGGCGTTCGGCGGGCCCGACGACGTCGAGAACGGGCTGTGTCTGTGCTCGCTGCACCACAAGCTCTTCGACAAGGGCGTCCTCGGCGTGGACGACGGACATCGCGTCCTCGTCTCGCAGCGTTTCGTCGGCCACAGCGACGCCGCCCGCATACAGGTGACGGCGCTCGCGGGCCGTCCGCTCGTCGGGCCTCAGCCGGGTGTCCGTCCCGTCGCTGCGGCTCATCGCGACTGGCACACGAGCCAGGTCTTCCACGGCGGACCACGGCCCGCCACGGCCGCCACGGCTACGGGGACTACACGGTCGTCCCCGGGGTCGACAGCAGCCCGTTGACCACGAGGTCCGCCAACATCTCGGCCGTGGCGAGGAGTTGCTGCGGCGAGGCGGGCTCGGGGCGGCCCAGCCGACGGGCGAGGGGGACCTCGACCATCCCCGCGACGGGCGGGATGACGGCGAAGAAGAGGACGTCCATCGGGACGGGTGCCATCCGGCCGGCGGCGACGAGCCGGTCGATGCTGGGGGTCAGGGTCCGCAGGGTCGGGGCGATGTACCGCTCGTAGAGGTGGTCGAGCCGCTCGGTGTCGCGGGCGAGTTCCTCCACGAAGATCCGGCCGACCAGCGGGGAGTCGGCCGCGCTGCGGTAGAAGCCGGTGATGACCTGCCGCAGTCGCTCCGCGTCGTCGATGCCGGAATCGGGGTCCACCTCGGGCATCCGGGCGAGCTGCGCGCCCAGGGCGCTGTCGACGACCGCCCGCCAGAAGGCCGCCTTGGAGCCGTAGCGGTCGTTGATGAAGTTGTGGCTGACGCCGAGGCGGCGGGCCAGTTCGCGCGCGGAGGCGTGGTCGTAGCCGAGTTCCGCGAAGGCCTCCAGGCCGCGCTGGAGGATGCTCTCCTCCTCGGGCACCGCGGGCGTGTCCGCGCCGGGACGTCCCGGCCTCCGCACGGATTCGGCTCGTGCTCCCACCGTCGCCCTCCTCGCTGCCCGGCCGTCCCGGCTTCCCCGGGCTCACCCCACACAATACTTGACACCTGTCAGGATGAGGCTAATCTGACAGTCGTCAGAGCAATCTGACACCCGTCAGGAACTCTTGATCACATCTCCTCACGTCTCCTCACGTCTCCTCCCGTCTCCTCACGTCGGAGCCTCGCCATGTCCCGAACCTCCGCCGACGCACCCGTCGGCACCGCCACCGTCTCCGCCCTCCCGTCGGCCGGCACCCCGCACCAACACCGCTGGTGGATCCTCGCCGTCATCGGCCTGGCCCAGCTGATGGTCGTGCTGGACGGCACCATCGTGAACATCGCGCTTCCCTCCGCCCAGCGGGATCTGGGGTTCTCGGACGGGGACCGGCAGTGGGTCGTCACCGCCTACGCGCTCGCCTTCGGCAGCCTGCTCCTGCTGGGCGGCCGTATCGCCGACCTCTTCGGCCGCAAGATGACCTTCCTGGTCGGTCTGGTCGGCTTCGCCGGCGCCTCCGCGCTCGGCGGGGCCGCGACCAGCTTCGAGATGCTCATCGTCGCCCGCGCCACACAGGGCCTGTTCGGCGCGCTGCTCGCCCCGGCCGCCCTGTCCCTGCTCACCACGACGTTCACCGACGCCAAGGAACGCGCGAAAGCCTTCGGCGTGTACGGCGCCATCGCCGGCGCGGGCGGCGCCGTGGGCCTGCTCCTCGGCGGTGTGCTGACCGAGCACCTCGACTGGCGCTGGACCCTGTACGTCAACCTCGCCTTCGCGGCCGTCGCCTTCGTCGGCGGGGCCCTGCTGCTCCAGCGCGCCACCCGCGACCGGTCCGCCACGATCGACATCCCGGGCGCGCTGCTCGTCTCCAGCGGACTGTTCTGCCTGGTCTACGGCTTCTCCAACGCCGAGAGCCACGACTGGGGCTCCCCGGCCACCTGGGGCTTCCTGGTCGCCGGAGGCATTCTGCTCGCCGCGTTCACCTGGTGGCAGACCCGTTCCACGCACCCCCTGCTGCCGCTGCGCGTCCTGCTCGACCGCAACCGCGGCGCGTCCTTCGTCTCGGTGCTGATCATCGGCGCGGGCATGTTCGGCGTCTTCCTCTTCCTCACCTACTACCTGCAGCAGAGCCTCGGCTACACCCCCATCGAGACCGGGCTGGCCTTCCTGCCCATGGTCGGCGGGCTCATGCTCGCCTCCACGCTCGCCTCGACCCTGCTGGTCCCCCGCATCGGCCCCAGGCCGGTCGTGCCGCTGGGCATGGGCCTGGCCGCCGCGGCCATGGTCTGGCTGACCAACCTCGACCTCGCCAGCAGCTACGCCACCGACATCCTGCCGCCGCTCGTCGTCGCGGGCCTCGGCTTCGGTCTGGTCATGGCCCCGGCGATGGCCCTGGCCACGGACGGGGTGCGCGCCGAGGACTCCGGCGTCGCCTCCGCCGCCGTCAACACCATGCAGCAGGTCGGCGGCTCCCTCGGCACCGCCCTCCTCAACACCCTCTCCACCAGCGCCGCCGCCGACTACCTCACCGGCCGCAACCCCAAGGACCCCGCCGTCCTCGCCCAGGCCGGCCTGGAGGCCTACTCCACCGCCTACTGGTGGTCGGCCGCCTTCTTCGCCGCCGGCGCGATCGTCAGCGTCCTCCTCTACCGGCGCGGCGCCCCCACCCACAACCCGGACGCGGCACCGGCCGTACACATGTGAAGCCGGTCACCACAACACCCGTGCCAAAATGATGATCTGACAGTCACTCACCATGGTTCGGACGGAGTCGGGCAGCATGACCTCTCCCAAGATCGACACGAGCAAGCCGCACCCCGCCCGGATGTACGACTACTTCCTCGGCGGGAAGGACAACTACGAGGTCGACCAGGAGGCCGCCGAGCAGTTCATCAAGGCCGCCCCCGAGGTGCGGGCGGCCGTGCGGGCCAACCGGAGCTTCATGCAGCGCGCCGTGCGGCACGTCGTCGAGGACGGCGGCATACGGCAGATCCTCGACATCGGCACCGGCCTGCCGACCGAGCCCAACGTGCACCAGATCGCCCGCGCCGTCGCCCCCGGGACGCGGATCGCGTACGTCGACAACGACCCGATCGTCAGCGCCCACTCACGGAGCCTGCTGGACGACGACGACGAGAACACCTCCGTCGTCCTCGCCGACCTGCGCGACCCGCGGGGCGTCCTCGACCACCCCGACGTGCGCAGGGTCATCGACCTCGACCAGCCCGTGGCGCTGATGCTGGTGGCGATCCTGCACTTCGTCACGGAGGCGGAGGACCCGGACGCGATCCTCGCGACCCTGCTCGACGCGCTGCCCACCGGGTCGTACCTCATCCTGTCCCACGCGACGGTCGACCTCTTCGAGGAGGGCGGCCGCACGGACGCGGTGAAGATCTACAACAACGCCACCGCCAGCATGAACCCCCGCAGGCACGCGCGGGTCCTGGAGTTCTTCCGCGACTGGACGCTGCTCGAACCGGGCCTGGTCCTGGTCCCGGACTGGCGCCCGACCGAGCCCGTCGACCCCGACCTGCCCCCGATCGGCTTCTACGGCGGGGTGGCCCGCAAGGACGGCTGACGACTGAAGCGAAGAAGGGCCGGCCGGGAGCGAGAAGCTCCCGGCCGGCCC
>NZ_JBLRVZ010000038.1:135665-200230 GCF_048159505.1 Streptomyces sp. T028
CCGGCCCTTCTTCGGCTGTGGGTGGGTCAGTCCGTGCCGGACTCCATCGCCGCGCGGTCCAGGAGGGCGTCCTCCTCGGAGACCTCGCCGCGGGAGGCGATCGCCTCGGCGCCGCCCTCGGGGAGGGCGCCGATCAGACCGGTCGCCGCGGCCTGGGCCGCGCCGAGCGCCGGGGTGGCCGTGGCGCCGAGGAGACCGAGGCCGACGTACTGCTCCAGCTTGGCGCGGGAGTCGGCGATGTCGAGGTTGCGCATGGTGAGCTGGCCGATCCGGTCGACCGGGCCGAACGCGGAGTCCTCGGTGCGCTCCATGGACAGCTTGTCCGGGTGGTACGAGAACGCCGGGCCCGTGGTGTCGAGGATCGAGTAGTCCTCGCCGCGCCGCAGCCGCAGGGTGACCTCGCCGGTGACGGCGGCGCCGACCCAGCGCTGGAGCGACTCACGGACCATCAGCGCCTGCGGGTCCAGCCAGCGGCCCTCGTACATCAGACGGCCCAGGCGCCGGCCCTCGTTGTGGTACTGGGCGACGGTGTCCTCGTTGTGGATGGCGTTGACGAGACGCTCGTACGCGGCGTGCAGCAGGGCCATGCCCGGCGCCTCGTAGATGCCGCGGCTCTTGGCCTCGATGATCCGGTTCTCGATCTGGTCGGACATGCCGAGGCCGTGCCGTCCGCCGATGGCGTTGGCCTCCATCACCAGGTCCACGGCGGAGGCGAACTCCTTGCCGTTGACGGTGACCGGGCGGCCCTGGTCGAAGCCGATCGTGACGTCCTCGGGGGCGATCTCGACCTGGGGGTCCCAGAACCGCACGCCCATGATGGGCTCCACGGTCTCGACGCCGGTGTCCAGGTGCTCCAGCGTCTTCGCCTCGTGGGTGGCGCCCCAGATGTTGGCGTCGGTGGAGTACGCCTTCTCGGTGCTGTCCCGGTAGGGCAGTCCGTGGGCGAGGAGCCACTCGGACATCTCCTTGCGGCCGCCGAGCTCCGTCACGAAGTCGGCGTCCAGCCAGGGCTTGTAGATCCGCAGGTGCGGGTTGGCGAGCAGACCGTAGCGGTAGAACCGCTCGATGTCGTTGCCCTTGAAGGTCGAGCCGTCGCCCCAGATCTGGACGTCGTCCTCGAGCATGGCGCGCACCAGCAGGGTGCCGGTGACGGCACGGCCGAGCGGGGTGGTGTTGAAGTACGCCCGTCCACCGGAGCGGATGTGGAACGCGCCGCAGGCGAGCGCGGCCAGGCCCTCCTCGACCAGCGCCGCGCGGCAGTCGACCAGGCGCGCGACCTCGGCGCCGTAGGTCTTCGCACGGCCGGGCACCGAGGCGATGTCGGGCTCGTCGTACTGGCCGATGTCGGCGGTGTAGGTGCAGGGGACGGCGCCCTTGTCGCGCATCCACGCGACGGCGACCGACGTGTCGAGTCCGCCGGAGAAGGCGATGCCGACGCGCTCGCCGACCGGAAGGGAGGTGAGGACCTTGGACATAGGAAGAGTATGCATCACCACGCATGACCATGCAAAGCCACCCGTACGGCTGTGAGGGGGGTCACATCGAGGGCGTGCCGGGTGGTCACGGCTACGGGCACACCGGGGCTCCGCGGGAAACCGCTACACGCTCTGCTCCGCCCAGATCGTCTTCCCGCCCTTCGTGCCGGGGCGGGTGCCCCAGCGTTCGGTCAGCTGGGCGACCAGGAGGAGACCGCGGCCGCCCTCGTCGTAGGTGCGGGCCCGCCGCATGTGCGGGGCGGTGCTGCTGGCGTCGGAGACCTCGCAGATGAGGGCGCGGTCGTGGATCAGGCGCAGTTGGACGGGCGGTTCGGCGTGCCGGATCGCGTTGGTGACCAGCTCGCTGACGATCAGCTCGGTGACGAAGGCCGCGTCGGTCAGCCCCCAGGCCTCCAGGCGGGCGATCACGTTCTTGCGGGTCTCGGCGACGGCGGCGGGATCGGGCCGCACGTCCCAGATGGCGACCCGGGAGGCGTCCAGGCCCCGGGTGCGGGCGACGAGCAGTGCCACGTCGTCGGCGGGCCGGTGCGGCAGCATCCCGCCGAGAACGGTGTCGCACAGGGCGTCCAGCGACCCGGCGGGCTCGGCCAGACTCCGGCAGAGACGGGAGACCCCGTCCTCGGCACGGCGGGTGCGGGTGTCGAGCAGACCGTCGGTGTAGAGGGCGAGCACACTGCCCTCGGGCAGCTCGAACTCCACCGCTTCGAAGGGCAGTCCGCCCAGGCCCAGCGGTGGCCCGGCGGGCAGGTCGAGCAGTTCCACCGCGCCGTCCGGCCGCACCAGCGCGGGCGGCGGATGCCCGGCCCGGGCGAGCGCGCACCGCCGCGAGACGGGGTCGTAGACGGCGTAGAGGCAGGTCGCGCCCACGTCCCCGGTGGTCGCCCCGTGCCCGGCGGCCTCCGCCTCGGTGGCCAGGCGGCCCACCAGGTCGTCGAGGTGGGTGAGGAGTTCGTCGGGCGGCAGATCGATGTCGGCGAGGGTCCGTACGGCCGTCCGCAGCCGCCCCATGGTCGCCGAGGCGTGGATGCCGTGCCCCACGACGTCCCCCACGACCAGCGCCACCCGCGCCCCGGACAGCGGGATCACGTCGAACCAGTCGCCGCCCACCCCGGCCCGGGCGCCGGCCGGCAGATAGCGGGAGGCGACCTCCACCGCCGACTGCTCGGGCAGCCGCTGCGGCAGCAGACTGCGCTGCAGGGTGACCGCCGTGCCCCGGGCGCGGGTGTAGCGGCGGGCGTTGTCGATGCAGACCGCGGCCCTGGCGGCCAGTTCCTCGGCGAGGACGAGATCGTCCTGCTCGAAGGGTTCGGGGCGCCGGTGCCGGGCGAAGATCGCGACCCCCAGGGTGGTGCCGCGGGCCGACAGGGGCACGGCCATCACGGAATGGAAGCCGAAGTCGCGGATGCGGGCCGTGCGCAGCTCGTCGCCGGCCACCCAGGCGGGCAGCGCGGACAGGGACACCTGACGGAGCAGGGCGCTCCCCGACCGCAGACTCTCCACCGGCGGCGAGCCCTCCGGGTACTCGTCCACCTCGCCCAGCGCGAGGACCGCCTCGGGGACGCCCGGCAGTACGGACTGGTGGGCGACCCGCCGCAACGCCAGCGACACCCCGTCACCGGCCACGGCCTCCTCCTGACTCTCCTCGAACGAGGTCAGCAGGTCCACGCTGACGAAGTCGGCGAGGTCCGGCACCGCCACGTCCGCCAGCTCCTGCGCGGTCCGGGTCACGTCGAGGGTGCTGCCGATCCGGGAGCTCGCCGCGGCGATCAGCTGGAGGCGCTTGCGGGCCCAGTACTGGTCCGTCACGTCGTGCCCGGTGGCGGCCACACCCAGCACCCGGCCGTCGTCCGGGTCCTCCACCCGGTAGAGATGGACCGACCAGGCGTGCTCACGGGCCTCGCCGGGCGCGCGGGCGTGGTTCTCGACATACTGCGGCTCACCCGTCTCCAGGGCCAGCCGCATCCGCCGCTCGACCGCCTCCGACACCGGCGTGGGGACCACGTCCGTCATCCGCAGCCCGCGCACCTCCTCCTCGCTCAGCCCGAGGGCGCGCTGCGCGGCCCGGCTGGAGCGCCGGTAGCGCAGGTCGGTGTCGTACACCGAGGTCGCGCAGGACGGGGACTGCATCAGGCCCCGCCACATCAGCGCCTCGTCCTCGGGCCCGGGACGCGACCCCTGGGACCCCTGCGACCCGGGTACGGCGGAGACGAGGAGCCAGTCACGGCTGCCGTCCCGCGCCGTGCGGTGGTGGGCCAGCACCCTGGCCGTCAGCCGCCGGCCGGCCCGGTGCCGGAGAGCGAGCGTGCCGTGCCAACCGGGCAGCGCGGCGAGCGGCGGAAGATCGCGGCCGGCCGGCTCCTCGGCCAGCAGCCCGGCCGCCGGCCGGCCCACCATCTCCTCCGCCGGGTACCCGAGCAGCCGCTCGGCACCGTCGTTCCAGCCGGTCACGGTGGCGTGCTCGTCGAGGGTGACCCGTGCGGTGAGTGCCTCCATGGCAGCTCATCTCGCTCTCCTGCGTGACGTACATCGGGCGTACGGCATCGCGCACATGTCGCACTATTGGCCCTTATTACCCATTCGTACCACTCTTCAGGCGGCGACAGGCGTGAGTTCTTCCGCCTCGTCCAGCAGGCCGGTCAGCGAGGCCCGCGCCCGGGCCACCCGGGAGCGGACCGTGCCCACCGGGCAGTCGCTGACCTGCGCCGCCTCCGCGTACGGCAGTCCGAGCAGCTGGGTGAGGACGAACGCCTCACGCCGCTCGTCCGGCAGCGCGGCCAGCAGGTCGAGCAGCACGATCCCGTCGTCGAACCCGGGCAGCCCGCGCGGCTGGGCCGACTCCACGGCCAGCTGCCAGTCGGGTACGTCGGCCGGGCGCGGCCGGGCGGAGGCGTACCGGTAGCTGTCGGTCACCGCCCGGCGGGCGATGGACAGCAGCCAGGAGCGCGCCGAGGAACGGCCCTCGAACCGGTGCAGACTGCCGAGCGCCCGCAGGAACGTGTCCTGCGCGAGGTCGTCCACAGCCTGGGGATCGGCGCACAGATGGGCGACGTACCGCGTCACGTCCCGGTGCAGCGCGCGCACGAACCGCTCGACGGCCACCGGGTCGCCCCCGCGTGCGGCCAGCGCCCACGCGGTGATCGACTCGTCGGGGCAGGACTCGGGCGGGGAATCGGGCCGGGAATCCGGACGGGAACCGAGCCGGGAATCGGGCCGGGAATCGGGGCGTGGCGGGGGACATGACGTGGGGCCAGAGGTGATCACCTGGGGTGTCCTTCTCGGTCGTCCGGGTGCCGCGGGCCCGATGGCCCCGCGGTCCGGGTACGGGGAGACGGCCCTACGGCGTCTGCGCGCACGTACGGCCGTAGCCCGGGGCGCACAGGGGCGGCCCGGGTCACCGGCTGCCGTCAGACGGCAGCGGCCCCCGGGGGCGGACCCCGAGAAGTGATCGTGTGGACGAGAAACAGCCGCGGCGCCCGCTCGGAACGGCGGCGGCGCGGGCGGACGCGCGGGCGTTCGGGCGCGAGGGGCAGGGCGAGCAGCAGCCGCAGCGGCGCCGCGAGCCGGCCGGCCACCGCCCGCAGGACGCGGAACGCGGCCCGCTCACCGTGGGCCAGCCACAGCCCGCACAGCAGCGCGGCCAGCAGGTGGGCGGCGAGCATCCCGGACGAGGAGGAGCCGACGACGCTCTCGACGGCGCCCCGGCCACCGCTCCCGGCGTGACCCGTGTGGCCCATGCCGGCCATGTGCCCCATGTCCATACCGCCCATGGCACCCATGGCGCCCATGGGCATCGCGCCCGTCTCCCCGGTGGCCGGGTCCGCGACCGTCGACTGCGCGTACTCGAACGCCCAGTGCAGGCCGGTCTGCGCGGCCACCACGACCGCGACCACCGACAGCGGCCCCCGCTCCCGGCCCGCCAGGCACCAGCCCACCCCGCCGGTCACGGCCGTGGCGGCGGCCAGGGCCCGGGCGGGGACGTGGTCGCCGGACATCAGGACGTGCCCCAGGGCGGCGAGCAGCACACAGACGGCCGCGAACATCGCGGCACGCAGCGTGCGCGTACACCACCCGGCGGTCATGGCGCCTCATCCTCGCATCCGGACAGGGACCGTCATGCGGTGGTACGCACATCCATGGGCTCGCGCTCACCGGCCGCCGACACCTCGCAGGAGGGAAACCGGCCGCCCGGGGTTCCCGAACGGGCGCTCAGGCGTACGGCGCCGGCACCGCCGGTACGTCCGCGAAGGCCCGCACCTCACGCTGGAACAGCGGCACCACGGTGGTCAGCGTGAGCGCGACCAGGCCCACCCACAGCACCGGCCCGTTGCCGAAGGCGGTCGCGGCGACCGGGGTCAGGGCGAGACCGGCGGGCTGGAGGCCGTACGTGCCGATGGTGTCGATCGCGAAGACCCGGCCGAGCATGTCGGAGGGGATCGCGCGGTGCAGGGCGCTCGCCCAGCAGACGTTGAAGACGGCGTACCCGAAGCCGGTGACGACCACCGACACACCGAGCAGCACGAGCGGCGCCCCGGCCAGCAGACAGGCCAGCTGGCCGGCGAGCAGGCCGAGCGCGAGGACGGCGACCGTGCCGGGGCGGCGCGGGGTCCAGGCGGCGATCGCCATCCCGCCGGCGACCGATCCGGCCGCCTGGAGCGCGACCATCGGCCCGTATGCCGCGAACTCGCCCCGCTCCTGAAGGATGATCGGCAGCAGCACCGCCACCGGGGCCATCACCAGCAACAGTTGGAGGGTGCCCTGCACGATGATCGTCAGGACCCAGGTCCGTTCCCGTACGGCGGCGAAGCCCTCACGGGCCTGGCGCAGCACCGAGCCGCCCGCCGCCCGGGTCCCCCGGGAGTCACCCACCCCCACCAGGGTGGCGACACTCGCGGCGAACGTCCCGGCGTCCGCCCAGAACGCCAGGTCCGCCGTCCCGACCGCCAGCAGCAGCCCGCCCAGCGCCGGTCCGGCGACCTGGCCGGTGCGGACGGTGATCGAGCGCAGGGCGTTCGCCTTCGGCAGGTCCTCGTCCGGCACCAGATCGGGGATCAGCGCCCCGAAGGCGGGGGTGAACACCCCGGCGGCGAACCCGGTCACCAGCGCCAGCAGCACGGGCACGGCGAGCGGGGCCCGGGCGGCGCCGAGCGCGAAGCACACCGCCGTGACCAGCCGGACCGCGTCCGCCCCGGCCATCACCCACGAGCGCCGCAGCCGGTCCGCCAGCACACCGCCCAGCAGCGCGGCCCCCACCAGCGCGAGACTCTGCGCCCCGAGCACCAGCCCGAGGTCGGTCTTCGAGTGCGCGGCGAGGATCGCCCCGGGCAGCGCCACCAGCGTGACCCCGTCCCCGACGGCGCTCGCCACCTGCCCGCACCACACCCGCCGGAACCGCGCATGCCGTAACACGACGGCGAACGCCGGCACTCTCACGGGGCCCCCTCCCCAACGACGCGCCACCGGCGCCCCTCACTTCATCCGCCCGCCGCCCTCTCCTCACCGCACGCGCCCCCGCCCGCGCCTCACTTCACCCCCACCGTCCGCAGCACCGTCAGCGCCAGCGTCCGGGCCACGGCGGTCACCTCCCGCACGGACACGTGCTCCCGGGCGCTGTGCGCGACGCCGATGTCACCCGGCCCGAACTGCAGCGTGGGGATCCCGGCGGCGGTGTAGTGGCGCAGGTCGCTGCCGTACGTCGCCCCGCGCTCCCGGGGCCGGGCCGCACCGGTCGCGTCGGCGTACGCCCCGGCGACGGTGTCCCGCAGCGGATGCCCGGCCGCCAGCCGCCCGCTCGCGAACTGCCCGCCCGGCCAGGTCACGACGGCGGGATGCTCCCGCAGCCAGGGATCCTCCGCGCAACGCTCGGCCACGCACCGCTCCAGCTCCGCCCGCGCCACGGCGGGGTCCTCCCCGAGCCGCACCCCGAGCCGCCCCTCCGCGACGAGCGTGTCGGGCACGCTGCTCGCCCAGTCGCCGGAGCGCAGGGTGCCGACGGAGAGGGAGTACGGGATCGGGTACTCGGCGAGCAGCGGATCGGGGTCGCGGTTGCGGTCGGCCTCCAGCCGGGCCAGGGCGCGGTGCAGCGGCAGGTAGGCGTCGATCGCGCTCACCCCGGCCTCCCGCGAGCTGGCGTGGGCGGCCCTGCCGGGCACGGTGATCCGGAAGGTCAGCGCGCCCGCGTTGGCGGTGACGACCGTGCCGCCGGTCGGCTCGGCGATCACGCACACGTCACCGCCGTGTCCCCGCCGCAGGGTCCCGAAGGCGCCGATCCCGCCGTCCTCCTCGCCGACGACGAAGTGCACGGCGACCCGCCCGCGCAGCCGCACCCCGGCCGCCCGGACCGCCGCCAGCGCGGCCAGGTGCGCCACCAGCCCGGCCTTCATGTCGCAGGCCCCGCGCCCGTGCACGAGATCGCCGGTCACCCGCGGCACGAACGGATCCCCGTCCCAGGCGGCCGGGTCGCCGGGCGGTACGACATCCACATGCCCCTGGAGGATCAGCGTCGGCCCGTCGCCGCCGTCCCCGGCGCCGCCCGCGGTGTGGCCGACCAGCCCCCACACCTCCTCACGCGGCACCTCCACACCGGGGAAGTCGGGGTGCGCGTACAGCTCCGGCAGGTCCATGGACCACAGGTCGACGTCGAGGCCGAGCCGCTCCAGCCGTCCGGCGAGATGGTGCTGCAGCTCGGACTCGGCGGCACTCCCGGTGACGCTCGGGATCGCGATCAGCTCCCGCAGCGTCCGTACGGCGTCCGTCTCGTCGACCGCCGCCAGTACGGCCTTCTCCTGATCGCTCAGCACCGTGTCCGCTCCCCTCGGTGTACCGCCTCCGACGTGGTGAGCGTCGTACGCCGACCGCCCTCGTCACAAGCCCCCGCCCACGGTGAACCCGATCACCGAGCCGCCGCCCGCGCGCCGGTGGGCGAACGGGGCGCCGCCGTGGGAGAGGGCCACCTCCCGCACGATGGACAGGCCGAGGCCGGATCCGGGCAGGGAGCGGGCGTCGGCGGCGCGGTAGAAGCGGTCGAAGACCCGGGTCAGATCGGCCTGGTCGATGCCGGGCCCGCGGTCGAGGACCTCGACGCGGACGACCCCCGGCCGGGCGGGCCCGGTGACGGAGATCTCGACGGGCGCCCCGCCCTCGCGGTCGAACTTGGTGGCGTTCTCCACGAGGTTGGACAGGGCCCGCTGGAGCATGCCCGGCCGTCCGTCGGTCGTGGTGTCGCCGCTCGCCCGGACGAGGACGGCCCGCCCGGTACGGCGCCGGGCGAGCCCCGCGACCTCCTCGGCGATGTCGGCCAGGTCCAGCTTCCGCGGGGGCTCGTTGTCGGACTGCCCGGCGGCGAGGTCGACGAGCTCGTTGACCAGGTCGGTCAGCTCACGGGCCTCCTGGGTGAGGTCGGCGACCAGGTCCTCGCGCATGGCGGGCGGCAGTTCGTCGATCCGGCGCAGCAGCGAGATGTTGGTCCGCAGCGAGGTCAGCGGCGTGCGCAGCTCGTGCCCGGCGTCCTGGACCAGCCGCCGCTGGTCGTCCTCCGACTGCGCGAGCCGGCCCAGCATGCGGTCGAAGGCGCGGCCGAGGCGGCCCACCTCGTCATGGCCGGTGACCGGCACCTGCACACCGAGACGGCGGGTGCGGGCGACGTCCTCGGCGGCCGTGGTGAGGATGACCAGACGGTGGGTGATGCGCCGGGCCAGCCACCAGCCGAACAGACCCGCCGCCAGCACCACGGCGGTCATCAGGACCAGGGTGCGCTGCTGGAGCGCCCGCAGCAGGTCCTCGGTGTCGCTGAACTCCTGCGCCACCTGCACCGCGCCGCGCCCGCCACCGAGCGCGACGGTCGCGACCCGGTACACGTCACTGCCGACGTCCACGTCCTTGTGCTCGGCCATCCGCCCGGCCGCGCCGGCCGCCGCGACCTCCCGGTCCACGGCCACCACCGGCAGCCGCGGGCTCCCACCGTCGGCCACCGTCCCATCGGCCCCGAGCACCTGCACGTTCGTCCGCGCGGGCCGCACGATGTCGTGCCCCGGCGCCGCCGAGAAGAAGTCCTCCGGCGCCATCGCGTGCCCGCGCACCTCGTCCCGCAGATCCTGCACGACCTCGTCGAACACCGACTCCTGGTCGACCCGCACCAGCCGGGCCGCCGCCGAGTACGACAGCACCCCCACCAGCACGGTCACAGCGGCGGTCACCGCCGCGAACGACACCGCGAACGTGGTCCGCAACGACACCACCCCGAGCCGCGCCGACAGCCGGCGCAGCCACCCCATTCAGTCCTCCCGCAGCACGTAGCCCACTCCGCGCACGGTGTGGATCAGCTGTCCGGCGCCCGGCTGGTCCAGCTTGCGGCGCAGGTAGCCGACGTAGACGGCGAGGTTCTTGGAGCCGGGCCCGAAGTCGTAGCCCCAGATGCGGTCGTAGATCGTGGAGTGGTCGAGGACGATCCCGGCGTTGCGCACGAGCAGTTCCAGCAGCTCGAACTCGGTGCGGGTGAGCTCCAGTTCGCGCTCGGCCCGCCAGGCCCGGCGTGCCTGCGGGTCCATCCGCAGCCCGGCCGCCTCCAGGTACCGCTCGGACGTCTGCTTCGGGGCGGCGGCGGTCTCCGACGGTACGGGGACACTGCCCGGGTTGGTCCGCCGCAGCAGCGCCCGCAGCCTGGCGAAGACCTCCTCGACGTCGAACGGCTTGACGACGTAGTCGTCGGCGCCCGCGTCCAGTCCGGCGATCCGGTCGGCGGTCTCCACCAGCGCGGTCAGCATCAGGATCGGCGTGCGGTCGCCCTCGGCGCGCAGCACCCGGCAGACCTGGAGTCCGTCGATCCCGGGCATCATCACGTCGAGGACGAGCACGTCCGGCGGCGACTTGTGGGCGTGGGCCAGCGCCTCGACGCCGTCGGCGACCGCGGTGACCTGGTATCCCTCCAGGGCAAGGGCGCGTTCCAGGGCGTGGCGGATGGCGCGGTCGTCTTCGGCGAGCAGCAGGGTGGGAGGCACGGAGCCAGTGTGCCAAGGCCTCCGGCGGTTCGGCCGTGAGGTAGGTCCTACGATCACCCTTCTTACTGGGCTCTCACCGTTGCACCGGCCGTGCCTGGGGGCTGCCGCCCCCAGACCCCGCTTCGGCCCTGAACGGGCCTCGTCCTCAAACTCCCCCAGAGGGGGGACCCCCAGACAGGCTGAAACACACCTCGGCCGGCGCTCGAGACTCACCTGCTGGAGATCGCCGCCAGCTGCTCGGCGAACGGCACGACCTCGAAGGCGTCCTTCGCCGGCTTCGCCGGACGGACCGCCGACAACCCGCCCATCAACGCCGCCAGCTCCCCCGCCGCCCGCTCGATCCGCTCCGGCAGGCCCTGCGCGCCCCAGTCCTCCGAGGCGGCGTAGACGGCGGTCGGTACGACGACGGCCCGCAGGTGAGCGAAGAGCGGCCGCAGCGCGTGCTCCAGGACCAGCGAGTGCCGGGCGGAGCCGCCGGTCGCCGCGATCAGCACCGGCTTGCCGGTCAGCGCGTCCGGGTCGAGGACATCGAAGAACGACTTGAACAGCCCGCTGTACGACGCGGAGAACACCGGGGTGACGACGATCAGTCCGTCGGCGGAGCCCACCGCGTCGAGCGCGTCCGCCAGCTTCCGTCCGGCGAACCCGTTGGTGAAGTTGTGCGCGATCTCGACCGCGAGGTCACGCAGCTCCACGACCTCGATGTCCACGGGTGTCCGCGCCCCGACGGCCCCGGCGAGCCGGTCGGCCAGCAGCCGGGTCGACGACGGAACGCTCAGTCCCGCCGAGACGACGACGAGCTTCATGCGACGGTCTCCTTCTTCTGCGCGTCGGCGAGCAGGGACGCGTGGGTCGGCGCCTCGGGCACGTCCGCCGGACGCCCCTTCGCGAACTCCTTGCGCAGCACCGGTACGACCTCCTCGCCGAGCAGGTCGAGCTGCTCCAGGACGGTCTTCAGCGGCAGCCCCGCGTGGTCCACGAGGAACAGCTGGCGCTGGTAGTCGCCCGCGTACTCGCGGAAGGCGAGGGTCTTCTCGATGACCTGCTCGGGCGTGCCGACGGTCAGCGGGGTCTGGTCGGTGAAGTCCTCCAGGGACGGCCCGTGGCCGTAGACCGGCGCGTTGTCGAAGTACGGCCGGAACTCGCGCACCGCGTCCTGGGAGTTCCTCCGCATGAACACCTGGCCGCCGAGGCCGACGATCGCCTGCTCGGGCGTGCCGTGCCCGTAGTGGGCGTACCGCGAGCGGTACAGCTCGACCATGCGCTTGGTGTGGTCGGCGGGCCAGAAGATGTTGTTGTGAAAGAAGCCGTCGCCGTAGTAGGCGGCCTGCTCGGCGATCTCCGGAGACCGGATGGAGCCGTGCCAGACGAACGGCGGGACGTCGTCCAGCGGGCGCGGGGTGGAGGTGAACCCCTGGAGGGGGCTGCGGAACTTCCCCTCCCAGTCCACCACGTCCTCCCGCCACAGCCGGCGCAGCAGGGCGTAGTTCTCGATGGCGAGGTTGATGCCCTGCCGGATGTCCTGCCCGAACCAGGGATAGACGGGACCGGTGTTGCCGCGCCCCATCATCAGGTCCACGCGCCCGTCGGCCAGGTGCTGGAGCATCGCGAAGTCCTCGGCGATCTTCACCGGGTCGTTGGTGGTGATGAGGGTGGTGGACGTGGAGAGGATCAGCTTCTCCGTCCGCGCCGCGACGTACCCGAGCATGGTGGTCGGCGAGGAGGGCACGAACGGCGGGTTGTGGTGCTCACCGGTCGCGAAGACGTCCAGCCCGACCTCCTCCGCCTTCAGCGCGATGGCGACCATGGCCTTGATCCGCTCGCGCTCGCTCGGCGTACGGCCGGTCGTCGGGTCCGGCGTCACATCGCCCACCGTGAAGATCCCGAACTGCATGGTCGCTCACCCTCCAAGTTGTTGACCGTTCAACTATACCCGTTGAACGGCCCCCGCTTCCGGGCTATTCCCGCCGGCTTGCGCAGCTGCGGGCAGTCGTGCCGCTGGGGCGGCACGGGTGGGCGCAGCGGCACCCCGCCACCGGACCCGCACCCGCCCTCGAACCCCCGCCCTCCCGTCACCCCTTCCACCCGTAGGGATCCCTCCCCGTCCCCGCCAGCAGCCGCTCGAACGCCGACGCCCCCTCCGGCACCGCCACCGGCTCCCCGAACACCCCCATCCGCCGGGCCGTCGGCGCCAGCTCGGCCACCGCGCCCAGCAGCACCTCCACCACCGCCTCGTCCGCCGCCGGGTACGCCTGCCCCGTCGCCCGCGCCAGATCCCACGCGTGCACGGTCAGATCCAGCAGCGCCATCGACCCCACCAGCCGCGCGGGCAGGTCCATCGCCCCGGTCGTCCCCTCCTCCGCCCCCGGCGCCGACCAGGCCGCCACCAGCCGGTCCGCCTCCACCACGAACCCCTCCCGCCAGTCCGGCCTCTCCCCCACCCGGTCGGGCATCGCCCCGCCGAAGTCCGCCGCCTCCTTCACCGCCAGCCGCTGGAACTGCTCCACCACCTGGAACACATGGTTGACCAGGGCCTTCACGTCGTACTCCGCGCACGGCGTGGCGGCGGCCAGCGCCCCGTCCGGAATCCCCCGCACCACCGGCACGGCCCGCTCCCGCGCCCTGCCCAGCAGCTCACCCATGCTGTATGTCGTCTTCGCATTCGTCTGCGTGTCCATGCCCCGACCGTAGGGACACCGGATCCCGCCCTTCTTGAAGAAACGCGACGTACGATCCGACCATGGCCGCACCGCGCCGCGACACCCGGGGGATCGTCGACCCGGCCGGGCTGCTGACCCGTGTGCGGTTCCGCCGCCACCTGCCCGCCGAGCCGCTGCGCCGCCATGTCGAGACGTACTGGCTCATCGACTGGGACCTGCCCGAGCCGTACGCCTCCCACGTCGTCCCGCACCCCGCCGTCAACCTCACCTTCCAGTGGGACGAGGACGAAGGTCCCCCGTACGGCGAGCTGACCGGCGTCGCCCTCGGTCTCTACACCCGCAAGCTCACCGGACGCGGCCGGGTCTGCGGCGTGAAGTTCCACCCCGGCGGCTTCCGGCCCTACGCCCCCGCTCTCCCCGTCTCCCACTGGACCGGCCGCGCCCTGCCCGCCCAGGACGTCTTCCCGCAGGCCGACGCCGACACCGCCCGCTCGGTCGTCACCCAGGCCGACGACCGCGCCCGGGTCGCCGCCCTGGACGCCTTCCTGCTCTCCCTCGGCCCCGAGCCCGACCCCCGCGCCGACCGCGCCGTCGAACTCGTCCGCCACATCCGCACCGACCGCACCGTCCGCCGCGTCGACGACCTCGCTCACGCCGAGGGCCTGTCCGTGCGGTCCCTGCAACGCCTGTTCGCCGCCTACGTGGGCGTCAGCCCCAAGTCCGCCATCCTGCGCTACCGCTTCCACGAGGCACTGGAAGCGGCCGGCACCGGCGGCGACCTGGACTGGGCCGCCCTCGCCGCCGACCTCGGCTACGCGGACCAGGCCCACCTGGTACGGGTCTTCAAGGCGACGGTGGGTGTGTCACCGACCGCCTACGCACTCGCCTCAGCCAAGGATTAGCGCGTCCATGTACGCGTTGGACGGCTTGCGCACCTTCTTCAGACTGCCGGCGTCCAGGGCGACCGCCGCCGACGAGGTGCCCAGCTTGCCGCTCGGATGCCAGGTCCCGGTGACCGTCACCCAGGTGTCGGCCTTCGGCACGGTGTCGCCGTACACCCGTACCTTCAGCGTGGTGGAGTCCGCCGCGCAGCAGCTGATGAGGATCCGCGTCAGATACCAGCCGCCCCCGTCGGCCGGTGAGACGAACCCCGTCAGCCGCACCGCGCGCCCCTTGATCGCCCGGCTGCGGTCCTGCTGCACCCGCTGGGTGAAGTCGGTCAGCGTGATCGGCAGCGGCGAGGTCGCGGGCAGCGGGTCGAAACCGTCGTCCTGCACCGCGACGACCTTGGCCGGCTCCCGCGAGGCCGTGTACGAGCCGAGCGCGGGCGGGGCGTAGAACAGCAGGCTCAGCACCGGCAGGAACAGCAGCCAGGCGACGCGCGGAACACCGGAGTGGTCATGTCCGTGACCATGACCATGACCGTCACCCTGCACCCCGCGATCCTCGCGCTCCCCACGCACCTCGCGCGCCTCCCGCCGCCAACGCCCCGCCACCGCCTCCAGCACCCCCAGCCCCACCAGCACCACCCCCGACCCGATCAGCAGCCACCGCATCCCCGGCTTCACGAACCGCAGGTACTCGTCCGTGAACAGCGAGGTCCGCAGCAACCCCAGCCCGCCCAGCACCAGCAGCGCGACCTGCACGAACCGCTTCACAACAGCACCCCTCCCACGACCGCGCTGCACACCACCGCGACGACGGCCGTCGCCGAGGAGAACCGGACCGCGAAGGCCCGCCCGAACGTCCCCGCCTGCAACGCGATCAGCTTCAGATCGACCATCGGCCCGACCACCATGAACGCCAACCGCGCCACCGGCGAGAACCCGCTCAGCGAGGCCGCCACGAACGCGTCCGCCTCACTGCACACCGCCAGCACGATCGCCAGCGCCGCCAGGAACAGCACCGACAGCCACGGCGAACCCGCGAACACGTCCAGCACCGACCGGGGCACCGCCACATTGAACGTCGCCGCCGCCATCGCCCCCACCACCAGAAAACCCCCCGCGTGCAGGAAGTCGTGCTGGAAACCCCGCCGGAACTCCTCCCACCGGCTGTGCCCCGCCTGATGCCCGGTGTGCCGTACGGCAGGCCGCAGCCACTCCTCCCGGCCCAGCCAGAGCCACAGCCAGCCCATCACCGCCGCCGTCACCAGCGAGGCCAGCAGCCGCGCCAGCACCATCTCGGGACTGCCCGGGAACGCCACCGCCGTAGCCGTCAGCACCACCGGGTTGACCGCGGGCGCCGACAGCAGGAACGCGAACGCCGCCGCCGGAGTGACCCCCCGCCCGATCAGACTGTTCGCCACCGGCACCGACGCGCACTCGCACCCCGGCAGCACCACCCCCGCCGCCCCCGCCACCGGCACCGCCAGCGCGGCCCGCTTCGGCAGCAGCCGGCCGAACACGGTCGCCGGCACGAACGCGTTGATCGCCCCCGACAGCGCCGTACCCAGCAACAGGAACGGCAGCGCCTGCACGGTCACCGCCAGACACACCGTCCGCCAGGCCTGCACGGCCGGCTCCTCCAGCCCCCGCCCCACGAGCACCAGCACCGCCCCCGGCACCACCGCCGCACCGAGCAGCAGCAGAACCCAGTGCCGAGGAAGCCCCCGCGCGGCCACCCCCTCGGTCTCCTGCGCTGCCTCACTCGCCCGCATCCGCTCGGCCGCCTGCGCCTGCCGACGGGCCTGCAGTACGCCGAACTCCAGCGTCTCGGAGTCCGGTATGCCGGAACCCCGTCTGCCCGTGTCCCGCATGTCCCCCTACACCCGGCCTTCCCGCAGTCGCGCGATCCGCTCCCCGTGGAACTCCACCGTCCGCCGCATGTGCCGCACGATCACCGCCAGTTCGGCATCCGCCAGATCCGCGAACAGGGGCGTACGGTCCCCGCCCAGCCGCTCCCACATCCGCCCGAACTCCGCGATCCGCTCCGGCACCGGCGCCACCAGCACCCGCCGCCGGTCGCCCGCGTCCCGCTCGCGGACCACGTACCCCGCCCTCTCCAGCCGGTCCACCAGCCGCGTCGCCGACCCCGTGGTCAGCCCCGTCAGCTCGGCCACCCGGCCCGCCGTCACCGGCTCCGGCTCCAGCGTCAGCAGGTTCAGACACTGCAGATCGGTCGGATGCAGCCCGAGCCGGTCCGCCAGCGCCTGGTTGAACAGCGCGTACGACGCCACGTACCGGCGGGAGACCACGGACAACTCGTCCAGCAGCCTCGACCGCACGTTCCCGGACATCGCCCTACCCCTTCGTCAGCGCCGCCTGCCGAGATCGTACTCAGGGACAACAGGTGAAGCCCGTGAGGCAGGAGGGGCAGCAGGCGCGGCGGGTGAAAAAAGGCGCGCATGCGAGGCTGACCCGCATGCTGATCCTCCGCTCCGCCGCCCTCTTCGTCCTCGCCGCGCTCTTCGAGATCGGCGGCGCCTGGCTGGTCTGGCAGGGCGTACGCGAGCACCGCGGCCGGCTCTGGGCCGGCGGCGGAGTCCTCGCCCTCGGCGCGTACGGCTTCGTCGCCACCTTCCAGCCCGACGCCCACTTCGGCCGCGTCCTCGCCGCGTACGGCGGGATCTTCGTCGCCGGCTCGATCCTGTGGGGCGTCGTCGCCGACGGCTACCGCCCCGACCGCTGGGACATCACGGGCGCACTGATCTGCCTCGCGGGCATGGCCGTGATCATGTGGGCCCCGAGAGGCGAATAACCGGTCGACAACCGGTGTTCTACTGCTTGTCCTCGGGCAGCAGCCCCAGCTGCTCCAGGAACTCCATCTCGTCGAAGTAGAGCCGGTAGTCGACGATCCGGCCCTCCGCGTCGACCGTCGCGAAGTCCACCCCGCGAATCCTGACCTCCTTGTTCGTCGCGGGCAGCGACTCCCCGGTCGGCAACTGGATCGGCCCGGTGTTACGGCCCCCGAAGTACCCCTCGTCGATGGCCGTGCTCCCGATCTCGTACGCGTGCACCGGCTCGTACCGCGCCTCCGGCACCGCGTCCGTCAGCTGACGCCAGTACTCGACGATGCTGTCCCGGCCACGCAGCTCCCCGCCGTCAGGAGTGACGGCGACCGCGTCCTGTGCGAAGAGCTCACCGACGACCTTCAGGTCCGTGTTCGTGGTCAGCGCCTCGGTGAGCCGGTCCATGACCTCTCGCGCCTGTCCCATGGTCCACCTCCCGGACAGAGGATCACCCGTCTCGATTTTCCCACCTATCCTGGCCGGACACCTACCCCGGCCGGACACCTATCCTGGCCGGACAGCCTTTCGAGGCTGGGGATTCTTTCGCGTACGCCCGAGGAGCAGTTCCATGGCCACCGCCGCACCGTCCGCCGCCTCCCGCATCGCCGTCGTCACCGGTGCGAGCAGCGGAATCGGCGCCGCCACGGCCCGCCGGCTCGCCGCCGCCGGCTACCGCGTCGTGCTCACCGCCCGCCGCAAGGACCGTATCGAGGCACTGGCCGAGGAGATCGTCGCGGCGGGCGGCTCGGCGACGGCGTACCAGTTGGACGTCACGGACCGCACGGCGGTCGACGAGTTCGCGACGGCCTTCACGACCATCGGCGTCCTGGTCAACAACGCGGGCGGCGCCCTCGGCGCCGACCCGGTGGCCACCGGCGACCCGGACGACTGGCGCACGATGTACGAGACGAACGTCATCGGCACCCTCAACCT
The DNA here is from genome assembly GCF_048159505.1 of Streptomyces sp. T028. NCBI lineage: Bacteria > Bacillati > Actinomycetota > Actinomycetes > Kitasatosporales > Streptomycetaceae > Streptomyces > Streptomyces sp. T028. The sequence continues at coordinate 153,478 of NZ_JBLRVZ010000038.1, forward strand.
CACCCAGGCCCTGCTGCCCAAACTGGACGCGAGCGGCGACGGCACGATCGTCGTCGTCTCCTCCACCGCCGGCCACGGCACCTACGAGGGCGGCGCCGGCTATGTCGCCGCCAAGCACGGCACCCACGTCCTCGCCGAGACCCTCCGCCTGGAGATCGTCGGCCGGCCCGTCCGCGTCATCGAGATCGCCCCCGGCATGGTCAGGACCGACGAGTTCGCCCTGACCCGCTTCGGCGGCGACGAGGACAAGGCCGCCAAGGTCTACGAGGGCGTCGCCGAACCCCTCACCGCCGACGACGTCGCCGACACCATCAGCTGGGCCGTCACCCGCCCCAGCCACGTCAACGTCGACCTCCTGGTGCTGCGCCCCCGCGCCCAGGCCTCGAACACCAAGGTCCACCGGGAGCTGTGATGAGCGCCGAGGAACAGCAGAAGCGGCAGGAGCAGCAGGAACCGCAGGGACTGCAGGAGCAGCCGCCGGTCCCGCGGGAGCACCACAACGAACGCCAGATGTGGTGGTGGCTCGGCTACTTCCTCTTCGGTATCCACATCGTGGCGTTCGTCATGATCTACGCGGTACGGCACGCGAAGTGACCGCTCAGGGGGCCTGACACCCCGGGTCGTCGACGATCACGGCGTTGGCCGGAATGATGATCACGTCGTCCTTGTCCTCGACCTGCACGAACTTCGTGGTCGCGTACGCCCGCTTGCCCTTTCCCACGCACTTGGTGGCGAGGTTCCCGAAACCGTCGGGGAAGTTGTAGACCTCGGCGGCGGAGTCGTCCCCCGCCTTCCCCGCCACCGGGGCGTCGGCCTTCCCCCGCTCGTCGTAGTACTCCCGCGAACACCCCCCGAGCGCCAGAACGAGCACGGCCACCACCCCCGCGCTCACCCACCGCACGACTTGTCCTCGACGATCTGCACATTGGACGGCCCGGTCGCGTTGGTCGTCACATAGGCCCGGAACCCGTGCCCCACACACTTCGTGGCCACGTTCCCGAACCCGTCCGGCATGTTGAACACCTCCGCCGGAGTGTCGTCCCCCGCCTTCCCCGCGACCGGAGCATCCCCCTTCCCCCGCTCGTCCTCGTACTCCTGCGAACACCCGCCAAGCAGCACCCCCACGACAAGCACGAGCCCCGCCACCGTCACCGACCCACGCATCCGCTGCATCCGACACCCCCGTGTCAACGAGCCGAACTGGCCAACCTAAGACACCAGTTCGCACCCCCACGGTTCCGAACCGCCCGCACAGGGTCACGCCGCTGAAGAAACGGCTCTCCTAAACCCATCCGAGTGAACGTCATCGATCACCCGGCCGGAGGGCAAACTGGCGATCTAGCCTCGCAAGAGAACGCCAAGACAACGGCCCCCGCCGGGGCGGCATCCCCGGCGAAGGCCTGACCAGCAAGGAAGGTAGGACTTCCTCATGGCTGACTGCGAGCCTAACGCCCACCGGTTCATGGACCTGACGATCCCCGAGTACGCGTACATGTTCGGGTTTCTGCAGGCGGATGGGCATCTCAAGCAAGGCCCCGGGAAGAAAGGCCGGTTGAGCGTTGAAATCAACGCACGGGACATTGATCTCCTACGGGAATTCCAGAAACTGACGCCGTACTACAGCAGCGTCAGGCAGCGCACCCGCTCCACAAACTTCGCCAAGACTTCCCACACAGCGATCTGGAGTCTGTGCTCCCTCGAAGCCAGGACCAATCTCAATGGACTCGGCCTGCCCTACGGGCGGAAGTCGGAAACGATCTCCCCACCGCTCGGCGAGTTCTCACAACGCGACTATCTGCGAGGCATCATCGACGCAGACGGGTCAGTCGGCTTCACCAGCCGTGACATTCCCTTCATCTCCTTGAGTACGAGTAGCACAGCCATCGGCGCCTACATGTGCTGGTACGCACAGACGGTTACTGGGGCCGTGCGCCACCCCCGCCGCAACAAGCGGGACAATGCCTACAACATCTTTTATGCAGGCAAGGCCGCGCAAGCGCTGACTTCTCACCTCTACTACCCGAACTGCATCTCCCTGAGGCGCAAGCAGGCGGTTGCCGAGAGGATCATGAACTGGGTTCGTCCGCCAGCCAAGAAGCCTGGTCCCGAACGCATCGAGTGGACGTCCGACAAGGACAAGATCCTCCTGTATGCGCAGTCCATTGACGAAGCCTGTGCCGAGTTGGGCCACTCCCAGAATGCCTGTCGCGCCCGCCTCACAAAATTACTCGACGGCGTTGCCCCTCTTCCCAACTAGCCAGCGCAGGGAGGCACGGTGCAACACCCCCCGGGCTAACCCTTCACACAGACAACCTGCTTCAGCTTCGCCACGACCTGTACCAAATCCCGCTGCTGGTCGATGACCTGCTCGATCGGCTTGTAGGCACCCGGGATCTCGTCCACGACGCCGGAGTCCTTACGGCACTCCACACCCCGTGTCTGCTCCTCCAGGTCCTTCGTCGAGAAGCGCCGCTTGGCCGCGTTGCGGCTCATGCGCCGACCCGCGCCATGCGAGGCCGAGTTGAAGGACTTCTCGTTTCCGAGCCCCTTCACGATGTACGAACCGGTGCCCATGGAGCCGGGGATGATCCCGTACTCACCGGAGCCGGCCCGGATCGCCCCCTTGCGGGTCACGAGCAGGTCCATCCCCTCGTACCGCTCCTCGCTCACGTAATTGTGGTGACAGGAGATCTCCGGCTCGAAGGTCGGCTTCGACTTCTTGAACTCCTTGCGGATCACGTCCTTGAAGAGCGCCATCATGATGGAGCGGTTGTACTTCGCATACTCTTGCGCCCAGTACAGATCGCTGCGATAGGCCGCCATCTGCGGAGTGTCCGCCACGAAGACCGCAAGGTCACGGTCGATGAGACCCTGGTTGTGCGGAAGTTTCTGGGCCACACCGATGTGATGCTCAGCCAGTTCCTTCCCGATGTTCCGGGATCCGGAGTGGAGCATCAGCCACACAGCATTCTGCATATCTATACAGAGTTCCGCAAAATGATTCCCCGAGCCAAGTGTTCCCATCTGCAAAGCCGCCCGCTCCCGCCGGAACTTCACCGCCTCCGCAACCCCGTCGAACCGCCCCCAGAAGTCGTCCCACCCCGCGGTCCCGAACCCGTGCAGGTGGGCCGGATCCACGGGATCCCCGTGCATCCCCCGCCCCACCGGAATCGCCTGCTCGATCTTCGAGCGGAGCCGCGACAGGTCACCGGGCAGGTCGTTCGCCGTCAGGGACGTCTTGACGGCCGACATCCCGCAGCCGATGTCGACGCCGACCGCGGCCGGACACACCGCACCCTGCATCGCGATGACCGACCCGACCGTCGCGCCCTTTCCGTAGTGGACGTCCGGCATGACCGCCAGGCCCTTGATCCACGGCAGGGTGGCGACGTTGCGCAGCTGCTGGAGTGCCCCGTCCTCCACCGACGCCGGATCGGTCCACATCCGGATCGGTACCTTCGCGCCCGGCATTTCCACGTACGACATATCGTCCCCAATCCCCCGGATTCACAGCAGAAGTCTCAACTCGCAAAACCGGCGCCAAGGTCAAACGAATGGGACAACGGACCGGCGTCCACGGTGTTGCGTGCGATACACATTGTCTGCTGGGGCCGCCCCCGTCCGGCAAGCGATTAACCAGCGGGGACACTGGACCAAGATCGCCACCCGATCGCCACCGATCACCACGCGAACCGTCGAGAGGAGCCGACCGTGCACCGGAAGGCCTACGTACCCGGCGTCGCCGCACTCCTCGCGGCGCTGCTGGCCGGCTGCACCGGCAGCTCGGACAACGGCGGTTCCACGGACGACTCCAACCCCGGCGAGGCGGGCACGACCTCCGCCACCGCGCAGCCCGGCAAGTACACGACCCTCCCCGAAGCCTGCAGCGCCATCGGGCAGTCGACCCTCGGCTCCCTCCTGCCCGGCATCAAGGAACTCGCCGACGAGCGGCAGCGCGAGACCGCCTACGAGGGTGAGGCGTCGCCGACGTTCGACACGGACCGCAAGGTCGGCTGCCGTTGGAAGGTGCAGTCGACGGACGCCACCAACCACCTCTTCGTCGACCTCGAACGCGTCGTCTCCTACGACAACTCCGTCAGCGACGACGACGAGGCGGAGGAGTTGTTCGCGAGGAAGGTCACCGCAGCAGACCTCCCGGAGCCGACGGCCTCCGAGTCCACCACGGAGAGCCCCGCGTCCAGTTCACCCAGTTCGCCCGGTCCATCCGGTTCGTCGAGCCCGTCCCCTTCCTCCTCCGCCTCGTCCTCCGCCTCGTCCTCCGCGTCCCCCTCCGCCACTCCCACCGACCTCCAGCCCCGTCTCCTGGACGACCTCGGTGACGAGGCGTTCGTCGACGACGCGCTCAGCAGCTCGGGTTCGACGGTGAAGCAGCGCACGGTGACTGTGGCGTTCCGCACGTCCAACGTGATCGTGACCATCCAGTACGAGGAGCAGCCGGCGACGGTCGGAACCGTCCCGGACAGCGAGGAAATGCAGGACAAGGCCCGGAAACTGGCTTCTCAGCTGGCCGACTCCCTGGCCGGATAACGGCCTTCGGGGCGTGTCCGCGGCGGGTCCGCAAAGCGGGTGAAGCGGAACCGCACAGCTGCCTCACCGCGTACCGTGGCCCCTCGGACCCGATCCGACCGCAGGAACCACGAGCGTCATGAGTGAAGGAACCATGCAGCGACGAGCCCAGCGAGACGACCAGTTTGACCAGCGCGCCACCCGCATGGGAGGCCTGAACCGCGTCCTGGCCGCCGCGCTCGCGGTGCCCGTGATGGTGTTCGCGGCGGCGTGCTCCTCGGACTCCGACTCGGACTCTGGCTCCAGCACCACCGCGGCGGACGACGCGCAGGGTGCGGGCGGCACCGGTGATGTCGCCGTGAGTTCCTCTCCCACCGTGCAGGCGGCGGCGTACGCGAGTCTGCCGAGTGCCTGCAAGGTGCTGTCGAAGAAGACGCTGACCGGCCTGGTGCCGAAGGGGACGTCCTCCGGCAAGGAAGGCGATTCCTCCGACACCGGCGCCCGTACCAGCTGCTCCTGGTCGAGCCTGGACAACAACGGGGTGAAGGGCTCGCAGTTCCGCTGGCTCAATGTCTCCCTGCTGCGGTTCGAGTCGGACGCGGCGACCGGTGATGCCGAGTCACAGGCGGAGACGTACTACGCGAAGCAGGTCAAAGCCGCCCAGACGGTGTCGGGTGCGAAGAACGCCAAGACGGAGACGGTCACCGGGACGGGCGACGAGGCGACGGTGGTGCGCTACGACCTGAAGAAGAAGGAGGGCGCCTTCAAGCAGCAGACGGTCGTGGCCCGGGTCGAGAACGTCGTCATCACGCTCGACTACAACGGCGCCGGTCTGGCCGGCGAGAAGACGCCGAGCGCGGACACGCTCACGGCGTCCGCGAAGAAGGCCGCCCAGGAGGTCGTGGCCGCGGTGAAGTCCGCCAACGGCGAGGGCAGCGGCGGCAGTTCGGGCGCCACGACGAGCCCGACCCCCACCAAGTCGGCGTCGAAGTCCGCCTCCGCGACCCCGAACGCGACGGCGTCCAAGACCCCCTCCAGCACCGCCACGAACTCGGTCTCGAAGACGACGGCGAAGGCCTCGGCCACCAAACGCTGAGTGGAGCTGACGATCCGGCAACACGTGCGCCGCACACATGTGCCACCCTGTTGCGCGCAAGAACACGCAAGGGGAGGGGAGTAGGTGGCCGCGCCAATCCAGCTGACTCGGATGCACCGCGTTCTCATAGGCGTGGTCGTGACCGGCGCCGTGATCATCGCCGGCATCGGCTTCGCCGGCTCGTACGCGGCCGTGCGCGAGTTGGCTCTGAAGAAAGGATTCGGGAACTTCTCGTATGTGTTCCCGATCGGCATCGACGCGGGTATCTGCGTCCTGCTCGCCCTGGATCTGCTGCTGACCTGGATCCGGATCCCGTTCCCTCTGCTCCGTCAGACGGCGTGGCTGCTGACGGCGGCCACGATCGCCTTCAACGGCGCGGCGGCCTGGCCGGACCCGCTGGGTACGGGCATGCACGCGGTGATCCCGATCCTGTTCGTGGTCGCGGTGGAGGCCGCCCGGCACGCGATCGGCCGGATCGCGGACATCACGGCGGACAAGCACATGGAGGGCGTGCGCATCACGCGCTGGCTGCTCTCCCCCGTCCCGACCTTCCTCCTCTGGCGCCGTATGAAGCTGTGGGAGCTCCGTTCCTACGACCAGGTGATCAAGCTGGAGCAGGAACGTCTCGTCTACCAGGCCCGTCTGCGCTCCCGCTTCGGCCGGGCCTGGCGCCGCAAGGCCCCGGTCGAGTCCCTGATGCCCCTCCGCCTGGCCCGCTACGGCGTCCCCCTGGCAGAAACGGCCCCAGCAGGCCTGGCAGCAGCAGGCATAGAACCAGCAGTCCTCCCCCCGTCCCCCCCACACCAGGAGCTGCCGCCGGCAGCTGCGGGCAGTCGTGCCGCTGGGGCGGCACGGGTGGGCGCAGCGGCACCTCCCAGCGAGCAGCGGGGATACCTCGGCGGCGACCAGCCCTCCGGGCAACCCCTGTACGAACCCGAGCCCGGGCCCGACCAGAGCCCCTGGTTCCAGACACCCCCGCAAGAGGTCGAGTACCACGGCGGCTACAACCCCGACTACGACCCCACGTACGACCCTTCGGACCAGTACGCCCAGTGGTACGAGCAGGAGCAGCAGGCCACGCAGTACCGCGAGCAGTACGAGGAGGAACCCCCGGCCCCCGGCCAGGAACCGGCCCCGGAGGAGACCGGCACGTTCCCCATCCCGGTGGTCCCGGGCCGCACCCGCGAACTGGGTGGGGGCGGCGGCACCCCGGAGCCGGACGAGGACGCGTACTACCAGGTCTTCCGTGAGTCGATCAAGGGCGGGAACGGCGCGCCGACCCCCAAGGCGTTCATCGCCGACGTCGAGGCGACGTACGGCATCACGCTCCCCGAGGCCGAGTCGAAGCGCATGGTGAACCGCTTCTCCAACCGTCTCAACGCGGAACTCGCGGACGAGCACATCGCGTAAGCCACAAGAAAGAAAGCGCCCGGTACCTCACGGCACCGGGCGCTTTCGTCAGGCCGTCACTCCCCGAGCAGCCCCCGCACCCGCTCCTGCCCCACCGCGAGCAGCAGCGTGGGCAGGCGCGGCCCGGTGTCGCGCCCGACGAGCAGGTGGTAGAGCAGCGCGAAGAACGTCCGCTGGGCGGTCTTGATCTCCGCGGGCAGTTCCTTGGGGGTGGCGTCGACGGGGAAGCCGGCCTGCACCTTCGGAACGCCGTAGACGAGGTGCGTCAGCCCGTCGAGCGACCAGTGCTCGGCGAGCCCGTCGAGCAGCAGCCGCAGGGACTGCTGGGAGGCCTCGTCGAGGGACTTCAGGAGTTCGGCGTCGGGCTGCTCGCGTACGACGGTCCGCTGGTCGGCGGGGACGTGCGTGTTGATCCAGGCCTCGGCCTTGTCGTAGCGCGGGCGGGCCTCGTCGAGCGTGGCGAGCGGGTCGGACGGGTCCAGCTCGCTGAGGATCCGCAGCGCCTGGTCCTCGTGCCCGGCGGTGATGTCCGCGACGGACGCGAGCGTCCGGTACGGCAGCGTGCGCGCCGTCCTCGGCAGCTCACCGCCGGCCGTGCGCACGGCGCGGGAGTGCGCGGCGACGTCGCCCGGCAGCGCGGACCCGTCGGCGACCTTGCCGTCGAGCTTGTCCCACTCGTCGTAGAGCCGCTGGATCTCCTGGTCGAAGGCGATCTTGAAGGACTGGTTGGGGCGGCGGCGGGCGTAGAGCCAGCGCAGGATCTGCGGCTCCATGATCTTGAGCGCGTCGGCCGGAGTGGGCACGCCGCCCCGCGAGGACGACATCTTCGCCATGCCGGAGATGCCCACGAACGCGTACATCGGCCCGATGGGCTGCTTGCCGCCGAAGATCCCGACGATCTGCCCGCCGACCTGGAAGGAGGACCCCGGCGACGAGTGGTCGACGCCGCTCGGCTCGAAGACGACGCCCTCGTAGGCCCAGCGCATCGGCCAGTCGACCTTCCAGACGAGCTTGCCGCGGTTGAACTCGTCGAGCCGGACGGTCTCGGAGAAGCCGCAGGCGGTGCAGGCGTAGGTCAGCTCGGTGGTGTCGTCGGCGTAGGCGGTGACGGTGGTGAGGTCCTTCTCGCAATTGCCGCAGTACGGCTTGTACGGGAAGTAGCCGACAGCGCCGGCGCCCGAGCTGCCGTCGTCCTCGCTCGCCGCGCCGGAGCCCTCGGCGGCCTCCAGCTCGGCCTCGTCGACCGGCTTCTGGGACTGCTTGGCGGGCGCCTTCTTGGTGCGGTACTGGTCGAGGATCGCGTCGATCTCACCGCGGTGGGCGACGGCGTGCAGGATCTGGTCGCGATAGACCCCGGCGGTGTACTGCGCGGTCTGGCTGATCCCGTCGAACTCCACGCCGAGCTCGGCCAGCGACTCGACCATCGCGGCCTTGAAGTGCTCGGCCCAGTTCGGGTACGCCGACCCGGCCGGCGCGGGCACCGAGGTCAGCGGCTTGCCGATGTGCTCGGCCCAGGACTCGTCCACCCCGGCGATCCCGGCGGGCACCTTGCGGTAGCGGTCGTAGTCGTCCCAGGAGATCAGGTGGCGGACCTGGTGGCCGCGGCGGCGGATCTCGTCGGCGACGAGGTGCGGGGTCATGACCTCGCGGAGGTTGCCCAGGTGGATGGGGCCGGAGGGGGAGAGTCCGGACGCGACGACGACCACCGGAGCGGTAGCGAGTGATGTCACCGTGCCCGGGGCCCGACGCTCCGACTCCTCGATGACCTCATCCGCGAAACGGGAGACCCAGTCGGCGTGCTGGGCGCTCTGGGCGCTGCTGTCAGCCACGGTCGGCACGTCCTTCTTTCCTCTTTGTTCTGGTACGTCTCTGGTACGTCGTGGAGCTACGTCCTCGGAGCCGCGCCGATGCTCCGACGGGCCCCGTCGCCCATTGTCACCCGCGCCGGTTCCTGTCGGAAAACGGATTGGCCCGCCGTACAACCCCACGCGCCCCACGGATGTCCTCTCATCGTGATCACAGACAGATTCCGGGCCGGGCTGCGCGTGGGGGCGGCCGGACTCGCGATGACCTTGCCGACGGTCTGCCTCGTCCTCGCGGCGCCCGCCGCCGAGGCTGCCGTGACCTGCGGCGACACCACATTCAAGCGGACGTTCTACGCGAACACCTCGTTCTCCGGCACGCCGAAGAAGACGGACTGCGACGCCACGATCGACCAGTACTGGTCGGGCGCTCCGCTCTCCGGGATGGCCACGAACTACTTCGGTGTCCGTTGGTCGCTCACCCGCGACTTCGGTTCGGGCGGCTGTTTCACCTACCGCCTGTCCGGCACGGACGGCCTGCGGCTGTACGTGGACGGCGTGCGGAAGGTGAACAAGTGGACCAACACCGGTGACACCGGCAACAGCGTCCCGGGCACGTTCTGCATCGGCTCGGGCAGCCACACCGTACGCGTCGACCACGTGAACTGGACGGGCCCGTCCCGGGTGAAGTTCACCTGGCCCGCCTCGGTCGACAGCAGGGCGCCGCTCGCCCCGACCGGCATCACCACCACGTACGACGCGGCGACCAGCAGGGCGAGCGCCGGCTGGAGGAAGAACCGCGAGCTGGACATCGCCCACTACCGGGTCCTGCTGGAGACCACGACGGGTGGCGTGTCCCGCTGGACGACGACCGGCACCACCGCCTCGTACACGCTTCCGAGGGACGGCCGGAAGTACCGGTTCTGCGTCCAGGCCGTCGACAGGTGGACGAACTACGGCGCCACCGCCTGCGGCCCCTACGTCACCACTCCGGACAAGACGGCCCCGGCGGTCCCGGACGTGCGCGCCTCCGACGTGTCGGTGTCGGACGACCTGGGCACCCCGCGCGTCAACGTCTGGCTGGGCCAGGTGCAGCCGGCCGACGGCCCCGTCTTCACGCTGTGGCGTGCCACGGCGGCGGCCGGCCCGTTCACCAAGGTCGCCACCATGGACCTGCGGCAGACGCCGGGTGAGCAGTACCTGTACGACGAGACGGCCGCCGAGAAGCAGACGTACTACTACGCGGCGACGGCCACCGACACCGCCGGGAACACCTCGGCGCGCACCACTCCGGTCGCGGTGACCACACCGGATCTGACGGCGCCGGGCGCGGTGACGGGCCTCGCGGCCACGGCGGACACCGACGAGGTCGCGCTGGCCTGGAACGTGCCGTCGGACGACACCGTGCGCTGGGAGGTGTACGGCGCCGACGGCAGCGAGCAGCCGGTTCTCCTCGGCACGGCCACGGCCGCCGCGTACCACGACACGACGGCGAAGCCGGGCGTCACCCGTACCTACACCGTGTACGCCGTCGACGCGGCCGGTCACCGCTCCGCCCCGGCGAAGATCACCTCCCGGCGGCAGGTGGCGCCCGCCCTGCCCGTCTATCTGCGCCCGGACGCGAACGGCCGACCGGAGCTGCACATCCGGGTCGCCGCGGACAACGACCACAGCGGCGGCTTCCGGGTGTATTCCGGCAGCAGCGCCTCCACGGTCCGCACGAACCTGCGTGCCTGCGCGCCCGAGGAGATCTACCGCGACGACGCGTGGGTGGAGTACCGCTGTTTCCTCACCGACTTCGGCGGCTCGTCGGACCGCTACGTCACCGCGCTGGCCGTCGCCGCGAACGGTGTGACCTCCACCGACTTCAAGGCCGTGCGCTACGAGGACACCACCGCCCCGCCACTGCCGACCGGCTTCGCCGCCACCCCCGAGCCATGGGGCACGGCCCTGCGCTGGGACAGCTCCACCGCCGCCGACGTGCGCTCCTACTGGGTGCGCGCGGGCAGTCCCCAGACGGTCGACGGGGTGCGCACCTGCGCGGGCGGCGGCTCGACGACCCTGGCGGGCGACGCCACGTCCTTCCAGGACACCGAGGGCCTGCCGGACGGCGAGGAGCGCTGCTGGGAGCTGCGCGCGGTGGACGGCTCGAACAACTACACCGAGGCCGTCACCGTCTACGCGACCGAGCAGGACACCCGGCCCGCCGAGGCGACCGCGCCGGGCTCCCCGGTGACCGGCCTGGACGCCTTGGAGAACGCCGGTGACGTGGCCCTGAACTGGGACACGCTCGACGGCGCCACCGGCTACCGGGTCTACCGCTGGGACCGCTCCACGGGCGCGTACGAGCGGATCGCGGAGGGTGCGCTGGAGAATCCGAACACGGACTCCTTCCGCCACTACCGCGACGAGGATCCTCCGGCCGGCACCGCCGTCTACTACCGGGTGACGGCCGTGTACGCGGACGGCACCGAGTCCGCCCCGGCGCTCACGGCGGTGGCGCTGGCGCCGACGGCCTGACGCGTCGCCCACGCGGGCGGGCGGGAATCCATGCGACCGCCCGTCCGCCCGCGTGGGAGACTGGTGTCGTTTTCCATAGCCCTACGAGCGGAACGGCACCCACCTCATGGCCTCGGTCACGTCCCTCAGCGACTCCGTCCAGCAGCAGCTCACCTCCGCGATCTCCGCCGCCCTGCCGGGGGCCGACGCGGACCCGCTGCTGCGACGTAGCGACCGGGCGGACTACCAGGCGAACGGGATCCTGGCGCTCGCGAAGAAGAACAAGGCCAACCCCCGGGACCTGGCCACGCAGGTCGTCTCCGGCATCACCACCGGTGATGTGATCAAGGACATCGAGGTCTCCGGCCCCGGCTTCCTCAACATCACCCTCACCGACAAGGCGATCACCGAGAACCTCGCCGCGCGGTACGCGGACGGCGACCGTCTCGGCGTACCGGCCAAGGCGGACCCCGGCATCACGGTCATCGACTACGCCCAGCCGAACGTGGCCAAGGAGATGCACGTCGGCCATCTGCGGTCGGCGGTGATCGGCGACGCGCTGCGCGGCATGCTCGACTTCACCGGCGAGCAGACGATCGGCCGGCACCACATCGGCGACTGGGGCACCCAGTTCGGCATGCTCATCCAGTACCTGCTGGAGCACCCGGGTGAGCTGGCGCCGGCGTCGGAGGTCGACGGCGAGCAGGCCATGTCGAACCTGAACCGGGTGTACAAGGCGTCGCGCGCGGTCTTCGACGCGGACGAGGAGTTCAAGGAGCGGGCGCGCAAGAGGGTCGTGGCCCTCCAGTCGGGCGACAAGGAGACCCTGGACTTCTGGCAGCAGTTCGTGGACGAGTCGAAGGTCTACTTCTACTCGGTCTTCGAGAAGCTCGACATGGAGATCCGCGACGACGAGATCGTCGGCGAGTCGGCGTACAACGACGGCATGCCCGAGACCGCCCGCATCCTGGAGGAGATGGGCGTCGCGGTCCGCTCCGAGGGCGCGCTCGTGGTCTTCTTCGACGACATCCGGGGCAAGGACGACCAGCCGGTCCCGCTGATCGTCCAGAAGGCCGACGGCGGCTTCGGCTACGCGGCCTCGGACCTGACCGCGATCCGCAACCGGGTCCAGGACCTGCACGCCACGTCGCTGATCTACGTCGTGGACGTCCGCCAGTCCCTCCACTTCAAGATGGTCTTCGAGACGGCCCGGCGGGCGGGCTGGCTCACCGACGACGTCACCGCGCACAACATGGGCTACGGCACGGTGCTGGGCGCGGACGGCAAGCCGTTCAAGACGCGTGAGGGCGAGACCGTACGGCTGGAGGACCTGCTGGACGAGGCGGTGCAGCGGGCCGCCGAGGTCGTCCGGGAGAAGGCGCAGGACCTCACCGAGGACGAGATCCAGGAGCGGGCCGCCCAGGTCGGCATCGGCGCCGTGAAGTACGCGGACCTGTCGACGTCGGCGAACCGCGACTACAAGTTCGACCTGGACCAGATGGTCTCGCTGAACGGCGACACCTCCGTCTACCTCCAGTACGCGTACGCCCGTATCCAGTCGATCCTCCGCAAGGCGGGCGACGTACGCCCGGCCGCCCACCCGGAGCTCGAACTGCACCCGGCGGAGCGGGCGCTGGGCCTGCACCTGGACGCGTTCGGCGACACGGTCTTCGAGGCGGCGGCGGAGTACGCCCCACACAAGGTGGCGGCGTACCTGTACCAGCTGGCGTCGCTCTACACGGCCTTCTACGACAAGTGCCCGGTCCTGAAGGCCGAGACGCCGGAGCAGGTGGGGAACCGTCTCTTCCTGTGCGATGTCACGGCCCGCACGCTGCACCAGGGCATGGCCCTGCTGGGCATCCGGACGCCCGAGAAGCTCTGAGCGGCCTCACCGGCCTCAGCACGGCAGACCGGCGGGGGCCCGGGGAAGACGCAGCTGGAAGCATGCTCCGAGGGTCCGGGGGGTGAGGGTGAGGGTGCCCCCGTGGCGGTGGGCCAGGTCGCGGGCGATGGCGAGACCCAGGCCGGTGCCGCCGTGGTCGCGGGAGCGGGCGTCGTCGAGCCGGACGAAGCGTTCGAAGACGCGCTCGGCGTCCTCGGTGGGCACGCCCGGTCCGTCGTCGTGCACCGTGAGGACGACCCAGTCGTCCTCGTTCCGGACGGTGATCTGGATGCGGTGGGCGGCGTGGCGGGCGGCGTTGTCGACGAGGTTGCGCAGCAGCCGTTCGTATTCGTCGGGGTTTCCGTGTGCGCGTGCGGGGGTGGTGCTGTCGCAGGTGAGGGTCAACGGTCGTTCGGTGAGCGGGTATTGCTCGGCCAACCGGGAGGCGAGTGCTGTCAGGTCGACGGTCTCGGGATCGGCTGTGGGGGCACGGGTGTCGAGGCGGGCGAGGAGCAGCAGGTCTTCGGCGAGGGCCTGGAGGCGGCGGGTCTGTCGTGCGGCGGTGGTGGCCGCGGCGGGCCAGTCGGTGCGTTCCGGGTAGGCGAGCGCGACCTCCAGGCTGGCCAGCAGGGTGGTGAGGGGGCTGCGCAGTTCGTGGGCGGCGTCCGCGACGAAGCGGCGTTGCTGGGCTGCGGCGTTGTCGAGGCGTTGGAGGGTGCTGTTGATGGTGGTGGCCAGGGCGGTGATCTCGTGTCCCGAGGCGGGGACGGTGACGCGTTCGCGGGGGTCGTTCGCGGTGACCGAGGCGGTGAGGACGCGGATGGCTTCGACCGGCCGCAGCGCGATGCGGACGGCGAAGTAGGTGACGGCGGCGATCAGTACGAGGCCGACGAGCCCGGCCCACAGCAGCAGGCCGTCGGTGGTCCTGGCGATCGCCTCGGCCGTGTTCGGGAGCACCACGACATAGACCCGCAGCTTGGCATCGGCGGCGACGCCCAGAGCGGCGGCTTTGGCGCTGCTCAGTTCATCGGCCTCGATGTCGGATGTGACGACCCGATGGGTCCCACCGGCCACGGAGAGTTTGTCACTGGGGTCGTAGTCGGGGTTCGCAGGCAGGCGGACGGTGGTGATGCGTTCGACCCGCAGGGCTTTCGGCGGGGCGGGCATCACGTGGTGGGTGCCGGGATCGAAGTCGGCCATGCCTCCGCCATAGGCGACAGCGCCGCGTCGGCCGGTCGCGACGACCTCGTACGGCACGGTGCTTGTGGAGTCGGGAACGACACCCTGGCTCAACTGATCGCAGAGAGCCCAGAGCTGTGCCTTGGCCTGGTCTTCGGCGATCTGCGTGCTCTGGCGGTAGACCTCGTGGTGCACCCACCAGCCGATGCCGAGCAGGATGACGGCGGCGGTCGAAGCGGCGGCCAGGGCCGTACGGGCCCGTACCGAGCGCGGCCACCAGCGGCGTCGCGGCTCAGTCGCGTTCACGGTCGTCCACCAGTCGGTAGCCGGTGCCCCGTACGGTCTGCAGGGACTGCCGGTCGAACGCGGCGTCCACCTTCTTGCGCAGTGCGCTGACGCGCGCCTCCACCAGGTTGGGATCCAGGGCTTCGTCGGGCCATGCGTGATAGAGCAGATCCGCTTTGGAGACCGCCTGGCCCGCCCGGCGGGCCAGCAGTTCCAGTACGGCGAACTCCCGGGGTGTGAGTTCCACTCGGGTCCCGGCCCGGCGGCAGACCCGGCCGGCGACGTCCAACGAGAGGTCGCCCACGGCGAGGACGGGCGGGGCGACCGCGGCAGCCCGTCTGACCAGGGCCCGCAGCCGTGCGACGAGCACCATGTAGGAGAAGGGTTTGGCCAGGTAGTCGTCGGCCCCCGTGTCCAGGGCCTCCGCCTGATCCCATTCCCCGTCCTTGGCGGTGAGCACCAGGATGGGGGTCGCGTTGCCCTCCCGGCGCAACTGGGCGCAGACCTTGTAGCCGTTGAGTCCGGGGAGCATCAAGTCCAGTACGACAAGGGCGTATTCACCGGTCCTGGCCATCCACAGTCCCTGCCGGCCGTCATGGGCGAGGTCGACGCTGTAGCCCTCGGCGGTCAGACCGGTGTGCAGGGTGTGGGCGAGGTCCACCTCGTCTTCGACCACCAGGATGCGCATGCGGTGCAGCCTCGCACAACGCGGGCCCGCCTTCCTGATCGTCCGGTCAGGTTGGATCAGCATCCGGTCAACGAGGTCCCGGCACGCTGGCGGCGTTTCTTCGCCACTGCTGAAAGGCCCTGCCACCGATGTCCGTTGATGAACGTGCCCCCGCCATGGACGAGGCGGTCCTCCCTCCCGTACCCGCCCGTCGACGAGCACCGAGCCCGGCCGGAGCCGTTGTCGTCATCGTGCCCTTGACCCTGACCATCGCTCTGGGGCTCTGGGGCATCCGCAGGAAGAACACGATGTGGGGGGACGAGGCCGTCACCTATCAGGTCGCGCACCGCGATCTTTCGCAGATCTGGCTCACCGCCCAGCACATTGATCTGGTCCATGCCCTCCACTACGCCGTGATGCACGGGATCTTCGGTCTCTTCGGCGGAGGGCTGCTGACGTTGCGGCTGCCGTCCGTGCTGGCGATGTCGGTGGCGGCGAGCGGAGTCGGGCTTCTGGGGCTACGCCTGGCGGGACCCCGTGTCGGGCTGCTGGCGGGGCTGGTGTTCCCGCTCCTTCCCCAGGTACAGAAGTACGCGCAGGAAGGCCGCTCGTACGCCATGGTCTGCGCCCTGGTCACCTGGGCGACCTATGCGCTCGTGGTCAGCGTTCCGCAGCGCGCCCGGTGGCGGTGGGCGGTCTACGGCTCGACCATGCTGCTGGCCTGTCTTCTCCATGAGTTCGCGGTCCTCGCCCTGGTCGCACACGGCGTCACCCTGGTCGTCTCCCGTGTTCCACGACCGGTGCTGAGAGCGTGGAGTGCGGCTGCCGCGGGGGTGGTGGCCGGGTTGGCGCCGCTGGCGATCTTCAGTGCCGGGCAGTCGGAGCAGGTGTCCTGGATCGGCGGACCGGTGCGGCTTCAGTATTTCGTGGTCGGGGCGGTCGTGGGCGTGGTGTGTGCCCTGGCGCCTCTGGGGAGGAGGGGGCCCGTGCCGCTTTCCGCACTGGCTGTGCCGATCCTTGTGCTTCCGGGGCTTCTGCTGCTGATCACCTCACTGGTCAAGCCCCTTTTCGTCGACCGGTATGTGCTCTTCGGCAATATCGGAATCGCGTTGCTGCTGGGCGCCTGGATGGACTACTTCCATCGGCGGCAGCGGGCTTCCCACAACGCGTGGATCGCGTGGACCGCGGCGGTCGTCGCACTCGCCGCGCTCGTCCAGCCGAGCCTGTCGCTGAGGACGCCCCAGAGCCGGAGCAATGACGCCACCGCCATCGGCGACGCCGTACGCGAGGAAGGCCGTCCCGGCGACGGGCTGCTCTATGTCTCCGGCCGGTACCGGGCCTGGACAGCGGCCGACCCCGAGGACACCCGTTCCCTGACGGATCTGGCCCTGGCTCAGGACCCCGTTTCGTCGAACACCCTTGCAGGTGTCGAGCTTCCCGCCCAGGAAATAGCGGCACGCATGCTGGAATTCGACCGGATCGTCGCAGTCCGCGACCCGGCGGGTGCGCCCGCGCCGACCGACCCGCAGAACGAAGCGAAAACAAGCACCCTGCGGCGCCATTTCCGCGAGTACGGGACGACGCACGTCAACGGGGCGCGAGTCACCGTCTATGTCCGGGACCGCGACCCGAGCTGACGAACTCGCACCACACGGCCTTCCCGAGCGGACGTTCCCGGACACCCCAGTCGTCACTCAGCGCGGCGACCAGCAACAGCCCCCGCCCGCCTTCACCCTCCGGCTCGACCACCCGGGGCACCCCGGGCCCGCTGTCGTGCACCTCGACGTGGATCACCTGCCCGTCATACCGCAGGAACAGCAGGAACTGACGGCCGGGCGGTACGCCGTGCAACAGCGCGTTGGTCACCAGCTCGCTGACACAGAGCAGCACGTCGTCGGCCCGCTCGGTGCCGGCGAGCCCCCACCCGGCGAGGGTCTCCGTCGCGAACAGCCGCGCGGCCGGCACGGAGCGCCGTTCCCGGCGGAAGAACCTCTCGCGGAGGGGCGGGAGTTGGATCGTCTCGTTCACGGGACGAGAGTTGCGGAGAGTGACTATCATTGAGCAGTGCGTGAGGTCGTACGGAATTTCTGTACGGCCCCGCCCGGGTCAGGCACCGTCGCACACGGGGATGGGCAGCACCATGAGCCAGCGCAGGAAGAACCACTCGACCATGAGGATGCTGGGCAAACAGCTCGGCACGGCCCGCCGCGAGGCAGGCCACACCCAGGGCGGTCTCGCCGAACTCGTCCGGCTGGACGAGGAGACCATCGCCTCGATCGAACAGGGCAGACGGGCCCTGAAGCCGGATCTGGCGGCGCTGCTGGACGAAGTCCTCGACACGAAGGGGATGTTGGCGACCGGCGTGGCCAACCTCCCGGAGATCGACCAGTTCCCCCTGTGGGCCGAGCTGTACATGGAACATGAGCGGGAGGCGATCGCGCTGTCCTGGTACGACAACGCGGTCCTGCCGGGCCTCCTCCAGAACGAGCCGTACGTCCGGGCCGTACTGCGCAACAGGGTTCCGGCGTACGACGAGGACGAGATCGAGACGTACACGGCACTCCGGCTGGACCGCCAGGAGATCCTGCGCCGAAAGAACCCGCCCACCTTGAGTTTCGTGGTGTGGGAGCCGGTGCTGTGCATGGAGATCGGGGATCGGCGGGCGCAACTTCGGTATCTGCGGGAGCTTGCCGAACTGCCGTGCGTTTCCTTGCAGTTCCTACCGATGCGGAGCCCGTGCAACGCAGGCTTGGACGGACCCTTCATCCTGGTCGAAACACCGGATCACCAGCACCTGGCGTATGCCGAGGGTCAACGCGGCAGCCAGTGGGTTTCCGACGCAGATGAGGTGTCCATCCTGGCGCGCAAGTATGCGATGCTGCGAACACAGGCCCTGACCACCCAGGATTCACTGGGCCTGCTCGACCGCCTGCTAGGAGAGCGATGAGCGCCGAAGCACTTCAGTGGTTCAAGTCGACATACAGCAGCGACCAGGGCGGCCAGTGCCTCGAAGTCGCCTTCGAGTGGCGGAAGTCGAGCTACAGCGGCAGCGAAGGCGGCGCCTGCCTCGAAGTCGCCCTCACCCCCTCCGCCATCCACATCCGCGACTCCAAGCACACCCCCCACAGCGGCCCCACCCTCCGCCTCTCCCCCACCACCTGGACCGACTTCACCGCCGCCCTGAAGTAACCCCGTTGTCAGTGGCTGCCCCTACAGTCACCGGCATGGCGACTCTTCCCAACCCGCTGCCCAAGTTGGCCTCCGACCCGAGTGGTCGCTCGCTGGGGCTTCAACTCCCGCCGGGGCGGCTGGTCGACGCTGGGGACGCGTTCGGCGCGGGCGGGGCTGCTGCCGGTCCTGGTCGACCTGGGCGGTTCGCAGGGCGGTCCGGACGAGTGGGAGCTGATGCCGGGGGAGGTGTCCTACCCCGGTGACCATGACGCCGAGGAGGTCCTCGCGAAGTACTGGGCGGAGGTCGCCGCGGAGGGCGAGGAGTGGCCGGGACCGGCTGGCGAAGTTCATCAACCTGCGCACGTTCTACCCGACGCGCGTAGAGTTCAACGACTACTACGCCTGGGCCGCCCAGCAGTTCGACAAGCAGGTCCGGTGGGGTACCGACGTCCTCGAGGTGACCGCCGTACCTCCGGGCGAGCACGACGCAGAGCTGCTGCGGGTGGTCTTACGCGATCAGGCCACCGGGGAGACGGATTCCGTACTCACCCGCAATCTGCTGATCGCGCCCGGTGGCACCCCGTACGTCCCCGAGGGCGCCGGGCTCGGCGAGCGGGTGTTCCATGCCTCGGAGACCCGGGAGCGTTTGGAGCGCTCCTTCGACGACCTGTCCGCGCCGTACCACTTCAACGTCGTCGGCTCCGGCCAGACCTCCGCCGATGTGTTCATGCACCTCCGCCGTTCCTATCCGAACGCGCGGATCACCACGAACATCCGCGGTTTCGCCATGCGCCCCGAGGACGACACGCATTTCGTCACCCTCCACCGGTTCACCGAACTGGTCGGGGCCCGCTCGGATGCCGAGCGCGCGGTGGCCACCTACTTCCACCTCGACAGCGGAGAGACCAGCGAGGTCGACGCCGACGCTGTCATCCTCGCCACCGGTTACCGCTATCCGATGCCGATCCCCGCACTCGCCGGACTCGATCAGTATCTGCGCATGGAGACCCCGGAGCGGTACGCGATCCGGCGCGACTACGCCATCGAGAGTGTCGAGGGCTTCGGGCCGCGGATCTTCCTCCAGGGCTTCGCGGAGGCCACGCACGGGTTCAGCGAAGTGCTGCTGTCCCTGATGCCCATGCGAGCCGCGGACATTGTCCAGTCCATCGCCGAGAACGCGTCCGTCGAGTCCCGTTAGGAGCACCGAACCCGTGAGCATCCCGGCCGCAACGGCCACCGACCTGCACGGTACCGCGCGCATCACGACCGACGAGGAGCGCGCCGCCGTCCACGCGGTCTTCGAGCGGCACGGCACACCCCTGCCCCCGGGCACGGTGACCGTGGTGTTCGCCTATCCCGGCCACGGAGTCGGTGAACGGCATCCGCAGTTGTCCGGCTGCACCAACCAGATGCTGCTGCTGTCCACCGCGTCGGCCCGGCTGTCGCACCTGGGCATCACCGTCGCCGCGGCCAGCACCGAGCCTCCTGACAGGCACGTCCATCTGGGCGGACTCAGCCGGTCCATCGCCCGGTTCACGGAGGACGACGCGGCGTTGGTGCCGCACACCGATGTCGACGAGGGCCGCTTCCTCCTGCGCTGGACGATGGTGCTCGGCGGGCCGCGCGACGGTCTGCTCGTCACCGGCATCACCGACAGCGTGGCGCACACCCGCGCGGTGATCGACCTGCTCACCGCGGACCGCCTGCGTGACTGGGCCACGGCCGCCGGGGCCGACCCGGCCTCCGCGTCCGCCGGTGTGACGGCCACGTACGCCAACGGTGCGGACTCACTGGGCATCGTGGCCTTCGAGGCGGGCATCCCGCTCGTGGCGAAGGTCGGACCGCGCGCGGTCATCGACGCGGAGACCGCGTTCGTCGATGAGGTCAACACCCGGCTCGCGGCACAGGGGACCGGCCCGTTGTTCCCGGTGCTGCACGGTGTGCACCGTGAGGGCACGCAGGCGACGTCCCTGATGGAGCAGGTCGAGCCGCTCACCCTCGACAACGTCGTCTTCGGTGACAAGGCGAAATTCGCACTCGCCGAGGGCGCGCTGCAGGAGCTCGAACCGCACCTTCGGTTGCTGAGTGTCCTCTACACGGCGACGGCGAAACCGCGAAGGCCCACCGTCGCCGACTATCTCTTCCGTGAGCGCTTCCACGCCGTGGTGTCGCACGAGGGCTTCGTCGACACCTTCCGGGCCTTCTTCCCCGACTGGGAGCCGACGGCCGTACTCGCTGCGGACGTGGTTCTTCCGACCGGTGAACGGCTGCCGGGGTACACGGCGACGACTCGCTGGCTGGACGATGCCTCGGCCTCGCTGCTGCCGGACTCCGGATGTCTGGTGCACGGGGACGTCCACCTGAAGAACATGCTGCGCCGTGCGGACGGCTCCCCGGTGTTCGTCGACCCGCGCACGGTGTGGGACGGCCGGGACCGGCCGGACATCGGGTTCGGCGATCCCAGCTACGACTTCGCGACCCTGCTGCACAGCGCGCTGCCGATGAGCGGACTCCTCCAGGCCGTCGCCGACGGCACGTCCGAGTCGCTGCTGCCCGAGCTGCCCTCGGTGCCGGACGGCACGCTCGACCTTTCCGGACTGACGACCCCGTTCACGGTGGACGGCAACCTGAAGCGGCTCGAGGAACGGCTGCTCGCCGGACTCGGCCCGAACGATCCCTCGATCCTGCGCGCCAGGCTGTACGTCGGTGCGGCGAACGCCCTCGCGGGCTGGCTGAAGTACGAGCGGGCGCTCGCCACCGCACAGACCTGGCTCGCTGTCTACGCCTATGTCCTGTGGTACCTCGACCGCGCACGGACGGAGCTGGCATGAGCGAGCACGTGTTGGTGGTGAACTCCGGCAAGTCGGAGGCGGTGGACCGGCTCCGCGAGGCCGCACCCGATGCCGAGATCGACGTCGTCACCGAAAGCTCGTACGCACGGATGTACACCCCGGACGTACGGCTGCACTTCGTCGACGACATCGCCGACCTGACCGCCGTCCGCCGGGTCGCCCTGGATCTGCTGGCGCGTCAGCCGATCGACCATGTGGTGGCTCCTTCCGAGCGGAGCCTCCCCGCCGGCGGCTATCTGCGTTCGTTCCTCGGACTGGGCGGGATCGGCTTCGAGACGGCGAACAGGTTCTCCAACAAGGCGGTGATGAAGTCGGCGCTCACCGCGGCGGGCCTGCCGGTCGCGGCACACCGGGTGATCGGATCGCTGTCGCAGGCGCCCGCCGCGGCGGCCGAGCTCGGCTGGCCGGTGGTGCTCAAACCGGCCCTCGGTACCGGCTCGATGAACACCTTCCGGCTGTCCTCGGCCCAGGAACTGACCGAGCTGCTGGCCTCGTCCGCCGCGGACGGTCTGCGCCGTGCGCAGTGCCCGCTGCTGGTCGAGCGGTTCGTCGAGATGGAGGGTGAGTACCACTGTGACGGGGTGGTCTCGGACGGACGAGTCGAATTCGCGGCCGTGCAGCGCTACTTCATGCCGCTCCTGGGCCGGACGGACGCCTTCACCGGCTCGTATCTGCTGCCGGAGGACGACCCGGCTGTCGGGGTGATCCGCGAACTGCACCAGGCGACGGTGAACGCCCTCGGGCTCGACACCGGCGTGACGCACATGGAACTGTTCGGGACCGGCGACGGGTTCGTGATCGGCGAGATCTCCTGCCGCCCGGCGGGCGGGGGAATCGTCGACGCGGTGAAGATGAAGTACGGCATCGACCTCTGGCGGGTGTTCATGGACACCTCGCTCGGTCGCCCGGCCGGGGTGAGTGGCCCGGTCGCACCCCTACGGGACGAGATCATCGCCAACTGTGACCTGCCGGTGCGACCCGGCCGTGTCGTACGCGTCTCCACCCCCGACGAGTTGGCCCGGGTGCCGGACGTGATCGAGGTGCGGATGTCCACACGAACCGGCGACACCATCGGCACCCGGCTGCACTCGGCTTCCACCACCGGCCTGGTGTTCCTCGCGACGGCCGAGGCGGCACTCGTGCCCAAACGCGTCGAGGACCTGGCCCGTGTCTACGTCCTGGAAGTCGCCCCGACATAGCAGGGGCCGCTGGGCGACCGCCGCCGTGGCGGCCGGCAGGCCGTTCGTTGTCAGTGCCTGCCCTTACAGTCACGGGCATGGCGACTCTTCCCAACCCGCTGCCCAAGTTGGCCTCCGACCCGAGCGGTCGCTCGCTGGGGCTCCAACTCCCGCCGGGGAGACTGATCGACGCGACCGACGAGGGACCGTGGCACGAGCCGTTGCTGTGGCATGCCGAGCGGCCGGCCGCGGCGGGCAACTGGTCGGCGCTGGGGGCGCGTTCGGCGCGGGCGGGGCTGCTGCCGGTCCTGGTCGACCTGGGCGGTTCGCAGGGCGGTCCGGACGAGTGGGAGCTGATGCCGGGGGAGGTGTCCTACCCCGGTGACCATGACGCCGAGGAGGTCCTCGCGGAGTACTGGGCGGAGGTCGCCGCAGAGGGCGAGGAGTGGCCGGGGCCTGCCGCGAGCCCGGCGCTCACCTCCGATCCGGACACCCGCGCCGCGCACATCGCCGACCTGCTGACGAGCGAGGTGCCGCCCTGGTTCCGGACGCCGCATCTCGCCCTCGTCCCGGCCCGGCGCAGCGCGGACGTGCCCACGGCCATCGGCTGGGCGGGCCCGGCCAACTACGAGGGCGACACGGCCCGGTTGTCGGCCGTCCTGCGCTCGTGGGAGGACCGCTTCGGCATACGGGTGGTGGGGCTCGGCTTCGACGTTCTCGTGCTGTCCGTCGCCGCCCCGCCGACCACGGTGGAGGAGGCGCGGGCGGTGGCAGCGGAGCACTTCGCGTTCTGCCCGGACAACATCACGCAGGGCCCGGGATCGCCGGAGTCCTACGCCGATCAGCTCGTCGGAGAGCACATCTGGTCGTTCTGGTGGGACTGAGCGCGCCGCGCTACCGCTTGAGGCCCTTCCCCAGCCTGCGCAGTCCCTCCCCTATCTCCTCCGGTGTCTGGGTCACGAAGCAGAGCCGGAGTGTGGAGCGGTCGGGCTCGCCGGCGTAGAAGGGGGCGCCGGGGACGTACGCCACGTCCTGCCGCACCACCTGCGGAAGCAGGGCGGTCGTGTCGTACGACTCCGGCAGCCGGACCCAGAGGAACATGCCGCCCTCGGGCCGGTTCCAGACCGAGCCGTCCGGCAGGGCCTCGCCGAGCCCGGCCAGCATGGCGTCCCGCCGCTCGCGGTAGACGGCGGCCACCTTCGCCACATGCGCGTCGAGGTCGTTGACGGCGAGATAGCGGGCCGCGGCGAGCTGGTTGACGGTCGGGGTGTGCAGGTCGGCCGCCTGCTTGGCGACGACACAGGCGCGGCGCAGTTCGGCGGGCCCGCGCAGCCAGCCCAGCCGCAGGCCCGGCGCCATGACCTTGGAGAAGGAGCCGAGCAGCACCGTGCGGTCGAGGGCGTCGGGGTGGGCGGCGATCCAGGGGACGCGCTCACCGTCGTAGCGGAGTTCGCCGTACGGGTCGTCCTCGACGATCCACAGGCCGTGGCGGGCGGCGACGGAGGCGATCGCGGCGCGGCGGCCGGCGGGCAGGGTGCGGCCGGTGGGGTTCTGGAAGGTGGGGACGGTGTAGAGCAGCTTGGGCCGCTCGCGCACCACCAGCTCGGCCAGGGCCTCGGGATCGGGCCCGTCCGCATCCCCCGGCACGGCGACGATCCGGGCTCCGGCGAGGCCGAAGACTTGGAGGGCGGCGAGATAGCAGGGGGCCTCGACCAGGACCGTGTCGCCGAGGTCGAGGAGGGCCGTGGCGAGGAGGGAGAGGGCCTGCTGGCTGCCGGTGGTGACGAGGAGGTCGTCGGCGGCGGTCGCGAGCCCCCGTGCCGAGGTCCGCGCCGCGAGCGCCTCGCGCAGCGCGGGCTCGCCCTCGGTGGTGGCGTACTGCAGGGCCTGCGCCGGGGTCTCCTCCAGGACGTGCCGGAAGGCCGCGGCCACGCCGTCCCGGTCGAAGAGTTCCGGCGCGGGAAGCCCGCCCGCGAAGTTGATCATCTCGGGGCGGGCGGTGACGGCGAGAATGTCCCGGACGGGAGAGCCCCCGGTCGACCGGGCGCGCGCGGCGAGCGGAGGCGGGGCGGAGACGGGGGCGGAGACGGATCTGAGAGTCATGACGGCACCCTAGAGAGATAGGTGCCGCCTACACATGACCTTCTGGCATATGGACGGCGCCCCTACCCCGTCCGCGTCCCACAACCCGTCCCGAAAGGACACCGTTTCCGCAGGTCACCCGGCATGGGACCGGATCAGCGTCCCGACTTGCCCGGCAGACATGGAAGACCGGAGGCCCCACGACCCACGCTTGCCCCATGCCCCGACGACGCATCCGCCTCCTCGCCGCCGCCCTCACCGCGACGGCGGCCCTGACCCTCACCGCCTGCAACGACGGCCAGGGCCTACGAGACGAGGGCCCCTCCAACACCGGACCAATCTCAACTCCGGCCCCAGCAACTCCCTAAAGGGGCGCGGGGCCGTATCGATGTGCGGCTCCGCCGCGTGGGCGCGACCAGCCACGACGGAGCCGCAGCGAACCAACGACCTGCCCCGGCACTACAAGCGCAGCTTCAGTGCCGCCTCAGTAGCCCAATACGTAAGAATGTTCCGCGCCCCCGCCCGCTTGATCCCGGTGAGCGTCTCAAAGATCGCCCGGTCCCGGTCGACCCAGCCCTTCTCCGCGGCGGCCTCGACCATCGAGTACTCCCCGGAGATCTGGTACGCCGCCACCGGCACGTCCACGGCGTCCGCGACCCGCGCCAGGATGTCGAGGTAGGGGCCGGCCGGCTTGACCATCACCATGTCGGCGCCCTCCTCCAGATCCAGCGCCAGCTCCCGCATGGACTCACGGAAGTTGGCGGGGTCCTGCTGGTACGTCTTCCGGTCGCCCTTCAGGGACGAGCCGACGGCCTCCCGGAACGGCCCGTAGAAGGCGGACGAATACTTGGCGGTGTAGGCGAGGATCGCCACGTCCTCCCGCCCGATCTGGTCGAGCGCGTCGCGGACGACCCCGATCTGCCCGTCCATCATCCCGCTGGGCCCCACCACATGGGCTCCGGCGTCGGCCTGCACCTGCGCCATCTCCGCGTACCGCTCCAGGGTCGCGTCGTTGTCGACACGCCCTTGCGCGTCGAGCACACCGCAGTGCCCGTGATCGGTCGTCTCGTCGAGGCACAGGTCGGACATGACGAGCAGGTCGTCGCCGACCTCGGCGCGCACGTCCCGGAGGGCGACCTGGAGGATCCCGTCCGGGTCGGTCCCCGGCGTGCCCAGCGCGTCCTTCTTCGACTCCTCCGGCACACCGAAGAGCATGATCCCGGAGACCCCGGCCTCCACGGCCTCCAGCGCGGCCTTCTTCAGACTGTCGCGCGTGTGCTGCACGACCCCGGGCATCGCCTGGATCGGCACCGGCTCGCTCACGCCCTCCCGCACGAACGCGGGCAGGATGAAGTCCGCCGGGTGCAGCCGGGTCTCGGCGACCATGCGCCGCATGACGGGGGTGGTCCGCAGCCGCCGCGGACGCGAACCGGGGAAGGATCCGTACTTCGTCATGCGTCCACGCTACGCCCGTCCCGACCCTGCCTTTGCCGACGCCGAGTCGGCCCTCCTGGGACAGGTGTGACGTTTTTTCACCCGTGAGCGCTCTCTCTACGGGCCACCTGTTGATCAGCTGTGCCCCCAATGACCATTTTTGTTGAATAAGGGTGGGGTTTCGTCGTGACTCGACGTCGACGCCGGGGTGGGACACGCGCGTACAGACCGCTGAGCGTGCGCAGAAGAGCCTGGCTGACGCTCGGTGCGGTGCTGCTGGGCAGCGGGGGTGTGGTGACGTACGCCGTCGCAGGCCCGTCCGCCGACCAGGGCACCAGGCCCAAGCGGCCGGTGAAGGTCTACGGCCTCGCGCTGAAGGGCGCCTCGGCCGACCGCCAGGAGCTGCCGCGCACGGACACCGAGGAGTTCTCGCTGCTCGGCGTCACCTGGACCGGGGGCGCCAAGCGGCTGGCCGGCACAGCGCAGGTACGCACCCGCAGTGTGGCGACCGGCGAGTGGAGCGCCTGGCACGACCTCGAGCTGGACGTCGACCCGCTGGACGAGCCCGGCCCGAAGGTGCGCGGCGCGTCCGAGCCGGCCTGGGTCGGCCCCTCCGACGGTGTCCAGGTGCAGGTCGTCCGCAAGAACGGCACCACCGCCGCGCTGCCCAAGGGCCTGCGGGTCGACCTGGTCGACCCGGGCGTGGCGACCGACGCCGAGACGAGGACCGGCACCGAGCCCGCGGCCTTCGTCATGGAGCCGAGCCCCGGCGACACCTCCTCGGCGACGGCCGACCCGTCCGCCTCGCCCACCGACACGGCCTCCGCCTCCCCGACGGACACCGCCACCGACACGGCCTCGGCCTCCCCCACGGACACCGCACCCGAGGTCACGGCGAACCCCTCGACGGGCAGCGCGTCCCCGACCACGACCCCGTCGGCCACCGCCTCCCCCACCCCCACGACCCCCACCGCCCCGAAGTCCACCGTCCCCCAGCCGCCGATCCTCTCGCGCGCCGACTGGGGCGCCGACGAGTCGATCAGCCCGGACGCGCCGGAGTACAACGCCGACGTCAAGGCGATGTTCGTGCACCACACGGACGGCACCAACAACTACACCTGCGACCAGACGCCGTCGATCATCCGCAGCATCTACGCGTACCACGTGCAGGTCAGCGGCTGGAAGGACATCGGCTACAACTTCCTCGTCGACAAGTGCGGCACCCTGTACGAGGGCCGCAAGGGCGGCGTGGACCTGCCGGTGCTCGGCGCCCACACCTACGGCTGGAACCGTGAGGCCGCGGCCGTCGCCGTCCTCGGCGACTACACCCAGACGACCGCCACCAACGCCGCGCTGACCTCCATCGCGCGCCTGGCGGCCTGGAAGCTCGGCCAGTACGGCGCCGACCCGGCCGGTACCGTCCAGCTCACCGCGGGCGCGACCCAGACGAACTACTTCGGCAAGAGCTTCACCTCGGGCACCCGCTACACCTTCAACCGGATCTCGGGCCACCGCGACGGCTACAACACGCAGTGCCCCGGCGGTCTGCTCTACGACCAGCTGCCCACCGTCCGCGCCTGGGCCGCCGGTCCGGTGCAGGGCCTGAAGGTCACCTCGGTGGCCGGTGGCGCGACCCTGTCGGGCTCGACGTACTACACCAAGGGCGCCGTCACGGTGAAGTGGACGACGACCACGCCCGGCACACTGATCTCGAAGTTCGAGCTGCTGGCCGACGGCAAGGCCGTGGCCACCGCCTCGGGCACCGCCACCTCCGCGAGCGCCACCCTCCCGGTGGGCAGCCACACCCTCGCCGTACGGGCGGTGCACCAGTCCGGCAAGGTGACGACGACCGCCGCGCTGAACCTCGTCGCCGAGACCACGGCCCCCACCTTCACCACCGCCCCGAAGCTCTCCCTGCGCACCGGCACCGTCAGCTCCACCGCCGTCCCGGTCACCCTGGGCTGGAAGGCCGCCGACGACAAGGCCCTGCGCTACGTGAAGCTGCTGGCTCCGACCACCGCGACCTTCGGCCCGACGGTCACCAGCTCCAGCCGTACGGCCAAGCCGGGCACCGCCACCACCTGGTCCCTGCGGGCCTACGACTACGCCGGCAACTACCGCACGGCTTCGACGTCGGTCACCCCGGTGATCCTCCAGGAGACCTCCGCGGTCAAGTCCGGCACCTGGACCAGCCGTTCGTCGACCAGCTACCTCGGCGGCAAGTCGTACTCCAGCGGCTCCAAGGGCGCGTCCCTGACCTGGACCTTCACCGGCCGCTCCGCCTCCTGGGTGGTCTCCCGCGCGTCCACCTCCGGCCAGGCGTACGTCTACGTCGACGGCGTCAAGACCGCGACGGTCGACCTGATGTCCTCCACCACCCTGTACCGCCAGGCGATCTGGACCAAGACCTGGTCGACCAGCGCCAAGCACACGATCAAGATCGTGGTCGTGGGCACCAGCGGCCGCCCGACGATCACAACCGACGGGCTGGTGTACCTCAAGTAGGTCCGCGGACAAGGCAAACGGAGGCGGCCTTCACGATCACATCCGATCGTGAAGGCCGCCGCCGTTCCGCGTGAGGGGCCGGCCGGCCGAGCACGAGAGGAGGACCGCTGTGAGGCGTGTGGTCGGTGACCGCCTGCGAGGGGCCGTGAGCCCGGGGAAGGGCGTCCGCACCCACCGCATCCTGTGGCCCCCGTCCTGGCGGGGCGCGCCCCCCACCCGCGTCCCGGCGAACGCGTGGGCGCTGGTCCGTGCCGTGCGCGGACGGCACGGAGTGTGGTCCATGCTGATAGCCACCGCGGCGTGGGTCCTGACCGCGCTCACGCTCCCGCTGGGCTGCGGGCCGCGGAAGGGACGTTCGCAGCCCCTCACCCTCACCACCTGGGCGACCTTCCTGCCGTACGCCTCCGGGCTCCGACGGATCGGTCGCGGCGAGGGCGTCGTAGAAGGCTGGGGGAAGTGTGCGCACAGTCTCAGCGACACGCCGTGCCGACGGCGTGTCGCTGAGACTCTCGCGTCACTTCGGGAGCAGGCCTCACACACGTCACTCGGACGGACCGGTTGATCAGGTCGCCCGACGCCTCCGCGACCCCGGCCTCCGCTCGCTCGGCCGGGTCACCGGGTCCCCCGCCTCCAGGGCCGCGGTGCGGCGGCGCAGGCCGAAGTCGGCCAGGGCCTCCGCCAGCTTGAGCGCGGACGGCTCGGGGGCCATGACGTCGACCCGCAGCCCGTGCTCCTCAGCCGTTTTGGCGGTAGCGGGACCAATACACGCGATGACCGTCACGTTGTGCGGCTTGCCCGCGATGCCCACCAGGTTGCGGACGGTCGAGGACGACGTGAAGAGCACCGCGTCGAAGCCGCCGCCCTTGATCGCCTCGCGGGTCTCCGCCGGCGGCGGTGAGGCCCGCACGGTGCGGTAGGCCGTGACGTCGTCGACCTCCCAGCCGAGCTCGATCAGCCCGGCTACGAGGGTCTCCGTGGCGATGTCGGCACGCGGCAGGAAGACACGGTCGATCGGGTCGAACACCGGGTCGTACGGCGGCCAGTCCTCCAGGAGACCGGCGGCGCTCTGCTCGCCGCTCGGCACCAGGTCCGGCTTCACGCCGAAGGCGATCAGCGCCTTGGCGGTCTGCTCGCCCACCGCGGCCACCTTGATGCCGGCGAAGGCGCGGGCGTCGAGGCCGTACTCCTCGAACTTCTCCCGGACGGCCTTGACCGCGTTGACCGAGGTGAAGGCGATCCACTCGTAGCGGCCGGTGACCAGGCCCTTGACGGCCCGCTCCATCTGCTGCGGGGTCCGCGGCGGTTCGACGGCGATCGTCGGCACCTCGTGCGGGACGGCGCCGTAGGACCGCAGTTGGTCGGAGAGCGACGCCGCCTGCTCCTTCGTGCGCGGGACGAGGACCTTCCAGCCGAACAGCGGCTTGGACTCGAACCACGCCAGCCGGTCGCGCTGGGCGGGGGCGGAACGCTCGCCGACCACGACTATCACCGGGCGGCCGCCGTCCGGCGAGGGCAGCACCTTCGCCTGCTTCAGCGTCTGCGCGATCGTGCCGAGGGTGGCCGACCAGGTGCGCTGGCGGGTCGTCGTACCGGCGACCGTGACCGTCATCGGGGTGTCGGGCTTGCGGCCCGCCGAGACCAGCTCACCGGCCGCCGCGGCGACGGAGTCGAGGGTCGTGGAGACGACCACCGTCCCGTCGGAGGCGCCGACCTCCGTCCAGCAGCGGTCGGACGCCGTGCGCGCGTCCACGAACCGGACGTCCGCGCCCTGCGCGTCCCGCAGCGGCACCCCGGCGTACGCGGGCACGCCGACGGCCGCCGCGACGCCCGGGACCACCTCGAACGGCACCCCGGCGGCGGCGCAGGCGAGCATTTCCTCCGCCGCGTACGTATCCAGTCCCGGGTCCCCGGACACCGCACGGACGACCCGCCTGCCGCCCCGCGCGGCCTCCATGACAAGATGTGAGGCATCCCGCACAGCGGGTACCTCGACGCTTGTTGACGTGCCGTCAACGAGCTTGGGGTGAGGCGTGCCTGTGCCCGGAAGCGGGTCCGACGAAGGACCCGATTCCGTGTTCACGACGGACACGCCGGGCCGCGCGTGCGTCCGTACGACGTCGAGCACCTCGTGCTCGGCGACGAGGACGTCCGCGTTCGCCAGCGCCTCCACGGCGCGCAGAGTCAGCAGTCCCGGATCCCCGGGTCCGGCACCCAGGAAGGTGACGTGCCCGTGCTCAGGAACGGCGGCGGCAGGAAGGGCGGTGGGGCTCACTGTGCTCGCTCCCCCATCAGACCGGCCGCGCCCTGGGCAAGCATCTCGGCGGCGAGTTCGCGACCGAGCGCCATTGCCCCGTCGTGCGTCTCGGGCACGGGACCGGTGGTGGACAACTGCACCGTACGGGTGCCGTCGGTGGTCCCGACGACGGCCCGCAGGCGCATTTCCTTGACAATCTGCCCGTCGGCCAGAAGGTCGGCCAGCGCGCCCACAGGGGCGCTGCAACCGGCCTCCAGGGCGGCGAGCAGTGACCGTTCGGCGGTCACGGCGACCCGGGTGAACGGGTCGTCGAGCGCGCCGAGCGCGGCGATCAGGTCCGCGGCGTCCGCGGCACATTCGATGGCCAGTGCTCCCTGGCCGGGGGCGGGCAGCACGGTGTCCACCGACAGGAAGTCGGTGACCTCGTCGATCCGGCCCATGCGGCTCAGCCCGGCGGCGGCCAGCACCACCGCGTCCAGCACGCCGTCACGGACGTATCCGATGCGCGTGTCGACATTGCCGCGGATCGGGACCGTCTCGATGTCGAGGCCGTGAGCGCGGGCGTACGCGTTCAGCTGCGCCATGCGGCGCGGAGAACCGGTGCCTATGCGCGAGCCGCGCGGCAGGTCGGTGAACTTCAGCGCGTCCCGGGCGACGATCACGTCGCGGGGGTCCTCGCGCTCCGGTACGGCGGCCAGGACCAGGTCCTCGGGCTGCGTGGTCGGCAGGTCCTTCAGCGAGTGAACCGCGAAGTCGACCTCCCCCTTGAGCAGCGCGTCGCGCAGGGCCGTGACGAACACACCGGTGCCGCCGATCTGCGCGAGCTGCTCGCGGGAGACATCGCCGTAGGTGGTGATCTCGACGAGCTCGACCGGCCGGCCGGTCGCCCGGCGCACGTCGTCGGCGACCTGCCCGGACTGGGCCATGGCGAGCTTGCTCCGCCTGGTCCCGAGCCTCAGTGCTCTCGTACTCATGCCGCTCATGCCGGCCCTCGGTTCTCTGCGTTCTTCTCGGTGCTGTCCTCGGCCCGGGACACGGCGGCCACCGCCTCCTGGTCGAGGTCGAACAGGGTCCGCAGGGCGTCGGCGTACCCGGCGCCGCCGGGCTCGGCCGCGAGCTGCTTGACCCTGACGGTCGGCGCGTGCAGCAGCTTGTCGACGACACGCTTGACGGTCTGGGTGATCTCGGCGCGGTGCTTGTCGTCGAGGCCGGGCAGCCGCCCTTCGAGGCGGGCGATCTCACCGGCGACGACGTCGGCGGCCATGGAGCGCAGCGCGACCACGGTCGGCGTGATGTGCGCGGCGCGCTGGGCGGCGCCGAACGCGGCGACCTCGTCGCCGACGATCCGCCGTACGAGGTCCACGTCGGTGGCCATCGGCGCGTCGGCGGAGGCCTCGGCGAGCGACTCGATGTCGACCAGCCGCACCCCGGCCAGCCGGTGGGCGGCCGCGTCGACGTCCCGCGGCATCGCCAGGTCCAGCAGGAACAGCACCGGCTCGGGGCGTACGGGCGTGGCGACCGGCTCGGGCCTGCGGCGCTCGGGGATACGGCCGACGGTGGCGGCGAGCGCGGCGAGCGCGGTGATCAGTTCGGCGTCGGCCTCGGGGCCGCGGCGGCCTGCCGTACGGCGGTCCACGCTCGCGTTGTCGACCCAGGCCGCGTGCTGCTCCAGGGTCGCGGCGTCCATGCCGGCGACGGCGGCCTCGCCCATCACGGAGAAGCCGGGCTGCTGCTGCACGGCGGACAGGTCCAGCGGGCAGCCCTCGTCGGTGCCGAGGGAGGTCGGCGGCAGGGGCCGTACGGAGGGGTTCTCCTCGTCGAAGACGACGGGCTCGCCGGTGCGGCCCTCGACGGCCACGGCGACGGCCTCCGCCGTGAGGACGAGCCCCGTCGCCCCCGTGCAGGAGACGGCGACGTCGGCACGTGTCAGCTCGGCCGGCACCGATTCGATCGGGACCGCGCGGGCCACCACGTCCGTGTTCTCGTCCTCGGCCAGTATCTGGGCGAGGCGTTCGGCGCGGTCGAAGGTGCGGTTGGCGACGACGACCTCGGCGACCCCGGCGCGCGCGAGGGTCGCGGCGGCCAGCGAGGACATCGAGCCCGCGCCGATGACCAGCGCTCTCTTGCCCCGCGCCCAGTCCCGCACCTCACCGCCGGCGGCGAACTGTTCCAGCCCGAAGGTCACCAGCGACTGCCCGGCCCGGTCGATGCCGGTCTCGGAGTGGGCGCGCTTGCCGACTCTGAGTCCCTGCTGGAACAGGTCGTTCATCAGCCGGCCGGCGGTGTGCAGCTCCTGCGCCCTGGCCAGGGAGTCCTTGAGCTGCCCGAGGATCTGCCCCTCGCCGACGACCATGGAGTCCAGCCCGCAGGCCACCGAGAACAGATGGTGGACGGCCCGGTCCTCGTAGTGGACGTAGAGGTAGGGGGTCAGCTCCTCCAGCCCCACCCCGCTGTGCTGGGCGAGCAGCGTGGACAGCTCGGCGACACCGGCGTGGAACTTGTCCACGTCGGCGTAGAGCTCGATGCGGTTGCAGGTGGCGAGGACGGCGGCCTCGGTGGCCGGCTCGGCGGCGACCGTGTCCTGGAGCAGCTTGAACTGCGCGTCCTCGGAGAGGGAGGCCCGCTCCAGGACGCTGACGGGGGCGCTGCGGTGGCTCAGACCGACGACGAGGAGACTCATGCCGGCATCACGGCGGGTACGTCCCCGTCGGGCCCCTGGTCGGTGGTGTCGTGGGCGACCGGCGCCGCCACGGCGCCCTCGTGCGCGGCGTTGTCCTCGCCGGCCTTGCGCTGCTCGTGGAAGGCAAGGATCTGCAGCTCGATGGAGAGGTCGACCTTGCGCACGTCGACGCCGTCCGGGACGGACAGGACGGTCGGCGCGAAGTTCAGGATGGAGGTGACCCCGGCGGCCACGAGCCGGTCGCAGACCTGCTGGGCGGCACCGGCGGGCGTGGCGATGACACCGATCGACACGCCGTTGTCGTTGATGATCTTCTCGAGGTCGTCGGTGTGCTGCACGGGGATACCGGCGACGGGCTTTCCGGCCATCGCGGGATCGGCGTCGATGAGCGCGGCGACCCGGAAACCACGGGAGGCGAACCCGCCGTAGTTGGCCAGGGCGGCACCCAGGTTTCCGATGCCGACGATCACTACCGGCCAGTCCTGGGTGAGCCCGAGCTCACGGGAGATCTGGTAGACGAGATACTCGACGTCGTAGCCGACACCGCGCGTTCCGTAAGAACCCAGGTAGGAGAAGTCCTTGCGCAGCTTGGCGGAGTTGACCCCCGCGGCCGCGGCCAGTTCCTCGGAGGAGACCGTGGGTACCGAGCGCTCCGACAGTGCGGTCAGCGCGCGGAGATACAGCGGAAGCCTGGCGACAGTGGCCTCGGGAATCCCTCGGCTACGGGTCGCCGGTCGGTGAGTTCGGCCAGTTGCCACGGTGCTCCTGCGGGTAGAGCGGGGCTGCGGGCGGTCATGCGTCCCCAGACCGCCCCGTCGACAGCAGGCTATGTCTTTGTGAACGCGTGCACAAAGATGGTGTCCGATTTGCCCGGCCAACGTGACCGGGGTCACGCGCGTCGTTCCTAGGGACATCCCTGGGGGCAAAACCGACACACTCCTCGTGAATCCCGCCCCCGAGACCAAAGCGCCATCGATCCTAAGCGACGCCGGGCGTGTCTTGTACCGATCGGTCAGTTCCGGGTCGGTCACTTCCGGGGCGGCCGGCTCCTGGCGGGCGGCTCCTAGCCGGCCAGTTCCTTGCGGAGGCGAACCTCGTCCACCCGCCAGAAGGTGTGCTGCCTGCCGTCCACGAGCACCACCGGGATCTGCTCCCAGTACTCGTCGTGCAGCGCCTTGTCCTGTGTGATGTCCTTCTGCTCCCAGGACACGCCGAGTTCACCGCAGACCTTCGCGATCACGGCGTGCGCGTCCTCGCACAGATGGCAGTCGGGCTTCCCGATGAGCGTGACGAGCCGGTCCTGCGCGGCCGGCCCCTTCCGTCGAAAGAGGGGACTCATACGGGCCATTCTCACCCCTCCTTCCCGCCCCGTCCCGCCGTCGTCCCCACCCCGTCCCCGCCCCGTTCCTCGCACCTCTTTAACGACGCGGTCGCGGAGAGTTCACGCCCTCCGAACCTCGTGGCTCCGGAACCACCGAACAAACTGGCTATGCTCACGCCATGGCCGCTCTCGGATGGCTCACCCCCCGTAGGCGCTCCGCCACGGCGCGGAGCGTGTTGGCTGGCGAGGCCTCGGCTGAGGCCGCCCGCAAGTCCACTCAGGAAGAACAGCAGCAGACCCCGGAAGAAGAGGGGACCGAACCGCAGTTCCCGGTCCACGGCGACGCGCTGGCCGCCGCCTTCTTCGACCTGGACAACACGGTGATGCAGGGCGCCGCCCTGTTCCACTTCGGCCGTGGCCTGTACAAACGCAAGTTCTTCGAGACCCGCGACCTGGTCCGGTTCGCCTGGCAGCAGGCGTGGTTCCGGCTGGCCGGCGTCGAGGACCCCGAGCACATGCAGGACGCCCGCGACTCGGCGCTGTCGATCGTCAAGGGCCACCGTGTCGCCGAGCTCCAGTCGATCGGCGAGGAGATCTACGACGAGTACATGGCCGAGCGCATCTGGCCGGGCACCCGGGCCCTCGCCCAGGCCCATCTGGACGCCGGCCAGAAGGTGTGGTTGGTCACAGCCGCCCCGGTGGAGATCGCCACGGTGATCGCCCGCCGCCTCGGCCTCACCGGCGCCCTCGGCACGGTCGCCGAGTCGGTCGACGGCGTCTACACGGGCAAGCTCGTCGGCGAGCCGCTGCACGGCCCCGCCAAGGCGGAGGCGGTCCGCGCCCTGGCCGCGGCGGAGGGCCTCGACCTCTCCCGCTGCGCCGCCTACAGCGACTCCCACAACGACATCCCGATGCTCTCCCTCGTCGGCCACCCCTACGCCATCAACCCCGACTCCAAACTCCGCAAACACGCCCGAGGCCTCGACTGGCGCCTCCGCGACTACCGCACGGGCCGCAAGGCGGCGAAGGTCGGCATCCCGGCGGCGGCGGGCGTGGGAGCGGTGGCAGGCGGCACAGCAGCGGCAATCGCCCTGCACAAGCGACGCCGCTGAGGTTTTCGGGGGCGCGGGGAACTGCGCAGGTCTTCAGGGGCGCGGGGAACTGCGCAGGTCTTCAGGGGCGCGGGGAACTGCGCAGGTCTTCAGGGGCGCGGGGAACTGCGCGACAAGCCACAACGGACCCGCACCAAACAGACGGTCGTACCCCCCACGACGGCCGTCTACTCGCGTTGTCCGCGCACAGCCACAACACGCGCCCGACCGACCCGAAACCCAAACCTTTCCGATCAATAACCGCTCACCCTGCGCAACTTGATCGCGCGCCATTCGGGCACAGAAGCGACGTAATCGAAGTTTTGAGCAACTCGGTGTAGCAGCACCTACACGAAGCGTTATTCTCCTCAGACGCAAACCGGTACCCCCCTGTCGCCACGACGGGTGAAAGGTCCCGCACTGTACGTGATGGAAGCTCTGCCTCTGGGAGTCCCGTGTACCCACACGTCGGGGTTGACGCCTCGGGCCTGGCTACGCTGCGCGCAACAGTCGCCACGATCAAAGAGTCGCTGCGCGTCCCCACCGCGTACGGCGTCCCGGCCCTCGCCACCGCCGTCCCGGCGGGACCCGCGGGCCCGTGCTACGCGCTGGCGGAAAGCAGCGCCGCGGTCAGCAGAAGGGGACGCTCGACCAGCGGCGCGACCACCGCGGCCCGACGGCCCGCCGCCGACAGCGACAGCGCCCGGATGATGGACCTCGTCGAACGGGCCCAGGCCGGCGAAGCCGACGCGTTCGGGCGCCTGTACGACCAGTACAGCGACACCGTCTACCGCTACATCTACTACCGCGTCGGCGGCAAGGCGACCGCCGAGGACCTCACCAGTGAGACGTTCCTGCGCGCCCTGCGCCGCATCGGCACCTTCACCTGGCAGGGCCGCGACTTCGGCGCCTGGCTCGTCACCATCGCCCGCAACCTCGTCGCCGACCACTTCAAGTCCAGCCGCTTCCGGCTGGAGGTCACCACCGGCGAGATGCTCGACGCCAACGAGGTCGAGCGCTCCCCCGAGGACTCCGTCCTGGAGTCCCTCTCCAACGCCGCCCTGCTGGACGCCGTACGCCGGCTCAACCCCCAGCAGCAGGAGTGCGTCACCCTCCGCTTCCTCCAGGGCCTGTCCGTCGCCGAGACCGCGCGCGTGATGGGCAAGAACGAGGGTGCCATCAAGACCCTCCAGTACCGCGCCGTCCGCACCCTCGCCCGGCTCCTTCCGGACGACGCCCGCTGACCCGGCCCGGGCCCGGCGAGGGCCCGGCACACCAACTGTCGGCAATCCCCAACTCACGGTCAGTGAAAGTCCGTTGCCTTCCCCATCCGATCATCCGCCGTCCGTAACCCAAGTGCCGCGCCAGTCGTTGTGCGGGATACAGGCTCCCTGTGGTCACGTCCCGGCCGACCCCGATCACTCGATCGAGGGAAAGCGGAACGGGCCGTGCAACCCTCGAGATCCCCGGGGAGTCGACCGTCATGACGAGAGGAGGTGCCGCCAGTGATCGCGAACGTATCGGCGCACCGGCGGGCGAACGCCTTCGCCCAGGCCCTGGAGGAGCAGTCCGACCAGGACACTGCGGCCGAGCAGACCGAAGGATCACCGCCGGCGCCGGCCGCTGCGGACCAGACCGAGCAGGGCCGCCTCCTGGCCCTCGCGACGAGTCTCGCCGAGCTGCCCAAGCCGGAGCTCGACCCCGAGGTCAAGGTCGTCCAGCGGGCCCAGTTGGTCGCCGCGATGGAGGCCATGCTGCAGGCGGGCACCGCGGGAGGCGAGGCGGCGGACACGCCGGTACCCGAACAGCGATCCCATCGCGCCAAGGGCGGCGCGCACCGGGCGAGCCCCCTGGGAAAGTTCCGGCCGCGCAGCCGGATCGCCAAGGGTCTCACCGCGGGCGGCCTGAGCGTGGGCGTGGCCGCGGGAGCCTTCGGCGGGGTGGCGGCCGCGAGTTCCGACGCCCTCCCCGGTGACGGGCTCTACGGCCTCAAGCGCGGCATCGAGGAGTTCAAGCTCGACTATTTGTCCGACGGCGACGACGAGCGCGGCCGGACCTACCTCGACCAGGCCTCCACCCGGCTCAGCGAGGCCCGCCGCCTCATGGAGCGCGGCCGCGGCGGCCACCTCGACCACGAGTCCCTCGGCGAGGTCCGCCGCGCCCTCAGTGGCATGCGGCACGACGCCTCCGAGGGCCACCGACTGCTCCACGAGGCGTACGAGCGCGACCCGGACTCCCTGGGCCCCATCCAGGCCCTGGACGCCTTCTCCCGCTCCCACCGCGAGGCCTGGGGCGCCCTGCGCGAGAAGCTGCCCGTCCAGCTGGGCGACGTCAGTCAGCAGGTGTCGTCGGTCTTCGAAGCCATAGACGAAGAGGTCGCCCCGCTGCAGTCCCTGCTCCCCCACCCCCCCGCCCAGGGCGGCACCGGCGGACAGGGCTCGGGCTCCTCGTCCGCCGACACCTCGACGGGCACGGGCCGCTCGGCGCCCCCCAGCGCCGGCGACACCTCCCAGACCGGCGGCACGGGTACGGGCAGCAGCCCCAGCAAGTCCAGCGGCTCCGGAACGACCGATGACGGCCTCCTGGGCGGCAGCACGGGCGGCCTCCTCGACCAGCCGGAGGGCACCGGCTCGACGTCCCCGTCGACGAGCACCCCCTCCACCGACCCCGACGTCACCATCCCACCCCTCCTCCCCGGCCTCCTCCCGGGCCTGGGCATCGACAGCGACGACGCGACCTGACAGAACCAGCACAACCGATGGGGGCGCCTCTCAGCGAGGGGCGCCCCCATCGCCGTACGACTGCGAAAACAGCCGCCGGAACTGCTCAGAAGAACACCGACCGCCGCTGCACCAACAGCTTGGCCCCTCCTGACTGCCGCCCTCGCACCGCTCCGCGGGCTTCGCACGGCCGCGCCGGACCCCGTCCGCCGACTCCCGGCACCGGGACGACCCACCACCGCACCCACCCGCGTCAGAAGAACACCGACCGCCGCTGCACCAACAGCTTGTACAACGTGTGCTGGATCTGTTCCCGTACCTGGTCCGTCAGGTTAAACATCAGCATCGGATCCTCCGCCGCCTCCGGCGGATACCCGTCCGTCCGAATCGGCTCCCCGAACTGGATCGTCCACTTCGTCGGCAACGGAATCCCACCCAAGGGGCCGAGCCACGGGAAGGTCGGCGTCAGCGGAAAGTACGGGAAGCCGAGCAGCCGAGCCAGGGTCTTCGCGTTGCCGATCATCGGGTAGATCTCCTCCGCCCCGACGATCGAGCAGGGAATGATCGGCGCACCCTGCCGCAGGGCGGTGGAGACGAAGCCGCCCCGCCCGAACCGCTGGAGCTTGTAGCGCTCGCTGAAGGGCTTGCCGATGCCCTTGAAGCCCTCCGGCATCACCCCGACCAGTTCCCCCGCCCCGAGCAGCCGCTCGGCGTCCTCCGAGCAGGCGAGGGTGTGCCCTAGCTTGCGCGCCAGCTCGTTCACGACCGGCAGCACGAACACCAGATCAGCGGCGAGCAACCGCAGATGACGGCCGGCCGGATGGTGGTCGTGGACGGCGACCTGCATCATCAGCCCGTCCAGCGGCAGCGTCCCGGAGTGGTTGGCGACGATCAGCGCCCCGCCCTCCGCCGGGATGTTCTCGATGCCCTTGACCTCGACCCGGAAGTACTTCTCGTACACCGGCCGCAGCAGCGACATCAGGACCTGGTCGGTGAGCTCCTCGTCGTAGCCGAAGTCGTCGACCTCGTAGTCCCCCGTGAGCCGGCGCCGCAGGAAGGACAGCCCGCCCGCGATACGCCGCTCCAGGCCCCCCTCGTCCCGCGCATCCGTCGTCACAGGAACATCATCCTGCCCAACGGCCCTGGTGGGCAGGGGCTGGACCTCGCCGATCTCACCGGCCTCACCGATCTCACGAACCGGTGCGGGCTCGCCGTTCTTGCGTCGGCTCCCCGCGCTCCGGCGCCGCGACGGCCGCGCCGTGGCACCGGAGCGGGTCCGGTCGTCGTCGAACGGAATGACCTTGGCGTCCGCCATGGTTGATGCGCTCCTCAGTCTTCTGCGCTCGGCGTCGGGGGATGGGACGTGGAGGGGCCGCTTCGGGCGAGAGGCAGCGCCGCGATCCGCTCGACGACCCCCGCGACGGCCCCCGTAACAACCCCGGCCACGGCCTCCGGGGGCAGCAGCCCGGGCCCCTGGCTGCGCGCGAAGTCCGCGAAGGTCTCCGCCGTCGTGTACTTCGGGCTGAACCCGAGCGTCTCACGCATCTGCGTGGTCGCCACGACCCGCCCATGGGTCAGCAGCCGGATCTGCTCGGGCGAGAAGTCCGTCATCCCCAGCGTCCGCACCAGCGATCCCGCCCAGGTGACGGCCGGCAGCAGCAGCGGCACGGTCGGCCGCCCGAGTCGCCGCGAGCACTGCGACAGCAGCAGCACCCCGTCCCCGGCGATGTTGAAGGTTCCGCTGTTGAGCGTGGACCGCGCCGGCTCGTGCGAGGCGATCCGCAGCACCTCGATCACATCGTCCTCGTGCACGAACTGCAGCCGCGGGTCGTAGCCGAACACGGTCGGCAGCACGGGCAGCGCGAAGTACGAGGCGAGCGGCGTCTCGGCGGTCGGCCCGAGAATGTTCGCGAACCGCAGCACGCACACGGCCACATCGGGCCGCCGCCGCGCGAACCCGCGCACATACCCCTCCACCTCGACGGTGTCCTTGGCGAACCCGCCACTGGGCAAGGACTTGGCGGAGGTCGTCTCGGTGAAAACAGCAGGATCCCGAGGCGCGGACCCATACACATTCGTGCTGGACTTGACCACCAACCGCTTCACACTGGGCGACTTCTGACAGGCGCCGAGCAGCTGCATGGTCCCGATGACGTTGGTCTCCTTGACCGTGGTCCGGCTGCCACTGCCCAGCGCGGTCGCCGTCACATCGAGATGTACGACGGTGTCGGCGCCGGTCTCGGCCAGCACCCGCGCGATGGTGGGCTGCCGGATGTCGGCCTGGACGAACTCGGCACCGCCCAGATGGTGCTCGGGCCGCACGGCGTCCACCCCGATGACACGCTCGACCTCCGGGTCACGCAGAATCCGTCGTACGAACCGGCCCCCCAGCTGGCGGGCCACTCCGGTCACGAGCACGACCTTCCCCAAGACCAGCGCCTTCCTCTCGTCCGCACTGATGCACTGCTCGTACCCTGCCGCGTTCCCCGTGTGCGGACCAACTTATCGGGTCGATGTTGCGCTGTGATGACCCCCCGATGCACGAGGTGACGACACGGGTCGGTCATACGACCAGATCAGCGAGGTCGCTCGTCGTCTGCCCGTCCAGACATACGCACGGCATTCAGCCCACCGCACACCACCCGGACATGCGTGTGGCCCCCGCCGGCAGAACCGACTGGGGGCCACACACCACGCTTCCGCGGCTCGCGCCTCGCGAAGAACTAAGGCAATGCCTTACTTCTTGTTACGACGCTGAACGCGCGTGCGCTTGAGCAGCTTGCGGTGCTTCTTCTTGGCCATCCGCTTGCGCCGCTTCTTGATAACAGAGCCCACGACTACCCTCGCTCACTTCTCATCACTCGGTGTTTGGGCGCCATGGGCCCATACGACCTACGAGGGGCCAGCCTACCCGCCCAAGCGCCGAGGTCGTAATCGAGGGCTCCGGAGGGGGCCGAGGTTGCCCTGTACGCCGCGCCGACCCCCTCCACGATCGCCGTCCGTCAGGCGGTTTCCACCCCCACGTAACTCTCGCGGAGGTACTCGTGGACCGCTTGCTCGGGGACGCGGAAGGACCGCCCCACCCGGATCGCGGGCAGATGACCGCTGTGCACCAGCCGGTACACGGTCATCTTGGACACTCGCATCACCGAGGCGACTTCCGCCACGGTAAGGAACTGAACCTCGTTCAGAGGCCTTTCGCCAGCTGCAGCCATGACACACCTGAACCTTCCGCACTCGACGGCCACCGGCTTCCCCTTCCGGTGACTCTTCGTCGTTGCGTGCTCACTCCCCAATGTAGGGGCGGGTGATGCGAGTGGGGAAGAGGTGCACCCATCGCAGGCCTACTGTGACAGACACGCTCGATTGAGTACGTAGCGGGTCAGCGGCAGGTAGTAATCGGCCCGCACGCCGTCATCAAGTGGAACGACGACGGACACGACCCCCTCCGCCTCCCCCACGAACAGCGCCGGGTCATCGGTATCAGCCAGCCCGATGGCCTCGAACCCCAGCTGACCTGCACCGCAGACCCAGCCGTGATCCCCGATCACAAGATCCGGCAGCATCCCGCCCTCCTCGGCGGCCGCCCCGAGCGCCACCCGAACCGGCAGCGGGGAATGACTGTGCACAGGGGTCGCACAACCGGCGCGTTCACGACTGCGTTCCCGCACGACCCCCACCCCTCGGACGTAGTCAAGATTGCACGTACGTAGACCGAACCGGGTCGTTATGTCGACACAGCGACCCTGCGCGGGGGTGAGGACAGTACATCCCACCGCCGACAAAGCGTCCGCAAGCCCGGCGTAGAACCCCAGCAGCCGGTCCGGATGCCCGGTCCCGAGCAACACGGTCCCACCACGCTGGGCAACCGCCCCCACCCGCTCCCCGAAGGCGTCCAGCGCGGCAACGGTCCGCTCGGGATCAATCACATCCTGCCCTGAAACACACCGGGGATCGTCCAGAACCCCACACCTCTCCGCCATCAGCCCAACCAACTCCGCCACCCCCCAACTCCCTTGCGGATCAACCCCGATCAACACCCGAGGATCCCGAGCAGCGAACGCCCGGTAACTCCGCAGACTCACCTCCCGAGCAGTCCCGATCACCCCCGCCAACCCCACCCCCACGAGATACGCCCGCATCCCACCCTCATCACTCAACACCCTCCCGATGCTGACGCCCCCACACGGGCCCCGCCGGAAAACGGGGGGAAGTCACCACGGTCGGCGTAACCGGACGAAAGCCTCCCGAGCACAGCCCCGCGCCAGAAGCCTGTCCCGAAACGGCGGAAGGAGTAGGGACGCAGTCCCCGCCGGCGTCCGGGGCACAGCCCCGCGAGGGCTACGGACGCGCCCCCACCGGCGACCGGGACGAAACCCCACGAGGGGTGCAGGGAACGCAGTCCCCGCCGGCGTCCGGGGCGCAGCCCCGCGAGGGCTACGGACGCGCCCCCACCGGCGTCCGGGACGAAACCCCACGAGGGGTGCAGGGAACGCAGTCCCTGCCGGGGTCCGGGGCACAGCCCCGCGAGGGCTACGGACGCGCCCCCACCGGCGTCCGGGACGGAACCCCACGAGGGGTGCAGGGAACGCAGTCCCCGCCGGCGTCCGGGGCGCAGCCCCGCGAGGGGTGCAGGGGACGCAGTCCCCGCCGGCGTCCGGGGGGCGCAGCCCCGCGAGGGCTACGGACGCGCCCCCACCGGCGTCCGGGACGAAACCCCACGAGGGGTGCAGGGGACGCAGTCCCCGCCGGGGTCTGGGGCGGAGCCCCGGAAGACGGGCGCCTCTCGGCCAACCGAGTCGGGCGGGTGGGTGGGCAGGCTTTCGTGGGGTCCGGGGCGGAGCCCCGGGGGACGGGCACTGCTCAAGGGACCGAGTCGGGCGGGCGGGTGGGCAAAACCACCCCCTACGCCAACAACCCCCGCAACGGAAACACCGCCCGCCGCGTAGCCAACACCGCCTGATCCAACCGATCCGCAGGGTCGTACCCCGCCTCCCACTCCCCCCACTCCACCGGCCACCGCCCATCACTCATCCGCACAGGAGCCAACTGCCGAGTCCGAGCAAAGACCTCCGCCCGCCAACTCTCC
This sequence comes from Streptomyces sp. T028, assembly GCF_048159505.1. Taxonomy (NCBI): domain Bacteria; kingdom Bacillati; phylum Actinomycetota; class Actinomycetes; order Kitasatosporales; family Streptomycetaceae; genus Streptomyces; species Streptomyces sp. T028. The sequence continues at coordinate 197,202 of NZ_JBLRVZ010000038.1, forward strand.
GGAATCACGGTCTCCGGCGCCACCTCCCTCCCCGCCGCAATCCCCACCAGATGCGCCCACGACCGCGGCACCACCTCCACCACCGCGTACCCACCCCCACCCAACGCGACCCACTTCCCCCCGGCGTACTCATGAGCCAACTCATGACAAGCCACCTGCACAGCCCGCTGCGCATCGAGCGACACCGCCAAATGCGCCAACGGATCCTCGAAATGCGTATCGGCCCCATGCTGAGTCACCAGCACATCCGGCCGGAAATCAGCGATCAGCTCCGGCACGACCGCGTGAAACGCCCGCAACCACCCCGCATCGCCCGTCCCCGCCGGCAACGCCACATTGACAGCCGACCCCTCCCCGGCCCCCGCCCCGGTCTCCTCAGGCCACCCGGTCTGCGGAAACAACGTACGAGGATGCTCGTGCAACGAGATCGTCAGCACCCGCGGATCCTCCCAGAACGCGGCCTGCACCCCGTCCCCGTGATGCACGTCCACATCCACATACGCGACCCGCTCGGCACCCAACTCCAACAACCGAGCGATGGCCAGCGAGGCATCGTTGTAGATACAGAACCCGGACGCACCCCCCGGCATCGCATGATGCAGCCCACCCGCGAAATTCACCGCGTGCAGCGCATCCCCCCGCCACACCGCCTCCGCGGCCCCCACGGACAACCCGGCGATGACCGACGACACCTCATGCATCCCCACGAACGCAGGATCGTCCATCGTCCCCAGCCCATACGCCTGGTCGGCAGCCGCAGGATCCGCCGAAGCCGCCTTCACGGCAGCGACGTAGTCCTCCCGATGCACAAGCCGCAGGGTCGACTCACCGGCCGGCTTCGCCCGTACGACCTCCATGTCCCGGTCGAGCCCCAGGGCACCCACCAAGCTCCGGGTCAGCTCCAGCCGTACCGGATCCATCGGATGCTCCGGACCGAAGTCATAGCCCGTTACTGCCTCGTCCCACATCAGCTGTGCGCGGCCGCTCATGCCCGCCACCGTATCGGTCCGGTTGAGCGACGAACGACCTGGCATACACCAACGTCACCAGCACCAACACCATCGGCACCACCATCGCCCCCCGATAGCTCCATGCGTCCCCCAACGCCCCCACCAACGGCGACCCCACCAGGAACCCGACGTAGTTGAAGACGTTCAACCGGGCGATGGCCGCATCCGAGGCCCCCGGGAACAACCGCCCCGCCGCCGCGAAGGTCTGCGGCACCAGCACACACAGCCCCAGCCCGACCAGGGTGAACCCGCCCATCCCCACCCAGGCCCCGGGCGCCACCGCCACCACCGCGAACCCGGCCGCCGCCACCAGCGCCCCCAGCCGTACCACGGCCGCCGCCTCGAACCGCCGCACCCCGAAGTCCCCGATGGCCCGCCCGACCAGCGTGGTCACCATGTACACGTTGTACGGCACGGTCGCCAGCTGCTCACTGCTGCCCAGCACGTCCTGCAGATACTTCGCACTCCAGTTGGAAACGGTCGAGTCCCCGATGTAGGCGAAGGACATCACCAGGCACAAAGGCAGCAGCAGCTTGAAAACAACACCAGAGCCGTCCCGAGCCTTCTCGTCCTCGACGCCCCCAACCCCAGCCCCAACCCCGGCCCCGGCATCACCGTCGACATACCACCGGCTCCCCACCAGCGCCGCCGGCAGCAGCGCCGCCACCACCGGCAGATAAGACAGCCAGAGGGCGAGATGCCAGTGCGCCCCCGCCCACGCCAGCGAGGCCCCCACGATCCCCCCGAGGCTGAACGCCGCATGGAAGCTCAGCATGATGCTGCGCCCGTACGTCCGCTGCAGACTCACCCCGAGCATGTTCATCGAAGCGTCCAGCGCCCCGACGGCGAGCCCGAACACGGCCAGGGCGAGCGCCAGCGCGGCCGTCGAGTCCCCCGCTCCCACCCCGACCAGCGCAAGCAGCACCACCGGCTGGGACCAGCGCAGCAGCCGACTCGCGGGTATCCGCTTCACCAACTGCTCGGTCGTCACGCTCCCGACCCCGGCGAGTACGGGCACAGCGGCGAGGAAGATCGGCAACTGCCCGTCCGAGACGCCGTACCGGTCCTGGATCGCCGGAATCCGGGTCACGAGCAGAGCGAACGCGGCCCCCTGCGCAAAGAAGCTGAACGCCAAAGAGGCTCTACCGCGCCGCAGCACTTCTGTCATGGCGGCGAGCGTAGAGCCCCCGCGTACTCGTGGGTAGATCCAGCCAAAGATGAATTTCCCTCAGCTTCGCCGCAAGGAGCAAACTCGGCATGCCAAGTGTCAGGCCAGCAGCCCCGTCAAGTCCCCCATGTCGGAGAAGAGTTGTGTGGCGCTCGCGAGCTTCGCGGCCGGCGTCATCGCGGTGAACCCCAGCACGTCCATCCCGGCCGCGACAGCCGCCTGCACCCCCAGCGGAGAGTCCTCCACGACGACGCACCGCCCCGGCGCCACTCCCATCCGCTCGGCGGCGTACAGGAACAGATCCGGCTCCGGCTTCCCCTTCCCCACGTCCTGCGAACTGAAGATCCGTCCTTCGTCGAACCACCGGTCGAGCCCCGTCGTCCGATGCCCCACCCGAATCCGCTCATGACTACCGGAGGAGGCCACGCAGTACGGCACCTCGTCCGCCGCCAGCTTCTCCAGCACGTCCACGACCCCGGCCACGGCCTCCAACTCCCGCTCGAAGGCGGCGAACACCCTCCGGTGGAAGACGTCGTCGAACTCGGCCGGCAGCCGCTCTCCCGTCCGCTCCTGGACCAGGTCGTGGACCCGGTGCATCGCGGACCCCATGTAGTCCCGGATGGAGTCCTCGTAGGAGGTGGGGTACCCGAGCTCGGTCAGATAGGCAGCGAGCAGTCGGTTGGAGATGGGTTCACTGTCCACGAGGACACCATCGTTGTCGAAGATCACCAGGTCGTAGCGCATGTAATAGACCCTAAACGCAGAAAACCCCCGCACCATACGGTGCGGGGGTTTCCCACAATGATTGTTCGGCGGTGTCCTACTCTCCCACAGGGTCCCCCCTGCAGTAC